>NZ_JBXWOA010000003.1:0-427928 GCF_059610645.1 Ruegeria sp. CDSC054 | reverse complement strand
GGTCGCTCAAGCTGGGCTACAATCAGGCCGAGGTGACCAAGGGCATGACACATCAGGTCATTTGCGCCGGGCAGACAGCTGTTGACGAGAACGGCGCGCCCCAGCACCCTAACGATATGCGCGCGCAGATCGCCTTGGCCCTGGACAATCTGGAAGCCGTAATCAAAGGCGCCGGCATGGATCTGAGCAATGTCATCAAGTTGGGCGTCTTTGCTACTGATGTGGATGAGGCATTGAAGAATTTCGATCTGCTGGGGACGCGCTTTGGCCCGCATCGGGTCGCCCCGCCCATGACTTTGCTGGGTGTCACACGCCTCACTATCCCCGGATTGCTGTTTGAGATTGAAGCAACCGCAGCGGCATAGGTGAGATCAGGCGCTCCTTGTTGTCATCTCTCAAGCGGCCGCCTTGTCAGCAGACTGTTAGTCGACCACCTCCAGATTTTGCGCTTACGGAGAAAGTCTGGTTTGACGGGCGCTCTATGGCATTTGCGCTGCTCGCTGATCCGTTGCCGGCATTGCGCAGAAAGCGGGCTTCGCAATTTCACCGTGGATTGCACAGCCTGCCGCAATGATTGGTTCCTGAGTTTATGTGTTTTGATGACCCTGCCCCGATGGATGCGCTTATGGCGCGATTTCGTGCACTGTCGGCCAAACTTGGGACGCCTCAAGGCATGGGTCTTTGGAGGTTCGTTCGGTTTTGGCGGCGCAGTGTAGCATGCAAAGCCGATTGAAAAAAACTTGTTTCTGTGGCCGGATTGGCAACCAACCAGCCGAAAGAGAAGTGAGCGTCAATCGTGAAAAGTTTGCAACTAAGCCCTGCGAACGGGCTCCAGTTGAGAAGCTTGTTTTGAGGGTGCGAACCAATTTGCTGAGGATACGATAGACTTCACTCGCCTTCGGATGCCAATGCTCAACCGGTCATTCGGCGTTCTAAAGACAAAGGCTACGACTGCAAATAGCAGCGCGGCAACGGGTTTCGCAGGCTTTAATCAGAAAAAATTTCAACAGAACGTCGGCCGGGAAACAAATTGTGATTAGAAATTAGACAATTACGGATCATATTTGTGGTAGACTAGGATGAACTTAGCGCGCTGGGACGAAGGAGTACGAAACCTAGAGGAACTTTAAAAATGGAGATTTTCGAGCAGTTTGCAGAAGGGTATGGGCGGACAAAGCTCATCGAAATGACATTGCAGGACTATTTGCTGGAATGTCGAGAAGACCCTACGATGCGGGCTACCGCCGCCGAACGGATGGTCGCCGCGATTGGCGAGCCAGAGCTTATCGATACCAGTCAAGAGGCTCGGCTCAGTCGCATATTTCTTAACCGGACAATCAAGCGATACAAACCCTTCCAGGACATATATGGCGTCGAGGAAACCATCGAACGCATCGTTGGCTTTTTCCGCCATGCCAGCCAGGGTCTCGAGGAACGCAAGCAAATCCTCTATCTGCTGGGGCCGGTCGGCGGGGGCAAGTCAACGCTTGCCGAAATTCTCAAAAACCTGATGGAGCGGCAGCCGATCTATGTGCTGCGGGCAGGTGACGAGATCAGCCCAATCTTTGAATCGCCGCTTGGTCTTTTTGACCGCGAGCGAATGGGGGATCTGCTGGAGAACAAATACAACATTCCCAAACGGCTTTTGAACGGGTTGATTTCGCCTTGGGCCATCAAGCGTTTACAGGAATTCGACGGCGATATTTCCAAATTTTCGGTTGTCAAACTTTATCCGTCCAAACTGCGCCAGATTTGCGTGGCGAAGACTGAACCGGGTGACGAAAACAACCAGGACATTTCTTCGCTTGTTGGGAAGCTCGATATACGCAAGCTCGAAGAATTCAGCCAGAACGATCCAGACGCATATTCCTATTCCGGTGCCCTGAACCGCACCACGCAGGGGCTGATGGAATTCGTGGAGATGTTCAAGGCGCCGATCAAGGTATTGCATCCCTTGCTGACCGCCACGCAGGAGGGGTCGTATGCGGGGACAGAGAACATCGGTGCCTTCCCTTTCCAAGGTGTTATTGTTGCACATTCGAACGAAGCGGAATGGCAGCAGTTCAAAAACAATAAGAACAACGAGGCCTTCCTGGACCGGATCAGCCTGGTCAAAGTCCCCTACTGCTTACGTGCCTCGGATGAAACCAGGATTTACGAGAAGCTGCTTGAGGAAAGCAGTCTGGGCGAATCCCCCTGTGCACCGGAAACGCTGTCAATCCTGAGCCAGTTCAGTGTTCTGACACGATTGAAGGAACACGAAAACTCACCGGCTTTTTCCAAGCTCCGCGTCTATGACGGTGAAACACTGAAGGATACCGATCCCAAAGCACGATCAGTGCAAGAATATCGGGATGAGGCCGGGGTGGACGAGGGGATGACGGGCACATCCACCCGCTTCGCGTTCAAGGTGCTGTCCGAGACCTTCAATCATGACACCGAAGAAGTCGGCGCCGATCCGGTTCATCTGCTCTATGTTCTTGAACAGGCGGTGAAACGCGAACAATTCCCCGATGAGGTTGAAAGCCGATACCTGTCTTTCATGAAGGACGATCTGTCGTCGCGCTATGCGGAATTCATCGGCAATGAGATCCAAAAAGCCTACTTGGAATCCTATTCTGACTTTGGTCAGAACCTTTTCGACAGATACATCGCGTTTGCTGACGCCTGGATCGAAGATCAGGACTTCAAGGACCCGGATACAGGCCAGATCCTCAATCGTAGTGTTCTGGAACAGGAACTTGAAAAGATCGAAAAACCGGCCGGAATTTCCAACCCCAAGGACTTCCGGAACGAAGTGGTCAAATTCGTGCTGCGCGCGCGGGCCAACAATCGCGGTCGTAACCCCGACTGGCGCAAATATGAGAAGCTGAGACGCGTTATCGAAAAGCGCATGTTTGGTCAGATTCAGGATCTGCTGCCGGTCATCAGTTTTGGGGCCAAAAGGGATAAGGAAACTGAAGCCAAGCATAACGAGTTCATCGATCGCATGATCGGTCGCGGGTATACGCGCCGACAGGTCAGGCGCTTGGTTGAATGGTACATGCGGGTCAACAAGGCAGGATGAGGAGTCTATGCTCAAATGGCCCATTTCATCGACCGAAGGCTAAACCCCAAAGATAAGAATCTTGGGAACCGCAGGCGATTTCTGCGCCGGGTTCGCTCTGCCGTCAAAGAGGCGGTTGAAGAAAGTGTCCGGCGCCGGAAAATCGCGGATGTCGGCCAGCAGGAAAACATCTCGGTACCGTCAGAAGGGATCGGTGAACCGCATTTTCAGCATGACAACAAAGGCGGTTCCAAACAAAGGGTTCTGACCGGAAACAAGAAGTTTAAGGCGGGTGACCGTCTCAAGAAACCTCCGTCCGGCAAGGGCGGGCAGGGGCGACGTGAGGGGGCGCCCGAAGGGGAGGGCGAGGACGAGTTCATGTTCGTTCTGTCGCGGGACGAGTTTCTTTCCCTGTTCTTCGAGGATCTCGAACTGCCTGACATGGTCAAACGCAGTCTCAAAGAGGTCACCGTCTCGAAGCCGCATCGCATGGGCTATACTGCCGCCGGGACGCCCGCCAACCTCAGTGTTTCCCGAACGATGCGCAATGCTTTTGGCCGACGTCTTGCGATGCGACGACCGACCAACGCCGAGATCCAGGCTCTTACAGAACAGGTTGAAGAACTGGAGGCGCTGGAAAAGCCAGATGCAGCGCGAAAGGCGGAAAGGCAACTGCTGCGTGAGCAGCTCGACAAGATGCTACGGCGACGCCGGATCGTTCCCTATATTGACCCGCTTGATGTGCGTTACAAGTATTTCGAGATGCGCCCCGAACCGGCGGCAAACGCGGTGATGTTCTGCCTGATGGATGTTTCGGCCTCGATGGGGGAGCGTGAGAAGAACCTTGCCAAGCAGTTCTTCGTCCTGCTGCATCTTTTCCTTAAGCAACGCTACGATAAGATCGAACTTGTATTCATCCGCCACACCCAGGTCGCAGCGGAAGTTAATGAAGACACCTTTTTTCACTCGCGCCAAACTGGCGGTACGGTCGTGAGCAGCGCGCTCACCGAAATGAAAAAGATAATCGAAGCCCGCTATCCGCCTTCGTTATGGAATATTTATGCCGCGCAAGCATCAGATGGTGAGAATTTCAGCGGAGATTCACAACTATGCGCCGACCTGTTGACCAGCGATCTGATGAAGCGCTGCCAATACTTTGCCTATACGGAAATTGTCGACGAGACCGAAGCAGATCTGATGAACAGCGAAGAAAACGGCATGGAACTATGGCGTTCGTACCGACAAGTTGCAGAGGCTTGGCCAAACTTCGCCATGAAACGGATCGCGCGAGCGAGTGACATCTACCCGGTTCTGCACGAGCTGTTTGCGCGCAAGACGAACGGAGTTTCCAATGGTTGATCGGGCCGAAACTGGAGCGCCGCTGTTTGACGGCGCGGATTGGGATTTTGAGACCATCCAGCGCAGCTATGATGCAATCGAGCGTGTGGCGATTGATGACCTCGGACTTGACGTCTATCCGAACCAAATCGAAATCATCTCGTATCAGCAAATGCTGGATGCCTACTCGTCGACAGGGATGCCGCTCATGTATCGGCATTGGTCCTTTGGGAAGCGTTTTGTTCACGAAGAAAAGGCTTATAGCAAAGGCGCAAATGGCCTTGCCTATGAAATCGTGATCAATTCCGATCCATGTATTTCCTACTGCCTTGAAGACAACACGATGGCGCTTCAGGTCCTTGTGATTGCCCACGCGGCCTTCGGGCACAATCACTTCTTCAAGAACAATCACTTGTTTCGCCAGTGGAGCGATGCGCAAGGTATACTCGACTACCTCGACTATGCGCGCGGATTTATCGCCCAATGCGAAGAACAGCACGGGGAACGCGAGGTCGAGCATTTACTCGACGCGGCCCATGCGCTTATGCCGTCCAGCGTTTTCCGGCACAGGCGCCCAACCCACTTATCGCTCGCAGAGGAGAGAACCCGGCAGCGTGAGCGGCAAATCGAAGAAGAGCGGGCGGTCCATTACCTGTGGGACGCCTTCGATCATCCCACACAGTCTTCGAAAACCGATGAAGAAGCGGAAAAGCGCAAGCGCGAAATGGGGCTGCCGGAAGAAAACCTGCTCTATTTCGTCGAACGTCACAGCCCGGTTCTGAAGCCCTGGCAACGCGAAATTCTACGCATCGTTCGCAACATAGCACAGTATTTCTACCCGCAACGTCAGACCAAGGTTATGAATGAAGGATGCGCCTGCTTCGTCCACTATTATATTACCAACGAGTTGCACCGCGCTGGATTGCTGACGGATGGCGCGATGCTCGAAATATTGCACAGCCATACCAATGTTCTGTCCCAGCCCGACTTTGACGCCCCGAACGCGATCGGGATCAACCCTTATGCGTTGGGTTTCGCGATGATGCAGGATATCAAGCGCATCTGCACCGACCCGACCGATGAGGATCGGGAATGGTTTCCGGACATAGCGGGCAGCCGTGCGTGGCGCGAAATATTAAAGGATGCCTGGGCCCACTATCGCGACGAGAGTTTCGTTCAGCAGTTCCTCAGCCCCAATGTCATGCGCCGGTTCCGGATGTTTTCGCTAACTGATGACGAGGGGAAGCCCTTCTACACAGTCGACGCGATTCACGACGAACGCGGTTATCACCAAGTGCGCGACACCCTGGCGCGCGGCTTCGATGTTTCGGAATACGATCCCGATATTCAGATCGTTGATGTGGACTTAATGGGGGATCGCCACCTCAGACTGCATCACTCTGTGCGTGATGGTGTGCCGCTGGACAAAAAGACCAGCGAAATGACTTTGGGTTATCTGCGGCAAATTTGGGGTTTCGACGCGGCGTTCGAAAGCTAGTAGCGATTGTGTTGCAAGCTCTGAGCTTGGATGGACATGAGTGCTTTGGTTGTGCCCCTAACTTTTGGTTTTGATTGTCCCACAGTTCCCCGACACGGTCAGGGTTACTGGATGTATCTGTATCGGGCGGATGATCGCGATCGGAAAACCCTTGATTTCATGCTATCCGAACGGCGCGACGCCGCAGCGATTGGTCTGGAGCCTGGGCCTACTCAGCATCTGAATGGCTGAGGCACAGTCGTAGCGTTAAAAGGCGACGACTTGTAATTGGTAGCAAAAGGTGAGGACCGGTTATTTAGACAGATGTAGTAGAAGGGAAATTTGTTTTAGGTCTCTTCATTGACACTTTTCTCAGGTTTGCGTTCATAGCGAATGGCTGCGACTGCATCATTTTAACTTGGTGCCCAAGGTCAGCACTGGGCCGTGATACAACGTGTTCGGCTCAGCTGTTGAACCAAATCGGAGCGTCGCCTTCTGACCAAGTTGCGTATTTTCTCATCACAAGCGAAAATACTTCACTATCCAGGAATTGATCCAGCCATGCTGTTATATTCGGCCACTCCTGCACGTCAAACCACGCCCGATCTATAAACGCAAACTGGCGCACAAATGGTAGAAGCGCCAGGTCGGCTAGGCTGGGGCGATCTCCGAAAAGCCAAGCCTGCCCAACTAACCGCTCGTCGAGACTGAGCAAGTAGCTTGCCGCTTTCCTGCGTTCCTCTTTGGCATCTAAATCCGGATACCGCGTAGCGTATTTCGTGTGATCTAAAGCGGCCTTAAAGGGACCATCATTTACCCTAATCAGATCCCAACCTTCTTGAGGCATGTCCAAAAGCCGCTGTGGATCATTTTGTTGGAGCGCCCAAACCATGATTTCCAGACTTTCATCTATAACTTTGTCTGGAAGTCGAAGCGTGGGCACTGTTCCGGATTGGGATGTTTGTAAGAAGGCCTCTGGTTTGTCCCGTAGAACAATTTCGCGCAGCTCGACTGTAACTCGTGAACTCGCCAATGCGAGGCGAGCCCTTATCGCGTATGGGCAACGACGGAACGTCCATAAGATAGGGTGGTGAGCCATATGAGGATTTATCTCCAAACTACCAGCTTGGTCAAACCTCCCATTGTTTCCCAACAGGTACTCCTGCTTAACCGCAATCAAATTGTGATTTGGATGTCATGTGACACAAACTGCGGTGATCCATTGATTTTTCTCGCTTGGCAACAAGTCAACGCATCCAGCCGCTGACGGCGTCATGCCCAGGGTGTGTTGAGATCCGCGTGGCTCACATTGATCAATTGACAGGGCAGGGGGCCAACGCGCCACAGCGCGCGCACCGCGACCCTTGTCTTTGCGATAGCAGACCGCCTTGCGGTCTACGGTGATTGTTTTTCCGGGCGTCAGGGGTCGAAAATCTCTCGCATCCGATCCTGGGGAAAGCGCGAAGTGAAAGCCGCACCGATTGTCCGACTCAAATTTCTAACTCCAATGCGGCTCAAGCAGAAATCGCGAAAATCCCGGTTCCTCCCACGCAGCCCGCGCGTTTCCCTCCCAAATATTCTTAATTTCAGCCTGACCCCTAGCCCTCAGATCAGAGACGGTTCTTTTTCATCGGCCCTACTCCTTTCCGGGAAAGGCGAACGCGGATTGCCCAGACGTGCTTAGGCTTCAAGGGGCGTTTTTGACCAGTGACGCGGCCCTTGTTCCACGCTGGTCGGCAGGCTCGAATGGCAGGTAAATTCGCAATTGTTTTGGCGTTACTCCTATCCGCCTCAACGCCAATCCAACGTTGGCGCTGGAATGTACCAATGAAAGGCGCGTCAGATGCTAAGGTCTGTAGTGAGCCCTTAGCGCTGGATTTCGCGGCGTGGTATTTGGATTAAATCACCAAAGTTGGGGAAACCTCATGACGCTGTCCAATCCTATTAAGAGATTTTATCACGATATATGGAACATCGCGGACAATGGCTGCGCCTGGGAAATCCTACACCCAAAAGTTCGATTGTCGTCGGAGCCTCGGCACTAAGCGCTCGGGGTCGGATGAATTCATTCGATACATGGAGGAAGTTCGAGCGGCTCTCTCAGATTTTAATGCAATATCATAAAAAAAATTGTCGATGCAGGAGAAAACGCAGCTGCACGAATGTCCTTCGTCGGCACGCACCAAGGCAAATTTTTCGGGGTTAACGGAACAGAGCAGCGGATCGAGTGGTCCGGGGCAGCGTTCTTTACTTTAGGGACCATAAAAATCGGGAGCCTTTGGGCTCTGGGTGACATAGATTCAATCAAGAGACAATTGAATGCCCACCCGAAAGAAGCGTTTCTCGATCCATAGATATGACGGCAGTTTTGTTGCGCCAACTGGAAACCAAAGCGTTGGAACATCGTGCATCGAATGTTTTGTTCGATGAGCACACCGTGACGCAGGAGCGGCAGGGCCAAGGTTCGTTATGGGCCACTCGATACCCATGAAAGTGGATACTTTCCGGTCATTCGCTGCGCCAGAACTTATAGTCAGCTCCCATTTTTTATCGGCGGAGGAGCATGGTTTCTTTCAGACCGGAGCACATATGCGCAAGGCATCGAGAACTGCGGCGTGCATATTTCTGCTTGTAACAGCGTCGCCAATGCGCGCCAGATAGAATTGACCGCTACGATTGGTGTCAACGAATGGAAACGTTCCGTCAATGAGTGCCTTGTGTTCCACCTGCCCAAGGTTGCGCGAGATTGGTTTGAGTTCGTGATAGAGTTCCGCCATCGGGGAAAGTCCATGTTCAACGACCACGTAATCGACAAGACGTTCAGTGACATCCCGCGTAAACACATGCCGCAGGCTGGCGCGAACTCGGTCGCCCTTGCGCGTCAGAGAGGTAAGCTCTTGCAGACAGGTGAAGGCAACCCCGTTAGCGGCCAGATCGCGCAATGCAACGGCAGAGGTCGTTGGGCCGAGGTCATGCAGAAGGGTCCGGTCCGGGGTTACAAGATTTACGCTACAACCGGAACCAGCCAACGCGTCAGCCGTAACGGCCGCAGGGTGATCGCCGACTTCGTCAAATAACAGCACCTCACCTGAGACACGTGCCTCACCGGACAAAACTTCCCAACTGGAGATCGCCAGTTCTCCGCCGGGGATGGCTAATGTTTCAGGCCAGCCACCTGTCGCAATGATCACCAAATCGGGAGTTTCGGACAGCACGTCATTGGCTTCGGCAAAAGTGTTCAGGCGGATATTGACCCCAAGCACCGTCACTTCAGAAATCAACCAGTCAGCAACGCCCCAGACCTGCCTGCGCGTCAAACCCTTGGCGGCCAGAACCAACTGCCCGCCCAGGCGATCCGACGCCTCGAACAGCGCCACGTCGTGGCCACGCAAGGCACAAATCCGCGCGGCCTCCAGGCCTCCGGGCCCGCCACCAACGATAACCACTTTTTTAGGGGTGTCGCTGGGGGTGATGATGTGCGGCAAGGTCTGCTCACGCCCCGTCGCAGCATTGTGTCCGCACACGGCAGGTTTGCCCTGATTGACCCGGTCCACACAGTAGCCCAAGCCGACACAGGGGCGGATGCGCTCTTCTTCCCCGCGTGCGAGTTTTTCCACCAGATAGGGGTCGGCCATCTGTGCGCGGGTCATGCCCACCAGATCGACATGGCCGCCAGAGACAGCGTGGCGAGCCGTGGCAATATCAGCAATCCCTCCGGCGTGCAGAATCGGTAGATCGACGGCATCACGGATGCGTCCGGCCACTGTGATATGCGGGGCCGCTGGCAAACCCATGGGGCACACCCATTCGGCCAAGCCAAGATCATCGTAAGGTGCGCCGGCAAGGATGTTGAGCAGATCGACATGGCCGGAGCCTTCCAACATCCGGGCGGCGGCAACGCAATCTTCTGAGTTCAGCCCTCCCTCGGTTAGTTCATCACCGGTGATACGCATCGACAGGATGAACTCGGAGCCGACTTCAGCACGTACTGCGTCAAGCACCTGCAAGGTTAGTTGCATGCGGTTCTCCAACGGCCCGCCATAGTCATCGTCGCGCTTGTTGGTAAGTGGGGACAGGAATTGCCCCAGAAGGTGTGAGTGGGACAGAAGCTCAATTCCGTCGAACCCGCCTTGCTGACAGCGTCGCGCAGCAGCTGCAAAATCGCCAATAATGCGGTCGACATCCTCTTGTTCCATCACTTTGGGAAAGGCGCGGTGAGCGCGTTCGCGGATACCGGATGGAGCCAAAACCGGCAGCCAATGCCCATCATCCCATGCTGTGCGGCGCCCCATATGGGTGATCTGACACATGATCGCGGCACCATGTTCGTGAACGCCATCCGTAAGCTTACGGAACCAAGGTATTATGCTGTCATCGCCGGCATAGAGCTGGCCAAACACCGATGGGCTATCAGGGGCGATATTGGTCGACCCGCCGACCATGGTCAGGGCGACTCCGCCCTTTGCCTTTTCCTCGTGATACAACCTGTAACGGTCCCGGGGATGGCCAGCTTCGACAAAATTCGGTGCATGGGAAGTGCTTACGATACGGTTGCGCAAAGCCAGATGTTTCAATTGAAACGGATCAAGTAGGTTTGCCACATTCGTATCCCTTCGGCCAAATCTTCAGTTTGAAAACTGTCCAGGGTCGGGTCCGCTGGTCAAATTCCATGCCTGATGAGCTTCGTTCTCGAGGGAATGTTATTCGGGATACAACGTGTGAGAATTCGCAGCTTCCGACATGGTTGTATGAAAAGACGACTCCGCGACGAGACTCATATGTGGAAAACTCGTTGAGCAGAGACGGAGGCCCGACAGTTGCCGCTCGATCCATCAAGGTCGGTTAGCCGGATCGACCCAAAGGAGTTCGCGAATGAAAGAAGGTATCGAACGGAACAATTACGCCCCCAGAGTCGGACGGTGCAATCGGTCTACATCGACCTTGCCGGTGACTAGATCACGGCGCGTGCGTAACTCCAACAAGGCCACGGCCTGCGGGCCGATCAATAGGCTGGATACATTTGAGCAACTTCCGAGAACATGCCGCAAATCGTTTACGAACAGCAGGCGGTACAAATAATTGGGTCGCCCACAGTTACTGGAAATCAGTGCATCGCAAAATTTGCTGCGGCGCGACGAATGTCGGCTATGCACCAAATACGGTGACTTCGGTTGAATCAATTTTGCCGCTGCTCACAACACTTCGCGTCTCGCCCTTCGTAGGGCTCCAAAACATTCGCCTGGTCCAGTTCGAATTGATATTCGTTGTCTTCGTCAGCGCCGTCAAACGTATCCCGTTCCATGCGGAGGGGCGCGATGGAAATGCGCCGGTGGTGTTCTCTGGGCTGCGTCCGACACCAAACAGCAGGTGTTGCGGCTTCAGCAGCCTCTATCTGATATGTTGGACGGGGCAGACCCGCTTGTCCGGCACTATGGTGAAAGTTACGGTCAAGGGATGTAATGCAAATGGGAAAGCTCGGATGTCTGTTCAAACCGGTTACCTGCTAATCGCTGATATTACCGGTTATACCGGATATCTGACCCGGTCGGAGTTGGAGCACGCCAACCCAATCATCCGTTCTTTGCTTGAGGCGGTTGTAATTGAACTAAAGGACCCAATGAAATTGCGAGGTCTCGAAGGCGACGCCGTTCTTGCCTACTCGAGCGGGCCCTTCCCCTCTGGCGAGACTTTCCTCAATATATGTGAAAGCCTTTATCGGGCGTTCGCCGAACGCCGTCGGAACATCGTGCAGAACACAACTTGCCCCTGCAATGCTTGCCGCAACGTAGCCGATCTTGATCTGAAGATCCTCGCGCATCACGGAAAATATGAAGAACTGTCGATCGGACCGATGAAGGATATTTCCGGTGCTGACGTCATACTCGTGCATCGTATGGCGAAGACAGATGTGAAGGAGGATACTGGTGTCCTCAGCTACGCCCTGTTCTCGGAAGACGCGTTCCGGGCAATGGGCATCGAGTCTGACCTCATGCAATACAGCGCTCAGTTCGAGCACTTTGGTGACGTGCCCATGCGGGTCTATGACCTTGCAGCCGCCTGGCAAATGTACCGCGAGATTGCCGGGCCGGTCCGCGTTTCCGATGAGGATGCTGTGTTCACAACCCGGCACACACTGAAGGCACCACCGGTAGTGGCCTGGGAAATGCTGACGGACCCCCGGCTCAAGATGCGCTGGATGATGTTGAGGGACGCTTATCGGGAAGGGGACGCGTCGCGAACATCCGCCGGCGTCCGCCTGCACTGCGTGCATGAAGCGGCTCACTTTCAGATGCTGATCGTCGACTGGCATCCTTTCGAATACGTGACCGACATCCTCCACAATTCTTCCATTGAGGGCCTCACAAACCTGGAGACCTATGAGTTGGTCCCGGTAGAAGAAGGAACCGAGATCGTGTTTCGGATGGGGCAGCTGACTGGCGCCAACGGCAAACATCATCCAGCAGAGGAAGCTGCAGTAATCGATCTATTTGAGAATTTTTACCCGGTGGCTTTCAGTATTCTGGACGAAATGGCGTTGGAGTTCCAACAAGAGAAACAATAGTAATAAGAATGATGCTTGGGCGACTATTAATCGAAACCACCATTGTGAGGCAGCCGGTCGCTGTGAAAATCCCTCGCTCAGGGTTTTCAACCGCCCAGCGATCAGGAACGTGTTGCTGTCATAATTTTCGAAAGTTGGCTACAGAATAGGCGAGGTTTTATCATTGCCAATGTTAGGCAAAGCGGTCGCTGACGCAATGCTGTTTAACGGTGGCATCTTTGCGCTCTTGGGACCTCCATCCGTTTTCCAGTTTCGCTCGCGCAGCGAATGTCTCCTTTGACGGGCCACACCGCAGCGACGGTGATTAATGTCGAACGACCGCTAGGGACCGTCAAAGATGAGCCAACCCGCCGCGCCACTACTGATGCTGCGCTGCCTCTGAGGTCGGTTGTGAGTCCAAAGTATTTGAGACAGCGCGTCGTACGAACGTCTGATTACTAAGATTGGGATACAGTACCCGGTTTTTCCGCTAGGTTTCAAATTGAGGCGTGAACCCTTTTGGATGCACAACAGTCTTACTCTCGCCATCCACCAGCACACTCGGTGTTTTTTAGACCTCTTGTTTAATTCGACTATTCTGAGACCTCATGCGCCGCAAAGGCATCCGCATAGTCGGGATGCCATCGTGAAAGAGCAGGGCGATTGTTGATAATATCACCCGCGGCCCATTCAACCCGTTTGCGGTCGAGCTCTTCGGGCACATCATTGTCCGGGCAAAGTATATAGAAATCCCCGTCCGACATGCGCTTCAGCAAATAGTCAATTGCCTCTTCGCTGGTCCAAGCGGCGGCAGGTTTTTCCGGCATGAACTTCTCAATCATTCTGGTATAGGTAAATCCCGGCACAAACAGATGAGCGGTGATAGGCACTTCAGCCTGTCGCAAATCGTGTGCCAACATTTCTGTCATGACCTTTACGGCGGCTTTGCTGGTATTATAAGCAGGGTTTCCGGGCGGTGTGGTAATGCCCTGTTTTGATCCGGTGTTGATCACGACAGCCGGGCGCGCCGCTTCGATCATGCGCGGCAGAAAAGCATGCACGCCATTCATGACGCCGAAAAGATTGACCTCTAGTAGTTTGCGCCAGTTTTCCGTGTTTTCCCAACTACCGGTTGGCGCGGCGATACCGGCATTATTCATCAGGACAGCCACCTCACCCAGCGCAAAAGCCTGATCCACCAAGGTGTTCACAGCAGAGGTGTCGGTGACATCAGTCGGAACTGCCTGAACAGTTGCGGACGACCCAGCTTGATCGCGCAATTCCGCCTCGGCGCTGGCCAAGGCCTCGCCCGCCAAATCGACCAGCACAACCCCTAGACCGTCCTGAATAAATCGTTGGGCCGCGGCTTTGCCGACGCCGCTGGCCGCCCCGGTTACAACGGCAAAGCCGCCTTTTTCGATAGCTTCGCGGTACATGGATCATCCTCTTTTCCTATGAATGACTGAACGGCCCTTCAAGGCGCCATCTTTTGCTTGAGACCGCCGATGAACGTCTCGTCATTCTGTTGTTTGCGCGCATCAAGCAGTTCTTCAGCATCAGGCCCTGCGCGAAAACGCAGGCGGTTTCGGGTCTCGGTTGCCGCATCCCAAATGACCTGCGCGACAGTTTCTGGTGCTGAAGGGTTCGCGGCCAGTTTGCCGAACAGGCGCCTCATGGCTTCGCCCATTGGTGCATAGTCCGGCAGGTTCTCATCCATTGCGAAATCGAAAGAGCTGCCGCCAAAGTTAGTCCGTATCATTCCAGGTTGGACGATACGGACCCGAATGCCAAGGGGTTCCAACTCGTAGTGCAGTGCTTCAGAAAGCCCCTCTACTGCGAACTTGGTGCCATGATAGAGCGCGCCGAGTGGAAATGCGATCTGTCCGCCGATGGAGGAGATGTTGATGACTGTGCCGGACCGGTCCTGGCGGAAATGAGGCAGAACCGCTTTGGTCACTTCCATCAACCCGAGCACGTTGGTGTCGAACTGACGCCGGATGCGGTCCATTGTGAAGGCCTCTAACGCACCATATGCGCCATAGCCCGCATTGTTCAGCAAAACATCAATCTGTCCAAACCGTTCGATGCCATCTCGCACGGCCGTTGCAATTGAGTCCGCATCCGTCACATCCAGTTGGGCCAGATGCACGCTATCCAAAGCCCCAAGATCCGTGCTGCCTGCAGGGTTGCGCATCGTGGCGACGACATTCCAACCCTTCGCTTGGAAATGTCGGGCGGTTGCCGCGCCAATTCCGGATGAGGCCCCGGTGATCAGAATGGTTTTCATGTTTTTGCTCCGCAAGTTACGAAACACATAATAGTAATTGGGTACGGATGGGTCTTTAAGCATTATCCAGTTTTCTTGCACAATGCTCCAGAAGCGGAGATCTTCTGTAAAGGTTTTCCCACCTCCGTGCTATCGATAAGAGCAACCACTGGAGGCGTATATGGGATCTCAGACACTATTGGACTATGTTCTGGCTCTGCTTGACCGCGCGGGCGTCGCGCAGGGCGTACTGACACAGAACGAAAGCGAGACGGTTTTTCTCACTCACCCGTCGACCACCCTATCCGACGCCAATGTCTACCGCCCGCTGTTGTGCGCGGTCCTACAAGGCGCCAAAGAGGTAGGAACCAGTAACAGAACACTCACTGTTCGGGCCGGGCAGTCGCTGATCGTCAGTAACGCGCTGCCGGTTGTCTCAAGGATCACAGAGGCCACACCCGAACGTCCCTACGTCGCGCTCGTGTTCCCCCTCGATCTGGAACTCTTGCGCGTCCTGGCCTCGTCAGGGTCGCGGTCGTCCACCCATCAAGTGTCGGATCCATTTTCGATCTGCCTCGCTGAAACCGATCACGAAATGAAAAGCGCCCTATTGCGATATATTCGCCAGTGCGAAACCGAAGAGACACGTCACATGCTCGCTCCGATCACGGTGCGGGAAATCCATGCCCGCCTGCTGATTGGGCGACATGGTGGCACGCTCCGAAAACTGGCGTGGCACGAAAACACGGCAAGCCGGATTTTCGCAGCTACACACGAAATCCGGTCAGATTTAGCTAAATCCCTAGTCGTTGGAGAACTTGCAGGGCGCGTGGGTATGAGCACTTCGGCATTCTTCGAACAATTCAAGGCTGTTACGGGAACCTCGCCGCTGCAATACCAGAAAGACCTGCGTTTGCTCCAAGCCCGGAATGAGCTTCAAACCACCGGCTCAAAAGTCTCAGAGATTGCCTACGGGGTTGGATATGAAAGCTCGGCTCAATTCTCAAGAGAGTATGTCCGCAAATTTGGACGTTCCCCAAGACAGGACCGCGTTCCCGAATCTGTCCAATAAGGCTGCAGGTATAAAACCAAACGTCGCAGCCCCGTCACGAACCAAGGCTTTCGACCCGATCAATTTTTGAAAGCGGCCATTGGCGCAATCGAGGAATTGGTACATTGTCCGCAAAGTGTGAATCGCCCGGCCAAAGGTACTCTGACTCGACCATGAGTTCGTCTTCCATCCATTTCTCAATAGAGGCGCAGGTGCCCTTGGATATTTCGAAGCGCACAGGTTTCTGCGTCTTGCTTTGAAGTACTGAAGCCTGTTCCTTGATCTGAACCAATGACATAACATCTGCCACTTTCATTTTTACCAGATCGCAACCGCGGAGCTTACCGTCGATTGCCATGTTGAAGAGCGCAATATCGCGATGGTTTTCGGCAAGCTCGAGGCGCACTCGGATCGCCCAGACATTTTTTGTTTTCAGGGGGCGCTTCTGACCCACGACACGGCCTTTGTTCCAGGCTGGGCGAAGTGCGCGAATGGCCGGGAAGTTTAGTGTTTCCTTGACTGATCCTCCAATCCGTCATGCCCACCCAGGAGGATAACCCGACGTTGACGCAACCCTCGCTGCCTGCCAAGACCTCCCTAACTATGTGTGCGAGCTTTTTCGGGGTCGTAAATTGGGCTGGACACAATTGTTGCGTTTGTCGCGAAATCATTTCCTGAAACCTTTAGCGTGGTTCCGATGGCAAGCTGTGGCTGAACATGCGCAAGGGCAAGCGATTTGCCCAATCGGTGCGAGAAGCAGGGGCTGTTGATGACGCCCACCTCCGCGCCATTCAATGACAGTCTTTCTCCGCCTTCGACCATGTCAGAATGATCGATATCCAGGCAGAAGTTATTGACCTTCTCGGAACCTTTTGCGGCCATGACGGCCGATTTGCCGCGAAAATCGCCCTTGGATTTGTTGACAGTAAAGCCAAGGCCGACCTCCCAGGGCGTGTTGACTTCGGTCATGTCATATCCGTAAAACAGCAGCCCCGCCTCGATCCGCACCTTGTCGAGTGCTGTAAAGGAGCAGGGCATGACGCCTGCTCCGCCAGTTTGTCCCAAATGTCGGTGATCACAGAGCCATCGGCAAAAATCTCGTAGCCGCGTTCGCCGGAATATCCGGTTCTCGAGATACGGCAGGGGTGACCGAAAAGCACCGCAGGCGCATGTTCGAAATAGGCCAGATCGGCCAGGTCAAAATCCGCGTTCGCGTTGAGAATTTCCAACGAGGCTGGCCCTTGTACTGACAGATCATGCAGATCATCGGTAAATTCGATCTGCACGTTCCGCCCTTCCGCCGAATTCTCCAGAAGCGCCATCGTGTTGCCCGAGCCATGCACGATCATCCATTCGTCGCCGCTGTTATTGGACACTATGGCATCGTCGGCGATCCCGCCCTCATCTGTCAGCACGCACAGGTAAGCCGCCTTTCCCGGTGTGACCTTGGAAAGATCGCGTGTGGTTAGGTGATCAAGAACCGCTTGGGCGTCAGGGCCGCGCACGAACACCTTTTTCAGAGGCGACATGTCAAACATTCCCGCGCGCTCGCGAACCGCATCGTGTTCATCGTTGGGATCGGTGTGGTAGGTCCAGGCGGTGCCCATACCATTCCAATCCTCTAGTCCCGAGCCAAGGCTCTGGTGGCGGGATGCAAGCGCGGACGTGCGGCTAAGTTCTTCGGCCATGGGGGTTCCTCTCTCTAGTACCATTCGTCCGGCATTCGCGCTTTGCGCTCTGACACGAAGTCTTCAAGCGCGGCCTGGATGTCGGGTTTCATTTCGGGGCGTTGATAGTCGTTCAACAACTGACGCCACCGGGTGGCGGCGCGTTGATCTGCTGTAAGAGCACCATTTTCAGACCAGGTTTCGAAGGGTCCGGCGTCAGAAATCTGTGGCTCAAAATTCGCCGTCGCGTAGTGCCGCAGCGTGTGATTGGTCGACAGGAAATTTTCGCCCGGGCCCGTTTCGAAATAGGCATCACGGCCAAAGGCCTCGTCGTCCGTTTCGAAGCCCTGCAACAGTTTCAGCATCGCGCCACAGTGGTCGAGATCCATGATGAATTTCTCGTAGGACATCACAAGCCCACCTTCGAGCCAGCCCGCCGCATGCCAAACCTGATGAGCCCCGGACAAAAGCGTGGACCACATTGCACCGGTGCTATCCTGCAACGCTTGCCCGTCGGGCGCATTGGAGGCGGTGATCTGTCCGCCGCCGGACCGCACAGGCACGCCAAGCCTTCGTCCCAATTGAGTAAGCGCCATCGTGGTCATATTCGCCTCGGGCGATCCAAAGGTCAGAGCGCCTGTGCGCAAGTTCATTGTGGAGTGGAATGAGCCGAATACCACCGGACAGCCAGGATGCACCAGTTGCGCAAGCGCAATGCCGACCATCGCTTCGGCCAGAGTTTGCGCCGACACCGCTGCAGGTGAAAGCGGGCCCATAGCGCCCGCGAAAATGGCAGGGGAGACACAAACACATTGCCCTGCCTCCGCATAGATGCGCAGAGCCGAAGACATCGTATCATCATAAACCAGCGGCGAATTGACGTTGATGTTGGCCTGCATCACCGCGTGGCGCTCCATGAAGTCGCGCCCAAAGACCAAGCGCGCCATCTCGATACTATCCTGGGCGCGATCGGGAGCTGTGACAGATCCCATAAAGGGTTTGGACGACAGCGTCAGATGCGCCAGCATCATGTCCAGATGTCGTTTGTTCACCGGTACATCTGTCGGCTCGACCACCGTGCCGCCGGAATGGTGCAAGGCAGGCGCAGTGTAGGCCAGCTTGACGAAGTTGCGGAAGTCCTCCAGCGTCGCATAGCGGCGGCCATTCGCCAGATCGCTGACAAACGGAGAGCCATATCCCGGCATCAGCACAACGTTGTCGCCGCCAAGTGTCACTGTTTTGGCCGGGTCTCGACCATGCAACTGAAATTCACAAGGGGCGGTAGCGCAAAGCGCGCGGACGTGACCCGGTTCAAACCGTACACGTTCGCCATCGATGCGTGCACCGGTTTGGCCGAAGTGATCAAGCGCGGTACGATCCCCCCGGAACTCGACACCAATATTGTTCAAAATCCAATCGGCTTGATCTTCGATCTGGGTCAGTGCCGTTTCGCTCAGAAGATCGTATGCAGGTATTTTGCGCCCCGAGAACGGCGTGCCCTCAGCGGGCTCATTGTCACGGGCCAAGCGGCGTCGGCGCACGCGTCTGCGGTGCCCCGTCAGTGTTGATGTGTCTGCTACAGCGTTCAAAGGGTCCAACGTCATTTGTTCGTTTCGCGCAACCAGGTGCAAATTTTGGGCTTAAAAAATTATGTTGAAAATCGAAAATTTCTTTTCTCAGTGTTTAGAAAATTTGTACGCTATACTCATGGCTGCCCGCTTTCATCACCACGACTTGCTTAGGCTATTTGCTGAGATCGCCCGTTATTCCAGCTTTTCGACGGCGGCGTCGGCGCTCAATATGACAAAGGGTGCGATCAGTTATCAGATCAAAACGCTTGAGGCCGATCTGGGGATGGCCTTGTTTCAGCGCACAACGCGGGGTGTCACACTCACCGGTGAAGGACTGAAACTGCTCGCAATCTGCCAGACCCGATACGAAGAGATCGAAACCGAAATTCAGGCGTTGAAAGGGATTTCATCGCGCTCTTTGACTGTTGGTGTCTCGACCTATTTCGCTGCGCGTTGGCTGTCGCCACGCCTGATGTCATTTATGCAAAGCCACCCGGACGTGCAGCTTCGCATTCAGCCGATGGTCGAGTTTTCGCAGGCAGAGATGCAGGAAGTGGACCTGGCAATCAGGTGGGGCAACGGGAATTGGAGTGACGGCACAGTTACACCGTTCATGCACTTACGGCCCTATCCAGTAGGTAATCGGGCGGCAGCCGACCTGGTGAATGAGTTGGGAATAGAAGGCGCAATGTCGCAACTTACGTTGCTGAGAGATCGCGATGACAGCAGGGCCTGGTCAGATTGGCTGAACGTCGCAAAGCTTCCTCGGCAATCAAGGCGAGATGTGCTGATCGTTCCTGACCCGAATGTCCGGGTGCAAGCGGTCATTGACGGGCAGGGCATCGCTTTGATGGATGACTTGGTTGGGGACGATTTGAATGCGGAAAGGCTGTTTAGATTGTCGGCAACCGTTCTGCCTGAATACGGGTATTTCTTAGTTCAACCGCACAGAACCGCCCCAATTGGCGCAGTGCGGGCATTCTCGGATTGGGTTCAGAGCCAGGCCTGATGGTATTCCCCCTTGAGCGGCGTCAAGAAAAATATTATACGGCATATAAATAATATGAGGAAGATCCAGACGATGCCCACGGGACATATTATGATGGCAATGAGTCTAGACGGCTTTGTTGCAAGGCCGGATCACAGGCTGGATTGGTTGGATAAGCAACCCACCAAGGATGAAGACCACGGGTTCACAGCCTTTCAGGACAGTGTCGACGTGATCGTAATGGGATCGGGATCATACCGGACGGTTAGGGGGTTTGGAGCGTGGCCATACACGAAACCGGTGGTGGTTCTCAGTCGTTCGATGACAGCCGACGACATCCCTAGTGACCTGCGCGAGAAGGTTGAGGTTTCAGACAAAACACCACCCGAATTGATGAAGAGCTTTGACGCGCGTGGTTTCAGTCGAGTTTACGTGGATGGCGGAGCCATCATCTGTTCATTCCTCAAAGCCGGGCTGATTGAAGACATGCGGATCACCTTGATTCCCATCCTGATTGGTGAAGGCATTCGGATATTCGGCGAGACACAAGGCGATGTTGATCTAGAACTGGTTTCGGTTAGCAGCTTTCCCTCTGGCCTGGTGGATCTCGAATACAGATTGAAAATCAGATGACGAAAACTGCCCCACCGGGGCGGCCGCCAAAGGCTGAGCAGCGCCTTTCGAAACAGCTGATCCTGAAAACTGCATTGCCGATTGTCCAAAGCAAAGGCGTTGACGCGCTATCGTTTCGCATGCTCGCCAATCAGCTTGGGGTCACCCCGATGGCGGTGACCTATCACGCTGGCACCAAGAGACAGCTTTTATCCGGTCTGGTGGAAAGTGCTTTCGCCGGCGTTCTGGATGGCGTGGACGGAGATACTCCGGTTGAACGCGCCCAAAGCATCATGATGACCTACTATGGATACGCCTTGAAGAACGCCAACCTTCTGCGCGCGATCCTTGAGGATGTGACGCTGATGAGCGCGGATCTCATAAACGTGGCCGTGGAATTAAAGGCCAGCACGGACCAGCTTGAAAACAGCGATGGCGGCGACGTCCTTGTTCACGTGCTAATAGACTATGCACATGGGTTTGTACTCTCTGCCTCCAGCGGAGAAAACAATCCCCTGACAATAGATGACTTTCTGCGCGGGATTGACTGGATTCTTGATCAAGCAGCTGGTGACCGCGAGGTCCGGTTGCGGAGAAAACAAGCGTATCAGGGTGGTCCGGCAGAACGACCTTAACGACCCAAACATCCACACTGGGCTGTGTCTTCGCGATTGCAGCGAATGACCGGTAAGCGAACTGCGAGCGCAGAATTGTTAAGGCAGTGTGAAGGTCCGGAATGGGCCATCTTTAGGGATGGCCTTGTACCTAATTTCCATGACGCCTGAGCACAGTTCTGAGGTACTCGGTCGAATGCCAGGTTTGATATGCACAGAATACCCCGGCGCAGCCTTTAAGTGTCAACTGATGCTTGGCCGATTGCTGGATGGATCCACGATATGTCCGTCCAGTTTCTGGATCGCGTAGCGCGCCTTTCCATACCGTGCCGTCAAAGACCAATTCGGTCAGGATCATATCACCAACCTGCGCATGGGGCGTATCGTCCTTGTTCCAAACCCAAACAAGACGTCCACACTTTATTGCTTTATTCGATGTGCAATCTTCAAACGCGACGATCACGCCGAGTCCGGGGGACGCGTAGTGGCCTTTTAGGTCAAAGGCATGTCCTTGGGTGGCCAACATACCCACGATAACCGCAATCACCAAAAGAGCTGTTTTGACCATTCGGATGCGCAATCGCGGCGCGACGCGGGCGAATTCGGTCAAGTATCTTGGATGCTCGGTCTTCATGAACTGATCCCACCACGAAAAATAGAGCCCGTGGTTATAGCCCGCATGTGCATGGTGCATATCGTGATGAGTAACGCTCGTGAGCCAGCCAAAGACCGGCCTGCCTTTTGCATTGGCAGGGAAGATTTCGATCCCGCAGTGCCCGATTGCATTGCGCAGCATCATATGGGTCACAAAGATGAAAAGCGCGACAGGGTGTGTTGGCAGAATGATAAGAACGAAAGGCAAGTAGACGGCGTTCACCACGGCCTCGCCAACGTCAAAGCTGTAGGAGGTGAAGGGAGTCGGTTGGTGTGACTTGTGATGCAAGCGGTGAAACCGGCGAAACAGGGGCGGGTAGTGCAGGGCGCGGTGCGTCCAATAGAACCACGCATCATGAAGGATAATCAGCACCGCGATACTGAACGCGAAATAGGTCCAGCCATATGCGGCTATGTCTTGGTAGATTGTGATGACACCTGCCCTCGCACCAAGCGCGATGGATGTCCCTGCGGCAGTAAAGATAAGCACTGTGCGCAGGCTCGTTAGAATCTCGCGCAGGATTTGACCTTGTGGCACTGCAGAGGGTCTAATTTTCTGCGCACCAAGACGCCGTGCCAGCATGATATTGATCAATAGATACGTGCCGCCGGCGCCAAGAATATACCGTAAGAGGTCTCCGCCGAAGACATCCGTGTAGATGGATAAGAGTGTGGCTAACTGAGTCATTGTCTGCTCCGAATGCGAATTGACATGTGGCGGACACTGGCTGGCGACGCAAATCAGAGCGCGCTGAATTTGAAAACCGATCCGTTTCTTGCAAAATCGGCGAGGATTTTTCAGTTTCAGTATGGCTATACCGTTGACCGGCGGGGTAAATCCGACTTCGATTGCGCCTGTTATGTCAGACCCAATGATTTTGGATATCTTCCTGCGCGGCAGTGCCATCGGCACACTCGCGTTATGCGCCGCTGTCTTCATGAGAAACGGGGGATTCCAGCGCAAAAGCATGGCAGTAGTCTTGCTGTGCCTCAGTTTTGGCCCCTACTTGATTGTGTCCTCACCAAGCATTGATCTAACCGACAACCCGGTTCGGATTGTGCTTGTGATGATCGCAGGTGTGATCCCTGTCTTGCTCTATTGGGCCGTGATTGAGCTGTTCCAGGATGACGTTTTTGTTCAACCTTGGCAGATTTTGACCGCTGCGTTGATAGTCGGTTTGGCGTGGCTTTCTCAACTACAGCTGCAACTTGGTGCAGTCCGCGGTATCTGCGTACTGATCTTCTTTTTCCATGGCCTGTGGATCGTAGTTTCAGGTCAGGCAGGGGATCTGATCGAGGCCCGTCGCCGGTTTCGGCGTTGGTTTCTGGTCTGGATCCTCAGTTTGGGAATTCTCATTACCGGATTTGAAATCACCCATCTGGATAAAGCGCTTCCTGTCTGGGTATTTGCACTACAGGCAAGTGCGTTTTTCCTGTCTGCAAGCGCGTTCCTGCTGTGGTCGGTTCGCGTGGTTCCAGACATCTGGATACCGAGCACTCCAAAGCGGGATGACCAAGCCAACCCGGCGCAGTCCGCGCTCATAACGCGTATTGAAGCCGCGATGTCTGAGGGTCTGTGGCGCAGCGAAAGGCTGACCGTTGCCCAAGTGGCCGAACATCTTGGGACACAGGAACACCGCATTAGGTCCGCAATCAATCAAGGCTTGGGGCACCGGAATTTTGCGAGCTTCGTGAACGCGTTCCGCATTCAAGAGGCGCAATCCATGTTATCATCGCCCGAGCTGGCAGAGCGCTCGGTCTTGAGCATCGCTTACGATGTGGGGTTTTCCTCACTGGGGCCATTCAACCGCGCCTTTCGCGCTCAAACTGGAATGACACCTTCGGAATTTCGAAGGGCGCATTTACATGAAACGACAAAGTCACGTTTGTAAGCTATCCGCAAAACCACCTTCCAAGCCTGCTTTGCAAAAAAAATCAAAATTACGGCTGCCGTACCGCAGCAACGATCAATGAGGCGGACGTCTGCCAAGGGTTGTTGCCAATACCCGTAGTACAGCCTGCTGTCGTTCGGGGCTTGGGAGTGCGCAGTAATTGGAGCCAATTTGTTGCGCTTGATCGCGTTGGTCGGCCTTCAGTTCACCCGAAGAAGCCGAACCCCGACGCATCTGTGTCGCAAATTCTAATAGGATGTGCGCTCTGACCGACGGTCCCACACTGCTAAACTTGGTTTCTTCCGCAGATCATACCGCTTCTGGATCATTCCAATGGAGGAGACCCATATGTCTGCGAATGAAGACAACATACGTCAACCCGGCTTAGTGCTGGCGCTTGTGCCAATCGTGCTGACCCTGTGTGTGCTTGGGCTGCAGCTATTCTATTTCGGCGATTTTACCCCGCACATCCCTTTGGCCTTCGGGATCGCGATCACCGGCATCGTTGGCCTTATGTTGGGTCACAAATGGCCCAGCATCGAAGAAGGCGTGTTCCACGTCATTAATATATCCCTGCCGTCGGTCTCGATACTGATCACGGTAGGTATGATCATTGGCGTGTGGATCGCAAGCGGCACCGTCCCGACGCTGATCTATTACGGCCTCAAGATATTGTCGCCCGAGCTTTTCCTTGCCGCAGGAATGATCCTTTGCTCCATTGTCTCTGTTTCATTGGGCACATCGTGGGGAACAACCGGTACAGTTGGTTTGGCGCTGATGGGGATTGGTGCCGGGTTTGGTATTCCAATGTATTGGACGGCGGGGGCGGTGGTCTCTGGCGCGTTCTTCGGCGACAAGATCTCGCCTTTGTCGGACACAACTAACCTTGCCCCTGCCGTGACGGGGACCAATCTTTTCGATCACATTCGGAACATGCTTCCGACCACAGTTCCTTCGATGCTGATCGCGTTGGTGATTTACTTTGTCGTCGGTTTCACACTGATCGACACGTCGCAGGTTTCGTTTGATCGTATTCACGCGATCACAACCGCGCTGGACGACGCATTCTGGATTTCACCGATCATGCTGTTTCCGGCGGTTCTGGTCATCGTTCTGGCGGTCATGAAGCAACCTCCGATCCCGTCGCTGTTTGCGGGGGCTGTTGCGGGCGGTGTTATAGCAATCTTTTGTCAGGGGGCCGGGCTTCATGAGACGTTCACTTTCGCCAACAGCGGCTATTCAATCGATACCGGGGTTCCGGAGATAGACCCTTTGCTAAATCGCGGGGGCATTCAGTCGATGATGTGGACCATCTCACTGGTGCTGCTGGCCCTGGGTTTCGGCGGAGCGCTTGAACGCGTGGGTTGCCTTCAGGCTATCATCAAAGTTGTCATATCGAAGGTGAAGTCGTTCGCCGGCATTCAGATTTCCGCTATCATGACGTCTGTTGCCACCAATACCGTTGCAGGTGATCCATACTTGTCCATTGCACTGCCGGGCCGAATGTATGCGCCTGTCTATCGCGCGATGGGCTATTCCCCGCTGAACCTGTCCCGCGCCGTCGAGGAGGGCGGAACGCTGGTGTCCCCTCTGATCCCATGGAATGCGGGTGGCGCCTTTGTCATCACGGCACTGGGCCTGGGGATCGCGGACGGGAACTTTGAGAACCTGCTGTACATCCCGCTCGCATTTGCTTGCTGGCTGTCACCTGTCATCGGTATCCTCTACGCCATGACCGGTCTCTTCTCACCAAAGGCAAGCGAGGAAGAGATCCGCTCATGGGAAGAAAGCGGAGAGCCTGTCGCGCAGATGAGTGCCTGACCATTTTGCACCAACACCGCAACAGGTGTTGGTGCCCTTCACCCGCCTTGGTCGATACTGGGAGGAGAGAAAATGAACCCGAGAAACTTTGTCCCTAAGGGTGCGGCCAGTTATCGCATAGAATATGATGGATCGGCCAAAGAGATCTACTTCCTGCTGTTGCCGAAACTGACCATGCTGGCCTTTAGCGCCGCAGTGGAACCTCTGAGGATAGCCAATCAGGTCACCAACAAAGAGCTTTATAAGTGGTTTCTGATCACTGAAGACGGAACACCGGTTTCCTGTTCAAACGGGATCGAAATCACGCCGGACTCCGCTTTGCGCAATCTGCCGCGATCCTCGCGGCTGTTTGTGTGCTCAGGCATTGAACCAGCCGAGAGTACGAACTCCAAAGTTCTGTCCTGGATCAGTCGTCAGCGAACCTTTGGCTGCAATCTGGGTGGGATTTGCACTGGCGCTTTTGCCCTTGCCAAGGCCGGGGTTCTGTCGGGAAAAAGGTTTACGCTGCACTGGGAAAACCACCCGGCTTTCATCGAAAACTTTGCTGATCTCGAACCGTCGGCAAACCTGTATGAGATCGACAACGAGCTTATGACATGTGGCGGCGGAAATGCGGCAACCGATATGATGCTGGACATGATCGAATCCGATTTCGGAAACGATCTGGCGGTCATCGTATCGGACATGTGCATCCACTTTCGATCCAACAATAGCAAAACGCTTCAGAAATCGGCCTTCTCGGTGGCCTTGGGCAGCCGCAATCAATACCTGATCAATGCTATGCAGATCATGCATGAAAACCTGGAAGAGCCGCTGGATATCTTTGAAATCGCGGAAGCCGTGCAGATATCGCGTCGTCAGCTGGAACGTCTTTTTCAAAAATATGTCGAAACCTCGCCGGTCCAGTTCTATATCGAACTGCGCGTCGCGAGGGCATACGCATTGCTCAGCGAAACCGAGATGTCGGTCGCCGAAATTGCGGCAGCCACTGGCTTTAGCAGCGCTACTCAGCTGACCGTACGATTCAAGAAACGCTACGGCGAGGCGCCAACTTCTTTCCGGAGAGGATGGTCTGATAGACGCGATTAAATTGCATCTGACCAGTATCGGAAGTCAAAAATTTTGAATTGTTGATTTAGGTTATGTGCAGTTAGGGTCGGGCCTCGTAACCAAAAAATGACGAGAGCCGCGAGCGCGATTATATAGCGCCTTGTGCGACCCGTATTCCTTGGCGCATCGCACCAGCGCAACCCATTGCTATTGATGGAGATAATCCTACTCTGAACACGTCGATCATCTACACGTGGCTTGCCATGAGACTTAGGAAAGAAGGGCTCAAGGCACGCCATCTGCTCGTCGCTCAGCCAGAAAAGGTCAGGCATGGTAACCGCTTGTTTTCGGCAACGTGAATCACGCTAAAACCAAAAATCAATGTGTCCTGAGCCCAACCACGGTCCGCTTTCCGGCTCTCGGTTCGCGAGACGTTAAGGCTCCCAAGGCCTACGCTTATCGGCGTATCATCTGCGAAATCAACCACCGATACGATCCGCATTTTGACTGCAACAGGCAAATTGATCGAAAGTGGCGGAACAATTTGGTCGAAAGTGATCATGTCGCGATGAAGCGCCTACTTAGGTACCGTCAGAGCATTCGAGCCTTGCGAACCGTGAGGGCAACACTGAGTGGGATAGAGACGATCCGGACCAACAAGCGCGGTCACATTTGACACAAATAGACCGGTGTTCGAGGAGAGACCGGCTTCATCTCAAACTGTTCGAGCGCGTATAGTCCGGCCGCATGCGCTGCACTTGACCCAGCTTCAACCAATTAACGCAACAGTCCTCTTACCGCAGGTATCCGATCCGACCAGCACCCCTGTACACGTCGCCAAACCCTGCGATCAGTCGCAGGCAGAAAAATTTGGGCCTAACAGACCTCGGGCACCTTCGTCAGAGGTGATGCGCGCAGAATGCGTTCGTAGCCAAGATGCGCGCCTAGCGGATCCTTGTGCGGTACCTCGCCGGGCAGGGTCTCGACAACGAGACAGCTGAGCGGTGCATCGGGGCCAAGCGTTATGTCGGCCAGAAGACTCGTGATCTCTGCGGCGGACCAGCTTGTCTGGCCGGCGGGCTCGGTTGTGGCGGTAAATCCAAAGCTTCTGTCATCGAAGGGCTGGCGCGGGCGGCGCGGAGTTGCAAGCTGGCGACGACCCAGAAGCACGTTGCGCCGGTCTTCGTCATCTGCTTGCACCGCTTGTACGTAAAGCAGCACCCAAAGGTCGGTGCGTGGCACCACAGGTTGCACGGAGCGACCATTCTTGACCGGGTCGGCGAATTCGGCGCTGACGGTCAACCGCTGGGTCGAGCGGGTGACGCCGCAGTTAAGCGGAGGAGGCGCGTGCTGGATGCCTGCGACTTGCAGGGGCCGCCCGTATCTGCCTTGCGCAGTACTCCACATCTCGGCGTGACCGACACGGAATTCGTAAAGGAAGAAACCGAAGAGTTCGGGCGCTTCGGGCGGCAGCCCTTGGGGCAGCGGTAGCATGAAGTGCCGGGGACTGTTCGTGGGCAAAAGCTTCTGCATCGCGCCCAGTCCGCTGCGGTCATCGGCCTGCTCGGGTATGATCGTGCGGATTAGTTCAAGGTCGATGGGCAGGGGCGTGTTACCCAGCGTCGGATCGCCGGTAAGATCCCCGGTGAGTACCGGATCCGGACTGGTGGCGAGCATGCGCGCGAACAGGCTATCATTCGGATCGTCGGGCGGGCGGTCGAACTCGAGCCAGACCAGCCGGGTTCGTTCCTCGGAGTGGGAATACGCTGGGTCGCGCAAGTAGGGTGATAATGCGATGCCAGCCGAGACAATTTTGGGCACCTGGCGCGGAGGCCGGGCGACGGGCAAGGTCAGATCGACCTCTTCGGCACCGTCCTCTTGTGCGGGGTCAACTTTGTATTCGGGGATGGCGGTGTATTTTAACTGCAAAGGACGCGGGAAGCTGCCGTCCGCGGGCTCGGGGTCGATCGCATCGAGGAAGATCAGCGTCGTTTCTCCATTGGCGGCGGCACGGGCGACTTCGTGCGGGGCGGACTGCCGCCAGCTCACGCGGCCCACTTGGTTGCCGTCACGCTCGATGCGCAACCCACTTAGCCCATCCCATGTCCAGTCCCTTTCGATGTTGACAACGACCGCGACGATCCACTGGCTGGTCACTTCGGATTTGGTTGCGAAGCGGACTGAACCGCCGTCGGGACCGATAACTGCGTTCAGACTTGAGTGCAGCCCGAATAGGCAGCGCTGTCCCGGGCGAGCGCGCAGGCTTGCGCCCACATGATCGAGGTCGAGCGCGGAGGCAAGCCGCGCGATCGGGTTCTCGGCCCCCTGACCGGTACGACCTCCGGCACGGTTGGCTCTGACAAGCGCCCGGCTTCCCGGTTCCGTAGGTTGCAGATAGAAACCCTCGGCCACCCATCCGCGTGGCAGGCTAATGAGGCCGCGTTCGTCCTGGGCCGGGCTGCGTAGGTAGCGCCGCGCAGTTTCGCCGCGGCGCACGTCATCGGCACCGAAGTAGTTGGGTTTGTCCGAGCAGATAGGGGTCAGGTTCAGCCGCACATTGCGCGAAGTCGGAATAGTGATCGCGCCGTCTGTGGGGATTGCCATGGTCCCGATGTCGGCGGTGTCAACGTATTCGAGATCTAGCAGGGCCTGACCATCGGCATCGAAGGCGCGCTCTATAGTGTAGAGCTGTTCGTAGACCGGCTCATCGTCTTCCGGGTTCACGTCTGGACGCAGCACTTCAACCGAGATCTCGAGGATGTCCACATCTGGGTCCGGAAGGCCAGGTGCGCGCTGCTCGGCGGCGGCCTGGGGCATATCTGCCTCAAGCTCGGCCTCGGTTCCGCCGGCCACGAGGCACGCGGGGTAGTGCAGTCGGGGTTTGCTAACTGTGAGCGAGGCTGGAGGGTCGGTGGGATCGGCTGCCGAAGGCAGGGCGGGCGTCGTACGCAGTCCAGCGGGCCGGACGTAGCGCTTCATCGTTGCGGTGTAGACAGGCTGTGCGCCAGGGTTCAGGGCCTCGGTTTCGATGCCGGGGCCACCGCCGGAAAGATCGCAAAGTCGAATGCGCAGATCGTATGTGGTGCCATAGCGCAACGGGATATCGGGGGGCACGCCTATGACAGGTTCAGGTTCATCGTCGCCGCCCATCAGCCGGTCGGCGAAGCGGTCGACCCCCACAAGCGGCCGGCCGTTCCAGGCAGCAAAGTACGAGGGAAGCCACATGTTGGCAGTGGGATCGCCGAGGATCTTGTTCGGTCCGACCTCGACGGGGAAGTTGGCCTGAACACTACCAAGGTCATTGCCGCCGAGAACAAGAGCGGTTTCCCCCATCGTCAAAGGAACCCAGTCTGAATTGCCGGTTTCCCGGGCATCGATGCGATAGCCGCGTACGCCCATCGGCGCATCCAACGGCGCAGCACCGGGGCTAATCTGACGGTTGAACCAGGTGACTAGTTGCGAGTCGTCGCACCCGACAAGCAGGCCGCGTTCTGTCGCGGGACGCTCCGCTTCGTCCTCACCGTCCTCGTCGAAGGGGTCGGCCCAGGCCGGTTGCGCGCCATAGACCTCTTTGGCGAAGCCGTCGTCATAACGTACGGCCTCGGCGAAGATATCGTCGTAGCCTGGGATGGGTGCTGCTGTGACGGGGAACTGTACGGCCGTGAACAGCGGGCGTGGCCCCGATAGCGGGGACAGCCGCGCGGCGTAGAGACGCAGCGCTCCGGGAATGCCGGCAAGCGACTGCCACGGACTGCCGGGGGCGAGATCGACATAGACCCAGCCCCCTTGTGAGACGACGTCTGCAGGAAGGGGGATGTCGATTGCGCGAATGAGACCTACGGCTTCGGCAAGTAAAGGCTGGCGAAGTACGCCGGCCAGAACCTGGCCCCACGACAACGGTGGTGCCGTATCGGCGATGGACGTGCCTGCTGGCGGAACGGCCTTGAGCGCGCAGCGATACGTGTCATCGGTCAGAAGGAAGGGATTGGCACCTTGGCCATAGCCTGTGGCCTCGCGATAGGGCGGTGGCGCGTACTTCATGATCCGGATCGAGGCGGTGCGTGGGTCGGTAGGCGTGACGGAGTTGTCGATGGGGAGCTCGGACGCCAGTGATTGAAACAGCGTTTCGGCCTGAGGCATTGCGGGCAACGTGATCGCAGTCTCGCCGGTGGCGACGCTGGCCGGTGACGGCAGCACCGTCGGGTCCGCGATGGTGCGAACAACAACGTCGAAATCCGTTGTCGCATAGGGTGGCAGGCCCGGTGCGGGGGCCGAGGTCGGATCGGTCTGGGGGGTCACCATCAGACGTAGCGAGAGATTTGCGCCATCCCAATTCTGGAGGAACGGCAGCAGCACAAGGCGGGACACGGCAGTCATGGGGCGATCCTCCCCTTTTGGTTATTACAGCACATCTGGAGCATCCTCTTTGCCGAGGGGGCCGCGCGTGATTTCAACCATCTTTGCGTCCCAGGAGGCGGAAAAGCTCAAGACCAGGAAGACCGAGATGTCGATCGATACGGTAACTTTCGAGACGAAGAACACGGTCTCGTTGCCGGTGCCCGGTTGCGCGAGTAGTCGGGCCCCCATTGCCTCGAACCGGATGGCGACGGATATGATTGGTTTGATGGCTGCCTCGGCCTGTAGCAGAATCCCTCCGCCCCAACCCATTACGGTTTCACCTATAATGGCGATGAAGGTGAACCCAACCATACCCTTAAGCTTGAGGAAGTCGCCCGGTCCGACCTTTTTCATGTAGGCAATCCCAAAGCCGATAGTGACCACGAAGGTCGTGCCGTCCTTCACAGACATGATGAGCGAGAACTTGATGATCGCGACGGCGTATAGGCCGGGAACAGCCTTGATTGCGAACATCGGTTTGCCGCCGAGCGAGAACTTCGCTTTGGTCTTTTCCTTCGCCAAGGTAACCAGGACTTCTACGCCGGTGTCCGCAAAGATGATGTCTCCCGGCAGCGGTGAGGGCGGGATCTGAAGATCGGCACCGCTACTGGTTTTGAAGGGAACCTTCATTCCGAACGTGAATTTCCATTTATTTTCCATCCGGACATCCGGTTCGCCGGAGATACCCAGTTCCTGCAGGATTGTCAGAAGGTCCTGCACGATCTGTACGGGTCCGCCCATTCGGAGTTCGGGCGCTTCGAAACGGGTGTCTGGGTCACCAAGGGCGCTGACCTGCGCAACCGTGGTGATCACATCGCCCATATCAGTATGCGCCATGATGCGGGTGGCGTTGGTTAGGCGGAACTCCCACTGAGTTGGCTGACTGGTGTCGACTTCGTATGTGACCTCTGAGTTGGTGTAATCAACGTCGCTTTGCACGCTTCCGGCAGACGCGGTCGTGCGTCGCCCGATCCCCGCATTGAAAGTGCCGGGACCGTCAAGGCGGAAGCTGCCGCTATCAGCCACCAATGCGAAGTTGGCACTCGGGAAGGGGATGCAGTCGGACTGCTCGGGGAACATGGACAACGAGTCGGCGAGGACGAAAGGATCGGCGATGATCGGGCGTTCGGTCGAGACGATGCGATTGGGTTCGGTCGGCTCGATCCGGGGTCGGCGAAAGAAGGCACGCTGCATCCCCATGGAGTGCAGGATGCCGTAATCCTTGGCCGGGTTGACGGCGAAGAGATCCTCGGGGTCGGCAAAGCGGTAAGGTTCTCCTGTCGGCAGGCCAGCTGCGCCGCGCCGGATCAGCGGCAAGCCTTCATCCTCAGGCACCGGCGAAGGGGCGCCGCTGGCGTCGAGCGTCTCGAGCACAGACCATTCGCCGCCGGGAAAGACGAGGCTGCCCCATGCAGTCATCGCGAACTCGGTTCCCGCGACAGCAATGCCGACGCGGTTCATACGCATCTTCTGCTCTCCGCCTGCGACGGCACAAACCGCTTCGACAGGGCCGCACATCGGCCCGACCTGATTGATCAGGTCGGTGTAGGTGGCGACGTCGAAGGCCGGCGGGTCGGCGGTAATGCGCACGTAGCCCAGGTGCTGTTTGACCGGTACAGGAGCGTCGGCGCCATCCATGACCAGATCGCCTTGGAAGTAGACGGCCATGAAATCCTGCCCATTGGCGGTGACGATCTGGCCGGTCTCGGCGATCTCGGTGACATTTGTGATCCGGCTTACGACTCCGGGATGAGTGATCAGGCCGAGACCTGGGAAGTCATACAGGCCATCGCCGCCCGCAACCCAGCCGGTGTCGCTGCGACCGACAATGGCGTCTGCCTTACGCTGAAGCGTGATCGTGCGCACAACAGGCACGCCGTAGGGAACCAGAACCGATTTGACGGTGACGACTTCCCGCGCGGTGCGTCCGACGGGCACGTCCAGTTCGACCTTCTCGACCTGAGTTGTGGCGTTCAGTGGGTTGTTCCACTTGCTGAAGATGCTTTCGCCATAGCCCGAAAGGTCGAGCCGCGTGACGGGGACGAGCGCAGTGCTGGGTGAACCAGCACCAAGGCTAGAGTTGAAGATGCTCGTCGCGCTGGTTCCCAGGATGCTGACTGGCGCGCCGGGTACATCCGCAGGCACGGCAACGGGAAGTTGCACCGTATGGCCGGGCATGGCCGGGGTCTGGCGACCTGCGAGCGTGCGGTCCCGCGCGCGCAGCGAAAGCTGGTGGGCGCCTTGCATGTCATCAGGGGCCTCCGGGCGGGTTTCCTGCACCCGCACACCGCGTTCGGTATCGGTCGGCGCCGTCAATCGAGCGGAGGCGATCATTCCAAAGGGGAGGGTGACTCGCGCCCGGCTAGACGGGTGGGTGTCGCCGCGGAGCCGGTCGAGGATCGTGTCATAGGCGGGCACCGGTGCGAATGGTACGCGGTCCCCGTCGGGCAGGTCGATGACCGCGGGGACGCCGGAATTGAGAAACACCACACGTTCGGGAAAGGCGATAGCGTCCGCAGGCTCCGGCGGAACGACGACCGCGGGTTCCCATTGAACCGCAGGAAGGGTCAGCAGCACCATCCAATTGGGATCCACCTCGAAAGCCAGGTCCTCAATGGCGACGACTTGGCTAACTGCAGTCGTCGGTGCAGTGCTGGAAACTCCGATAGGATCGCGCGGGCCACGTGGTGGGCGCAGCGCGACACCAAACTGGCCCGCGCCACTGGAGACATCGAGAAGGGTGATCTTAGGGACAAATTCGAAGTCCAGCGCATCGCCAAGCGCTTTCCCCCAACTCGGATCAGCGGCGGCCGCGGCGGTGTTGGGACGCGCGGCGATGGAGATGTCGGTGACCGAGGCAACAGCCGCAACGGAGTTCGACAGTAGGTTCATGGATGCGCCGGTGTCGCCATCGTTGGGGGCCGCTACAGGCGCTGGGCCCGGGAGGAAAAAGTCCAGTGTCCGGCTGCCTGGCTGGACGGCGAACCGGCTGATCAGAAGCTGAGCGCCCCGTTTCTCGGACGTGTCGCGGATACCGACGTTGGCGGCATAAGGGTCAGGCAGTGTAGGTACGATCCCCTCCAGCCTGTAGCCTGCCCAAAGGGCGCCGGAGTTTATGCGCTCGCCATCGAAAAAGCCGTATAGAAGGGCGTTGATCGGGTCGTTGGTGCGCAGGAGACCATTCTTTATCTGAAAGCACCGTCGCCTGTCCCCGCGGTCTCGACCATAGATTGCGAGCGCGCCGATATTCCCAATCTGAGCGATGATGACGACCGCATCCAGTAAGCGTAGCGGCACACGATCGCCTGCGACATCGCGCGGAAGGTCCGGGCGCAGGCTGACATCGGCCACATACTGGACGGCCTCCTGCCCGCCAGTCTGGGCGAAGTAACGCACCGAACCTTGGGTCGCGCGCCCGATTTCAGCGCGTGACGCAGGTGTCACGTCGCCAATCTCGATCAGTGTGCGGCGACCATCCTGTTCGGCTTGCAGGGCGGTGAGTGCAAGTCGCTCCTGATCGACCATCAAAGTGGTTAGCCCAAGCTGTCCGGGCGCAGTTTCAGAAGATATTTGAGCCGAAAGTCCAGGGTCGATCCGGAGCATCAATGCGCCGACTCCCGCGGCCTCGCCCAAAAGCGCGGGGTCGATGCGCGCGGCCGGCAGTGCAAGGCCACCGCCGGTGATCGGGGCCTCGCCCGCGATCGCAAAGTCCTTGGCATCAGAGGCGGTGACCGTGAACTCCGTTTCGGTTGGGGTCATTGGCACCAACAGGCGGTTGAATTCCGGCAGGTACTGTGCTGCGGATTGCGCAGGCGTTAATTTCACCTCTTCACCGAAGGCACCAATGGTGGCGTCTGCCGTCGCTTCAATCTGTTTGCCGCCAGGGCCAATGACGATCTGCAGGGCTTCTGGTGGATCGAAGATTGAGGCGCGCGCGTCGGCGCCGGCGTGGTCCAATGGGACGCCCGAAGTGCTCCGCGCGGGCGGATCCAGCAAGATATCGAGCTTGCAGGTGACATTGGTCGGGACGACGACCTCGTCGCCATTGACCGCAATCGGTGAAGAAAAAGACAGCGAGCCGCCTTTGATCCGGATGCCAGTGTAGGTGTCGCCAGCCACAGTCGCAAATAGGTTCGTTGCCATCCAAAAGCTGCCGCCCGCGAGGTCATGATCGACTTGTGCGGCGGAATGGAACACTGAGGCAAACTGGACGTGCGGGACGCTTAGGAACGGGACACCGCCGGGGGCACGGACAAATCGGACCTGGCGGACGATCCGGAATATATGGATCCAAATGTCACGACCGAAAGCATCACGTACTGGCCCGATGACCGCTTCGGCCGCCAAGCCACTGGTCCAGGCCGGAAGAGCGTCATTCAGTTGCGTACTGAAGATCGGAACCCGGCGCACCGCCACCACGCGGTCGGAGCCGGAGCGCAGTACTCTCTCCGCGCCGTCGATCCGGTCCCAAGAAAGCCCGTGCTCTGCAAGACTTGCAAGCGTGTCGCGATCCTGGGCGCTACCGACGTAAAGTGTTCGAAGGGCCGCAGCCCCTTCCTCAGCTTCGGTTACGCTGATTTCCGCCGGAGCAGCCCCTGAAAGCGCCGCAGCGAAGGCTTCGCTCGACCCTGCCAGCGCTGCACGCCGCACGTCCAGGACATTGGAATCGGGAACGGTATCTGGTGTGTTGGGCCGCTCGTCCTGGTTTCGCAAGAATTCTACGGCAAAGTTGTAAAGTGTTGAATCGGCTGACATATGACCTCCAAGAACAAGTGGAGAGATGCGACGATAAACTAATACTGGTTGAAGAATTTAGGTTAATAGACCGGCGTTCTTGATGAGAAATCCTAACATATTTTGCGATTCGATACGAACTTGCGACAGCGGTTTTTTCCGGTCGTCGCCTTTCCGCTTGGTTCACCGATCCGCTTTTTCGGGGTGCGAACAATCTCGCGGGGGCTCCGAAATCCGGCCCTCACATCGTGGCGATGAACGGTATCCGCGACCGCCACGTGGCAGATCAACAGGAACAGTCGTCTTCGGCGTCTGATCTACAAATCAGCGCCGATTTTGCCAAAACGACGTCAGGACCAATGAAATCGGTTTGGATTCTGGATGAAGGACGCGCTGCGAAAATGGATGAGTTCATTCGCTGTTGGCAGAACTATGTGTCGTCGGCATTGCCATCTGTGGACAGCTCCCTAGTCATTCCCTCACACCCTGCTTCAGCAGGAACTGGTTTTTGAAATTTTGCAGCCCCGGCATAACGTCGGCCTTGGCAATATCGTCACTCGCGTGGATTTCATGTTCAAGAAATTCCTTTAGTGCGTCACCGTCGTCGCTGACGAGTTCGATAATCAGGTCATAACGGCCCGCGACCCACAGGATGAAAACTACCCTTGGGTTCTTTTCAAGCCGTTCCGCCACTTGGCGTGGTGTCACGCCAACAGCCACATTTAACCCAATCATCGCGTCGGTTGTGTACTCTGTGGCCACAGGATCCGACATCGCAACAATCCGCAACATGTTGTTGTCTCGCAACCCGCTCACCCTGTTGCGGATGGTTCCTTCGGACACATTCAACTGCTGCGCAATCTCAGAGAAGGCCATTCGACCATCTTGCTGCAGTAGCCGGATGATCTGCTGGTTCAAGTCATCCTTTGGGGACCTAATGCTCTGTGCGGTGGCCCGCAAGTTTGATTGCTTTTTGACTGCCATATACCCGATGCTCGATTGCTGCATTCGTAGCTGAGACTAGGTGAGGACATCGAAATCCGCAATTCTCCCCTGTGAATTCTGTGGCGGGAAGTGCAGAAAACGACATCCATTGCCCTCGACACCCTAGATTCCAAGGACGGTGACGCGAGTCGATTGCCAGATTTTCTGTAAAATTCCGTTGGAATTGCGCCTTTCGCAATCCACACGATCCCGCTATGCGAAATTCGTACCACTATGCCGTTTTTTGACCAGATTATTTCTGATTCTTGCCTCAGAATTCCAATTAGTCGCGAAAAACGGAAAAAACTGGACGAGAAATTCGATATTCGCAGTCAAAACCTCAAGTCCCGGCGCGGCGAGACAGAGCCGGCAAGTAGGAAGACCGCGAGAAACGGTGGAAACCATGCGCATACCGTTGAACAGGCGGGTGCTGGTGGCAGTGTCGAAGGGAGGACAAATGACAATTGCCGAGGAAAGAGCGCAGGCCGTTGGCGGGCCTCAGCACGGGCTGGCTGCCGGGGCATATCGCAGCGAAGAGTTCTGGCAGAGGGAATGCCAGACTGTCCTGGCAAAGAACTGGGTGTTCATCGGCTTTGCCCATCAGATGGCCAATCCCGGTGATGCACATCCAATCACCTGCGCAGACTTGCCACTGCTGGCGGTGCGCGGTCGTGATGGCGATATTCAGGTGTTTCACAATGTTTGCCTGCACCGCTGCATGACATTGGTCGACAAGCCCAAGAATGTCGGCAAGCTGATCCGCTGCCCCTATCATGCCTGGGCCTATGATCTGGATGGCCACCTGCGTGCTGCACCGCATTTTGCCGGAACCGGAAAGCAGGAGTTCGACGGGTTTGACATCAAAGCGCACCGCCTGAAGCCCGTGCGCACCCATGTCTGGCATGATTGGATTTTCGTCAATCTTGATGGGAACGCGCCTGATTTCGAAGATTATGCCGCGCCTTTGATCAGCCGGCTGGAGGGGATGGATTTCACCAGAGTGGAACCAATTGGCCTGCTCGACTTTGGTGAGATTGGCACCAACTGGAAGCTGATCATGGAGAACTTTATCGAGCCTTACCACGTCCAGTTTGTCCATGCCTCAACCACCGATCAGCCGTTGGAAAACCACTATACGCTCATCGATGGCAACTGCATCGGCAGCGCCGTGGATCTGAACGAAGAATTGGGCACATCCGGCAGTCTGGGCGTCAGCTCTCGCTATCTGACGCTGTACCCCAATTTCATTCTGGGCCGCTATTTCCCGGATCAGCTGGGCGTCTATCTGAACGTGCCCATCGGTGCCGGAAAAATGCGCCAGTACCGAGCTCTTTACACAACGGAAGGCCAGGAACTGAGCGCCGAGGAAGTACAAGCCCTCAAAAACCTATGGTGGGATGTCCACAAGGAAGATCACGAGATGGTTGAGCGCATGTTTGAGGGCCGCAAATCCCCGGTTGCTGAGGATGGGGGGCTGTTGTCGCCCGCCTGGGAGGACAGCGTCCGCGCCTTTCAGGATCTGATCGAGCGTGATGTGGCCGGTGCTTAAGAAAGAAGGAACAATATCGATGAACAAGTCCATATCAAAAGGGTTTCGTCTGGCCCATACGATGATGCGGGTCACAGATATGGAGAAGTCACTGGACTTCTATTGCGGAATTCTGGGTATGGAAGTGCAGCGGCGCACGGATTACCCCGAAGGCAAATTCACCAATACCTTTATCGGTTATGGGCCTGAGGCCGAATTTCCCACGTTGGAGCTGACCGCCAATTGGGATCAGGGCACGCCTTATGACAAAGGCGACGGCTGGGGTCACATCTGCATCGAAACGCCGGATGTTTATGCCGCGTGCGAACAGCTGGCTGCAGCGGGGGTAAACATCACCCGTCCACCGGGGCCAATGAAAAACGGCACTAGGGTCATCGCCTTTTGCGAGGACCCTGACGGTTACAAGGTCGAATTGAACGAATCCATACTGAAACACCTGGCACAGGAAGGCTGACCAAATGGGTGACACACCTCAACTTTTCAAATTCGATCTGGTTCAAAATCGCTACGACTCGATGGGCGACAGCGACACCTACATCAAACCGATGGTCACCAGCGAATTCAGCAAGTCCATGTGCGGTGGCATCAACGTCCTGAACAATATCAAGGTGCCTTGGGATCTGACCTGCGACGAGATCATTTATTGCCTTGAGGGCACGTTCCGACTTGTTTGCGATGGCAAAAGCTATGTTTGCAATCGTGGTGACGTGCTGTTTGTCCCCAAGGACAACCACATTTCCTACGAGTCGGACGGCAAATGCGTGATCTTCTATGCCGCCTACCCTCACAACTGGAAACAGCTTGCCGGGATCACGCAGGTTCCGGGCATCGACCCAGACGATTTTGTCCCCGGCTGAACACCTTTTCGCTGAGCGACAGAACAACCGAAACCAGCACCAACACTGAGGGGTCACCCTCGGTGAACCAAATCTGATTGCCATTCGATGGGAGGACGCCGAATGCCCAAAGATAATGCCAGCACCCGCATCTACTACGAGACTTTCCATGACGCTGTCGAGCGTAACCGCCCGCGTATCGCAGAGGTACGGCAACGTCTGGAGGAGGCTGGTGTCAAATACGTGATGGCCGCCTGGATTGACCTGCACGGTATTCCAAAAACCAAACCCGTACCAATGAGTGATTTTGAACCGCTATGCCTTGGAAAAGGCCCGCAATTCGCGGTGCATTCGATTTCGTACGTGCCCGAGCTAAGCCCCGCCGACAGCGATCAGGTGGTGGTTCCGGATCTCGATGCCGTCTACGTCTGTCCGTGGGACACATCGATGGCGATCATCTTCTCGGATCTCTACTGGGAAGACGCACCCTATAATGTCTGCCCGCGTCAGGCCCTGAAACGTGCCATGCACGAGGCCGCGCTGGAAGGGTACACTGGTTACGCCGGGGTAGAACCCGAGTTTATCGTGATGAAATATGACGACGCCGGGCAGCCGGTAAAGGCATTTGACGATGACCCTGCAGATGGGCTTCGTCCACGTCGTCAGGCATTTGGCTATGATGTTGAGTATTCCATCGACTCGATGCCATTCCTTAAAACCCTGATCGACATCATCGAAGGTTTGGGATGGAACCTGCATGACGTGGTGGCCGAGGGTGCATATTCCCAGTTTGAGCTTGATTTCCACTATACCAACCTGCTGGAAATGTCTGACCGGTTGGCTTTTCTGCGCATCACGTTGAAAGAGGTGGCCAAACAGCATGGGTTGTTTGTGACCTTCATGCCCAAGCCAACTGTGGGGGACTGGCGGTCCGGGGCGCATATCAACATGTCGATGCAGCATGAAAGTCGCCCCGGCGAAAACATTTTTGAGACACCCGATGGCAACTGGAGCGACGAAAGCCGCTGGGCTGTTGGCGGGCTGATGCAGCATGCCGAAGCAATCACGGCGATCACCTGTCCGACCGTGAACTCCTATAACGGGTTGGTGCCGCGCGTTGGAGGTTTTGAAGGCGGCACCGTCACCTGGGCTCCGACCAATATCACATATGGCTTCAACAATCGCTCGGCCCAGTTCCGCCTGCCGCAAAGCCGTCACTGCATCGAAAACCGTGCCTGCGACATGACCATGAACGTCTATCTGGCAATGGCGATGCATCTGAGCTGCAGTGTGAAGGGGATCAAAGAAAAGACCGATCCGGGCGAACCAACGGATTTTGATCTCTATTCAAAGACCGAAGCTGAACTTGCCGAGCTCGGAATCCGCCGATTGCCGCGGACCCTGTTTAACGCGATCGAGGCCTTGCGTGGCGATGCCATGGCGGAACATGTGATGGGTCCGGTGATGCGTAATTCATATCTCGAATACAAAAACGACGAGTGGGAGCGGTATCACCAATCGGTCACCGATTGGGAAGTGCAGGAATATTTGCGACTCTACTGAGGCAGGAGATGACCAGATGGTGTCGGACTTTGAGATATACGAGCTTGGCGACCTTCCACTTTTGTCGGGCGAGGTATTGAAGGATGCCAGGCTTGCCTATCAGACCTATGGCACATTGTCGGCCGCCCGTGACAACGTCATCGTTCTGCCCACGTTTTACACAGGCACAAATTCCCGTAACGAGGGGTTCTTTGGCCCGGGTCGCGCGATTGATCCAAGCCGCCATTTCATCGTCAGCCCGAACCTGTTCGGCAATGGTCGTTCGTCGTCGCCATCGAATGCGCCTGCGCCGCAGGACGGCCCGCGTTTTCCCTTGGTGCAGATGTGGGACAACATCACTGCCCAGCATCGGTTGATCCATGATCACCTGGGGATCGATAAAATCGCCCTTGTCGCGGGCTGGTCAATGGCGGGCTGCCAATCCTACCAGTGGGCGGCGCAATACCCGGACATAGTGCAGGCGATCCTGCCTTTCTGCGCCTCAGCCAAAACCTCACCGCATAATTTCGTCTTCCTCGAGGGGGTCAAGGCCGCCCTTTGCGCGGATCAGAGTTGGAACGGCGGCAATTATGACAGCCCACCTGAGGCCGGGCTTAGAGCCTTTGGCCGGGTTTACGCAGGCTGGGCCTTCTCTCAGACCTTCTATCGCGAGGGGCTATATCGGCAGCTGGGATTCCAATCGATTGAAGAGCTGATGCAGGATTGGGAACAGGACCATGTGCAGGGCTGGGATGCAAACAATCTGCTGGCCAAGCTTGCCACATGGCAGGCAGGCGACATCTCAGCCGGGCCGCTTTACAATGGGGATTACGAACTGGCGCTGAGTGCCATCAAGGCTCGTGCCATTCTGATGCCCTGTACTCAGGACCTCTATTTCCCTCCAGAGGACAATGAATTTGAGGCCCACCACATACCTCGCGCCATCTTCCGCCCTTACAATTCCCCTTGGGGTCATTGCGCTGCCAACCCAGGCAATGACAAAGGTTTCACGGCTCAGTTAGATGCCAATATTCGTGAACTTTTAGAAGAGTAACGCTTGGTGAAAAATTGGGGGATCGCAGCCGACATCCAGTAGCCAATCGTGATGCTGCGGGCGCAGCCCGATTTTCCGCCATTCGCTGTAGCGACCTGTTCAGGGCGGGCGTTGATTTCGGTGGCGATGGTGCGGGCGATGCGGTCCAAGGATGCCCCCTGAATTCATTTGGGAGGCACTTCTTGGCCAGCCGCTCCACCAAGGGAAAGAGACGATCGAAGCCGTTAAGCCTGTTCGGCCAAAACCAGCAAATCGTCGTGCATGGTTTTTGCGATCTCAACGTAACCGCGGGACGTGTTGCGTGCGCGCGCCGCGAAACGTCTTTGCGACGGCAAGCGCGCACCCTGATCGATGATATCGGTAAATAAACGTTCGGCGCGCTCATCATTTGCTGCAGCACGACCACCGCTGAACTGTGCGGGGTCAAAGGCCAGAATGACCTCGCCATGATAGGGCGCTCCGCCTTGGCCTTCCGCAAATTCCATGCTTTCGAGGCTGGTCAGGTCGTCGATCAACGGACCAGCCAACAGCTCGATCATGATCGACAGGGCAGACCCTTTGTAGCTGCCGAAGGTCAGCATCGCGCCCTCCATCGCAGTTTGCGGATCGGTGGTCGGATTGCCGTCCTTGTCTATGGCCACGCCTTCGGGCAGGGGCTTGCCTGCCCGGCGATAGAGCTCGATCTCACCACGGGCAAAGGCGCTGGTCGCAAAATCAAAAGTAAACGGATCTTTGCCCTGGCGCGGCCAGCTGAAAGCCAAAGGGTTCGTACCCAGACTGCCCCGAGTTCCCCCAGCCGGTGCGACCCAGCTGTGGCTGGGCACCATCGCCATCGCGGCCAGACCTTCTGAAGACAGACTTTCCACTTCGGGCCAAAGGGCCGAGAAGTGAAAACAGTGATTGATTGCCATTGCAGCAATGCCGTGGGTGCGGGTCTTTTCGATAAGCACAGGCAACGCTTCACGGAAAGCCAGCAAAGACATGCCGCCGCGCGCATCAACACGAACAATGGCATTATCCGAAGGCGCAACAACCGGGGCCACATGCCCGTCAATCTTGCCTGCCTTCATGGTGTCATTGCACATGAACAGGCGGAACAACCCATGAGATTGGCAATCGTCGATCTGGCAGGTCGTCAATACATCGGCAATGGCCGCCGCATGTTCCGGGCCAAACCCCGACTTGGCCAGGATGGACAGGCTGAGGTCCCGGATCTCGTCCAGTGTCAGTGTGACCGTGTCGCTCATGCCGCGCGTCTCCCTTGTCTGAGTTGCACAATGGATAGCGTGGCACTGCGGACAATGGAAACCCGGTTTTTACCGGGGCGGGGGTCACCCCCGCGATTCAGATTGAAGATAGGCAATGACGTCTGCGATGTCTTTGGCGTTTCTCAGGCCAGAGAACTGCATCCTGTTTCCGGGGATGGAACTTTTGGGATCAGCCAGAAAGGCAGCCAGCGTGTCGGTTGTCCAAACGGTACGAGACTGTCGCAATGGGTTCGAGTAGCTGTATCCCGGGGTCTGACCAGCGGCTGCACCAATAATTCCGAAAAGCGATGGACCAACTTCGTGCAGACCCTGTTTCAGCTGATGGCAAGCCCTGCATTTGCGAAACACTTTCTTGCCCGCCTTGATGTCTCCATCGACAGCGGCGACTGCAACAGATGACACTGGCGCGGCTGCGGCCTCTTGTTTTTCCGACTTGAAGATAAATCGCGCCGTGACCGGAACGGTTCTGGTTATGCTCGGCAGATCGGCCAATTCCAGCAATTTGTCGATACCCGCGTTTACGCCTGCGTCTTCCGTGCTGATGAACACCATGTCATTGGTGGATACCATCACAGAGGTATCGGATAGCCGGGCAACAAACATCTCGGCATCAAATTCGATATTCCTGCCCACCAGGGACAAAACCGCCTCGGCATCGACTGTCGTGGTTTCGCCTACTGCAAGTGCCGAAACCTCCTGCATATCGAACTCTGCGACAAGCGACGCGGTGCCGGCATTGCGGAATACGTGTTCGATCATGCGTTCGTTGCGGATATCGACATTGGTCTCAACCGAGGAAAGATCGATTTCAATCTCAGCTTTGCCATCAGGGCTGACAAGACCAGAGAGTTTTGTGAAAGAATTGACCTCACCTACGGTGTCTTTTTTGATCGAACCATAAGCCAGTTGCGAGCCTTCAGGGTCCAGCGTCCAGTTCTGTGCCAGAACAGGGGTTGCAACAATTGTCGACGCGATTGTGACCGCCTTCAACAGAAGTTTCATTTCCTTCCTCCATCTTGTATGTCAGTCCTGACCACGCGGGCCCGGTCCGTGAATGACAAACACACACAGGTCGCGATTTATTCGATGAGTCCCGAAATTAACTCCGAACAGGCCGTGCGCGGCGCAATCCAGACGCATTCCAAGCGGGTCTGGCGGTTTGGTCTTGCACTATCGGGGGCGTCGGACGTTGCAGATGATCTTTTGCAATCGACGTGTTTGCGAGCGTTGGAGCGTCATCATCAGGTCACATCGCATGATCGGTTGGACAGTTGGCTGATGACGATCTGCCGCTCGATCTGGCTGAACGAGGTGCGCGCACGCTCGGTGCGCAAGGCCCAAGCGCTGTCCGTGACGCCCGAAGCCGAATTAATTTCGGTCGGACCGGATTCAGAAACGAATATTTTCGCCGCTGAGGTGTTTACACAAGTGATGCAGTTGCCAGAAGCGCAGCGGGAGACAGTCATGCTTGTGTTTGTTGAGGGATATAGCTACCGCGAGGCCGCCGCGTTGCTGGAGGTTCCGATAGGGACTATTATGAGCCGGTTGTCTAACGCCCGGCAGAAACTGAAAAACGTGATGCAGCATGATGCGGCAGACACCGTTCGACGGAGTGGCAAATGAAGTTTTCCGACGAGACGCTGAAGGCGTATCTGGAAGGCAATGCGGATGCGGCCGAGGCCGCCGCAATCGAAGCGGCGATCGAGACCGATCTTGCGCTGGAACAACGCCTGATGACACTGGACCTGCTGGCACCTGTGGTTCAATCAGTGTTCGAAAACATTCCTGCAGACGCGCCACAGATTGAATTGCCGCAACCAATGCCGGTCAGTACCGTCCGCACCTCGGGCGGCCCCTGGCGCTTGATGGCAGTTGCGGCGTCAGTGACGATCGTGGCCGTGTCCGCAACTTTCTGGGCCACACGCCCCGAGCCGATGGGGTGGGCCGAACAGGCGGCAATCTACCAGTCACTTTATTCGCCGGACACGATTGCATCGTTGGACAATTCTCCGGTTGCGCTTGATGCGCAATTTGCGCGGGCTGAGGCACAGCTGGGCCGGTCGCTTAACCGGGATGCGCTTGAGACGCTGCCCGGATTGGAATTGAAACGTGCTCAGGTTCTGTCTTTTAAGGGGAAACCTCTGATTCAGGTGGTCTTCGCGGATGATCAGGGTCAGCCGCTGGCGTTTTGTGTGATCCGTCAGGGTGAAGGTGCGCCGGCAAAGGATGTCGAACTTGCGGCGATAAGTGGTGTTGCCACTGCGACATGGGCGCAGGATGGATATGGCTATATGCTGATCGGCAGCAGCGAGCAGACCGATCTTGACCAGCAACTGGACATTCTGACGACAACATTCGCCGGCTAACCGGGGGCAGGGCGAAATACGTCTTGTGAACCGCACGAAATGTCCGAAATATAGCGGGCATGACGACGAAACCTGTGATGCCGGACCCGGACGACGACGACGATGTGGTTGGTCCTCCCAGCATCTATGACACAGATCCGCCTGAGGATGATGATCTTTGGTTCCTCCCCCCGGATGAGGACCTGGCGCAGGATGTTTTTCTGCCGCCCGGTCCGGTGGTCGATCGCCGCCTGCTGTTTGATCCAAGGGACTGGCGTGCGGCCCAGGCCGAGCTGTCTTATGAACTGGCCGAACTGGCGGCCACGTTCGGGGCGTTGGACGAACGTTTGCGCGCAGGCCCGACCGGGTGGGGACACCGGCTGGCGCTGATGGATGTGTCTGATCTGGGTTGGTGGACAGGGGATAGGATCGGTGTCGACCGGCTTGCGTTGTGGGTGGGATTACGGATTGGCGCAACCGGCGATGATGTCCAGGCGATGTTCCGGGCAGGCTGGGCTGTGCGCCGACTAACTGCAGGGGCTGGGCCATCAGAGGGCGGCTGGGCGACTGGCCTGACCGCGTTTCTTGATCGCATGGCACAGGGCATCGAAGACATGCCAGAGGCCGTCGCCGATTTGGCTGAGATTATGCAGAATGTGGAAGGCTTGCATCCCGTCACGCAGGCAGCCATCGGGTTTCATGCTTGGCGCGCCCTTTCGGAAAGCCCTGGTCAGGACACTGAGGCAGCGATCATTGCAGCCCGACATGCTGCGTCGATGGGGCGGGGTGGAGCGATCTTCATGCCGTTGGCGTTGTCGGGTCCGGGGGCGTTGCGTGGGGTTGGTGAGCCGCAGGAAAAACTCGCGGCCTGGATCAGGGGGGCAGGGCAGTCGATATTAGCGGCTTTGTTGCACCTGGATCGGGTCAGCGCCTGGGATCAGCGCGCCCGCGAGGCGACAAGTGACCTGAGCGGCCGCACGCCACCGCGCCTGATCGACGCGCTGACCGCATGGCCCATGGTGTCGGCACCGCTGGCCGAGGCCCTGACACAGGCTTCGCGCGCTGCGGTGCAACGCAATATCGACCGTTTTATGAACCGGGGTTTGATCCGAGAGGTAACGGGGCAGGGGCGTTACCGGGTCTGGACAGCTGCACTGTAGCCTCTGAACAAACTGCGAATTGCCCGGTCGGCAGGGTGAAAACCCCAATTCATTCAGATAAATTCACGTGAACCCACGTTGAAGCGCGATCTCGGACGTATCTTGTCGGGTCATCCAGTTCAGTGTTTCCATCGGGTTGCTTTCGAAGACTTCTGCAGATGTTCCGTAACCGAAACATTTGCACGGCTTAGAAATGATGGGATGACAAAGTATCGATTTTTTAGCGCCGACGGGTCATTCGATCTTCGAAGCTGTTTTCGTAGCCTATTGTGAGTGGTTTCGACGGTGCATTTTGATAAGCCGCTTGTGGGTCGCAAAACCAGTCATCCGCGCCGATCCCGTCACTTAGACGCTGCCAATCTGAGAATTTGGTTCCACAATCAAGAATGAAGGACTGGCGTGCGTCGGTCGGTTTCCATTGTGCATGCCTCAGCCTCGAAACTATGCCTTGTCTGGTGAACGTGAAATCCTAGTGCAAGCACTGGCTAACAATCCGCTGACGCTGATCGATAGCGTGTCGATATTGTGTCACGCAAAATAGGCTTTTCATTCATGTAATTTAAGCCGCCTGCCTTGGCAGAACCTACGAATTGGACGTGGGTGGGAAACGCAGATGAGCATCGGTTTGGAATACCGGTACATTGTTTAACATAGGCCCCAGGCGTGACGCTGCACGATATCCGCGGTATCACAACACGCGCGACAGGAATGCCTTGGTGCGCGGTTCGCTTGGTTGGGAAAAGAGCACCTCGGGCGGGCCTTGCTCCAGGATGCGTCCGGCGTCCAGGAAACACACTTTGTCCGCCAGCTCGCGTGCAAAGCCCATTTCGTGGGTGGCAAGTACCATGGTCATACCCTGCTTTCGCAGGTCCCTCAGCACGTCCAGAACCTCGCCTACCAGCTCGGGATCCAGCGCGCTTGTAATCTCGTCAAACAACATGATCTGCGGCTCCATCGCCAGCGCGCGGATGATAGCCACCCGCTGCTGCTGACCGCCCGATAGCTGGTCTGGATAGTGCTCCATCCGGTCACCCAGCCCAAAGCGCGTGAAAAGCTGGGTCACCTTCGGGCGCAGGTCATCTCTGCTCAGCCCGCGTACACGACGTGGCGCGAGCATTACGTTCTCTGCCGCTGTCATGTGAGGAAAGAGGTTGTAGCTCTGGAACACAATGCCGATCTGTTGACGCACCGGCTGTGGGTCAAGTCCCGGTTCAGAGATGTCTTTCCCGTCCAGCCAGATCTCGCCGTCATCGATGGGTTCAAGCAGGTTCATGCAGCGCAAGAGTGTGGATTTGCCAGAGCCTGAGGCGCCAATCAGGCACACCATCTCGCCCTCAGCTACATCCAGGTCAATGCCCTTGCATACCTCGTGATCATCGAACCGTTTCCGCACCCCGCGCAAGGATAGCTTCGCTGTCATGTACGGGCCCTGTTCTGCTTGTTCATAAGGTAGTCCGCATACCGCGTTGCTGGTATGGTCAGCGCAAGAAAGATAAGCGCTGCGCCCACATAAGGCGTAAAATTGGCATAGAGCGATTTGTAAACACCAGCCTGACGGAAAATCTCAACCGGGCCGATAAAGGACAAAAGCGCCACGTCCTTCTGCAAAGCGATGAACAGGTTCATATTTGCAGGAACGACGTTTCGTATGGCCTGTGGCAGGACCACATAGCGCATGGTGTCCTGATCGCTTAGCCCCAACGAGGCCGCGGCGGATCGCTGCGACTGATGGATAGAGTCAATGCCCGAGCGGATCACTTCGGCCACATAGGCCGAATAGACCAAAACCAGCGCCAGCGTGCCCCAAATGTAGGGGCTGTTCCAGGGCCTCGGCAGGCCCAACCCGGGCACGCCAAAGCCAATAATGTAGATAACAAGAACCACGGGCAGGCCGCGGAAGATGTCCGTATATGCAATGCCGAAAAGCCGCAGCGGAAAAAGTGCTGGTGCGCGCGTGTCCCGACACAGCGCGATAACCAGACCCGTGATCGCGATAAGCGGTGCAGACCAGGCAAAAATCATCACGTTCATCAGAAAGGCTTCGAGCAATCCAGGAAACGTCTCGGCGAAGACCCGGCCGTTGAAAAACGAGCGTTGTACGGCCTCCCAACCTGGGGCGAGCGGGACGAGGACGACGATGGCAAGAGCCACGCTGACCACCGAAATCAGCGCGATGCGATTTGAGCGACGCCGTACCTCAGCTTCATAAACCTCGCGACGCGTTGGCGTCGCGGCAGAGTGCTCAACCGAGTCTTTTTGCAATGATGTTTCTTCCATTTACTCGATGACCGGCACACCTGTAGCCTCGGACAGCCATTGGGTTTCAATCGCGGCAAGCTCGCCGCTTTCGGTCAATTCTGTGATGGCCGCGTTGACGCATTCCTTCAAGGCGTTGCCCTCTTCCATCAAAAGGCCGAACTGATCAGGACTTTCGGATTGCCCCGGAGGGAACTGGCCAAGCAATGCACCGTTTTCGACCACGACAGCCGACAGATAGAGTGCCGTAGGCAGGTCATAAATTGCGGCATCGATCTGGCCAGCCATGATGGCCGCATTCACATCAGCATTGTCGTTGTAAAGCAGCGGTTCACTAGACGGCTGGATCACGTCGTTCAGCATCGGGATCGCGGTTGTCGTGGCCACAGCGCCCCACTTCAAATCCTTAAGGCCGTCCAACGTCGCTTCTGCACCGGAATCGACAACGTTCTGGGTTGTCAAAACCGCCATGGCCGAGGTGTAATATGGCAGGCTGAAATCAACCATTTCTTCGCGCTCGGGCGTGATCGAGTACTGCTGCATGTTGAAATCAAAGTTCTTTGCGCCGGGCTGAATCGCCTCGTCAAAACTTGTGCGAACCCAGGTGACATTTTCCTGGCCAAAGCCCATTTTTTCGGCGATGGCATAAGCAACGGCAGCTTCAAATCCTTCGCCGCTATCGGGCGCGTCATTCATTACCCAAGGATAGTAGGCCGGATTACCTGTTGCGATTGTCAGGGTGCCCTCTGTTAGGGTCTTGCCTTTGGCGCAGGTCCCATCGTCCGCAGCAAGCACCGAGGTTGTTGAGAAAAGTAAGGCCAGAGCTGGGCCAGCAATCAGTTTCATCAATCTTCTCCCTGTTTTTGTTTGGTCACAGGTTCTTATGCGCAGGGGGATTTGTCTAGGTGTTTGATCCCACGGTGTGATGGCGGGGAATTTTCATTGGAATGAGAGACGGTACAATGAATTTAGCGGCCAATCGCACATCTTCTCAGGAACCGGTCGAACGGTATCGTTAAGAGATCTGTTACAAACATTTGGCCATTGACCGGACCTGCGTCTTTGCTGCGGGTCAACTGGTGGAAATCGTAAACACAAAGGAAGCTTGAGCTTTTCTGGAGCACCTGCTCGAAACGGTTCCCTGCCATATCAACACCACCTTGACCGTCAATGGCAGCCAGTTGCAACAACCAGCTTCGCTCGAACTTGACTGAAATCCATGATGCCTACACTTGCGTCACCGATTGAAAACACCAAGTCGCCTCGCTCCATACGAAAAATCTGCAAAATCTGGACTTAAGAATCGTCTCGATTCCTTCTCGATTCGGTCCACCAGATGCCAGTACTAAACAATTGGTTTCGACATCTGGTTGTCCTCAATAATGAAAAGGACTAATTGGAGGTTTTGGTTTGAGAGGATCACTGTAATCAGTGATCTTCTTTATTAGGATCGGCAAAACAACATGATAGACTTAAGTAAAATTCGGCCAATGCGAAGAAGCCGCAACTACGAGATTTATCAGCATCCGTTTGTTGAGCGCGCGCTGTTGAAAGTCAGGGTGGATGAACCGGTGCGCAACCACGTGATTCCTCGTTATGCCGAGAGACGCTATGGCAACCTCCGTCAGTGGAACCGGGAAGCAAACGAATACTTAGCCGCGCTGACTCGAGGCTGCCCCGAGATTGAACGCCTTGCGGATTTTATGGGGTATGCTGCGACATCTCAAGGACCAGCACTGGTGGTCGAAAAGATGACCGGCCCAGATGGTGATTTGGCACCAACGCTGGAGTCTGAACGGGCCGCATTGGGCGATGATTTGTCAGAGCGCAAACAGCTGCACGGTGAGTTTATGGAACTCATGGACGACCTTGAACGTGGCCGGATTATCGTGGGCGACCTGAGTTTTGAAAACATTGTGCGGGCGCAAGAACGCGATGGGAAACTGGTCGTTATCGATGGTTTGGGCGAACGAGTGCTGTTTCCGCTGACGCTGGTTTCTGATTTAGCATTCCGCAAGTCCATCGAGCGTCGTCGGACGCGCATGGGCCAGGCATTTGGTCTGAGCTAGTAACACCCGCTCTGCGACCAACTACTGGCGTCGATTTGGCTTCGCTTCATAAGCCACCAACCGAATAGGCGCCTTCCCGCCCGAACCAAACAAGGACCTGTTGACTCCGATCAACTGGGTTAGCCAGACGATTAGCCTTTTGCGGCGCCAATCAAATCAAAGAACTTTTTTCGAACTTGGCCGAGCTTGCGGTCATTGTAACTGCGAACCCATCTTCGCAAAGGAATGACTTGTTTAGACCCAAAGCTGTCAATCCAAACCCATCGCCCGGATCCGTCGGGCCATGTTTGATAGACAAGATTGCCAGTGTTTTTGTTGCTTATGATGACACGTTCATCTGACAGTTGCTCAAAATGTCTATTGAGATCGCTCAAATGCTGAGGGGTGAGACGATCTTCGGCTATTAACTGAGACAGACTTGGGGAAAGCTGGCCATCCGGATCAGAAATGCGTTCATAGACCAGCGCCAGACCCTTGTCTGTCGGTGCAGTGCCAAACACCCTGCAAACGGGCATAACGTCCGGGCTTTCCTGATGGCGGACCATCAGAAAAAAGGCTTCATCAAACTCACGCATGAAACCCTTAAAAGCGGTAGCTCTGCGGAACAGCCGGTCATACCATTTGTCGGTTACAAGCCTCGAACCTGCATCCATCGTATGAGGTTGTGGAACCTTTAACAGCAACCCCTTATCAAATGGGTGTTCATACACGAATTGCCTGTTTCCCTTCGCGATAACAGGGCTGTTTCCTAGTTCAAGCAAGGTGGGGTTTTGGTGGCATTTCATTTTTTCTGTTTAAGTTGATTACAGACCAACGCAAGTCGTTTTTTGATCGTTGAAAGCGATAAGACGACGCGAACTACCTTTACTTTCTGGCCGATGGTTATGTCCGCCTGAGCAGCCTGACACGGAACGGTTTATGCTATTCTGCGCCCCGGTGACACGTTTGGTGAGTTGGGTGTATTCCAAAAAAGCCAATATGCAGGCACCGCAACCGCGCTGAATTCTGTCACTGTCTACCGCATTCGCAGAGATGTTCTGAACATGCTCAGCCGCTCCAATATGTCGACCTGTCTGGCCCTGAGCGATCTGGTCGCGGAAAGGTTCCGAACATTCGTTGACGCCACGCGTTGTCTGACAATGAACAGCCTGTCGGCGCGCCTTGCGGAAGCTTTGTTGCGCGTTGCCAGTCAGATCGGCGAGCCGATCTCGGTCGACGGACGGCAGGCGATCAGGATCGGGGCGTTTGCTACGCAATCCGATATCGGGAGTATGGTCCGCAGTACCCGCAGCAACGTGAATCGATGCCTGAAAGAGTGGGAGCGCGCCGACGCAATTCGGATTCAGGATCGCTCAATCATTATTCTGAATGCATCCTTCCTCGAACGGCTTCATGAAATGGAGTACGGTGCCGTTTCAAGACCCTGAGCGCTGTGAGGCTATCACAGGAATTCCGAAGCGGTATCGAATGTATCGGTCAGGTTATGCGCAGATCTTAGTGCCCCCTAGAATGCCACTCGGTCGGCATTGCCGCCAGGTCGCCTCGGGCCAAATAAGAATCGACGAAACTGGGATAACGCTGCTGTTCAAAGAGATTCAGCGGGGTTTGTCGAGCACTGAAGACGGAGTGAAATGTGCGCCTTCAGTTGTGCCTGATAGTTCTGATCAGCCTCTCAGCCATTTGACTGCAAACTACACACCTTTGCGACAGGTGACGGCCGACTTAGATGTCGGGGGTCGACGTGCTCGTACCATGCTGGCAACCCAAGGAGAGGGGGATCTCTGTGTTGAAGACACCCCGAACTGGTGCCAACTGAATTGCGTGGGCCTCAGTACGCGAGCGATGCGGCTTATTCTTTTGACAACTTAAGGGTGGCATCGGTCGAACCGGTCTTTTTTAAAGACCCGGCCATGTCACTTAAGGTGCGATAAACCTCTCCGGCCTGGGGGTGCCAGTTTGCCACGTCGCGTCCCTGAGTGGTCACGACTCGTTCATCTCCGCGCGCGGCCGGGCCCGTCAATGCCTGTTGCGGTCCCAAAGCAACGACATTTTCCGCAGTGCTTTCAAGAAGCCTTGCATTCAGCAGTGGGACCACATCGGCCCTGACCCCGGCTTCGGCCCAGGCTTCGCGCGCGATGGCTTGAAGCACAACGGCAAAGTTGTTCGAGATCACGGCCGCCGCGTGATAAAGGCTCTTGCCATCAGAGCGGATCGAAAAGCACTCGGCCCCCATTCTTTCCAAAATAGGTTGAAGGATAGCTAATGCATCGGCGTCACCTTCAAGGCCGCACAGGGTGCCCGTGAACTGTTTTATCGCTGTATCAGGGTCAGCGAAGGAAAGGACCGGATGCACACTGGCCAAACGCCAGCCCAGCCTACGCAACGCGGCCAGTTCATCAGCCGGGAAGAATCCGCTGCAGTGAAAGACTGTGGGGCGTTGTTTTATCGCTGTCTGCGTCGCGGCAAGGTCGGAGGCGACGCGAGAGATTTGCGTGTCTGGTACTGCGATAACCCAGAGATCGGCTGGCCGCATATCTGATAGGTCAGTTTCGGCCCGACCTGCGCCGACGCGTTGAACAGCGTTTTCTGCCGAGTTCCGACTTGCACTAAGGACATCCTGTATTTCGCAATCCGTCAAAGAGCTGAGAAGGCTCAGAAATGTCTGACCGACCCGGCCCGCTCCGATCAGATTTACTTTGATCCTGTCCATTCTTTTCGGCCTTTGGCGACTGGCTTTGTCAGGACTATGCCTGCGGCGCAGGGCCATTGCAAAGGCCCGGCTTGACAGGATTGCAATTTCAAAGTTTCAGCGACCACCTTTCGGTTTTTGCCGGACATCAACAACCCGATCTAATGGCGTTTCTCGCAAAATGCCTCATGTACAGTGACAACCATTGAGGCTGTGTCTCAGTCCAGATTACCCGCGCACAGTTCGGTCGTGACAGAGCCGATTGGCTATTCTGGTGGAATTTGATCCAGAAACTTCGGCAACGTGCGAGCATCTTTGACGTTGCCGCAGCTCGATCGACCGCGGGTTTCAATGGACCTTTGGAACAATGACACAGTATTCTTACGTTCAGCGTCTTTAGACGTCGACACTGTGTGCTGAAATCCGGAATAGATCTTTTCAACCCGATCAGGTGCAAGAGACTGGCGACGAACCCGGTCGTTTGTCTCAGCGGTGATCTGAACAGCACTTTCATGGCCGGCTAAGCCGGGAAACGCTTGGCTTACTCGCGCGACAACCGAGATGAATAGTAGTATGCAATCGCTTGGGTTCGGTTCTTTACGGCCAGTTTCTCATAAATGTTGGACAAGTGAAATTTGACCGTGTTGGTGGAAATCTGAAGCTCCTTCGATAAATCCCGGTTGGACATACCCTGTGCCAGAGCCTCGAGAATCGCGCGCTCTTTGCGGGACAGGCTTTGGATGGGGTCCTGCTGCATTTTGCGGACGTCAACGAAGGGAAACACCATCTTGCCATCGGCGACGTCTGCACAAGTTTTCAGCAAGCCTTCGACCTCGCCAGATCGCGCAGCAAACCCGGCGGCCCCCGCTTGCATTGCCAGTCTTGGAACGTCACCGGACGTATCGCCGTAAACGACAAACCGTGGTGCATTGGCCTGTTCGCGTAGCACCTCAATCAGTTTGGCTGCACCCAAAACGGGAAGATTCCAGTCGATAACTCCGACTTTCACGGGAACCCGCATCACCGTCCCCAAAAAGCCTTCGGCCGTCGCCGAGGTCGCAACAAGCGAGAATCGTGAGTCGCGTTCAAAGATCTCCGACATGGCCGACAGGACCAGAGGATTGCTGTCGGCCAGCATGACGTCAATCTGTGTCTGTACGGTTTCAACCATCTGATTTCTGTCCAATTTCCGCAAAAACTACCCGTATAGGTAGGTGAAATTTCGGTATACCTTTGTATTTTTACCTATAAGGGTGGGAAATTTCCGACCCAAATAGCCATCCTAAAGCAGTAGTAAGTTACGTTGTGTCACGAGGCAAGTCCGCGTTTCCTAATTGGCAATGCAACCCAATGGGCCCAGATGCCCCTTCAAATGCCGAGGACGTCAACCGATGACATTTCAGATTTTCCCTCCGCTTGAGATCCCCGAGACCTTGGCCGCCGGTCCCGGGCCGGGCAATACGGATGCACGTGTTCTGCAAGCTTTCACCAACGCGGGCGTGGCCGATCACATGCAGGGCGATGTTCTCAGGGGCATGGTTGAATGCAAACACATGCTTCGCAAGGTCTGGGGCACCCAAAACGCATATACTTTCGCCGTCGCCGGGACAGGTTGGAGCGCGCTGGACACCATGTTCTCTGCCGTCATGCCCGGTGACAAGGTCGTGGCCTTTGCCAACGGAACCTTCTCCGGGATCGACGCGCTGACTTTGCGGATCAAGGCGGCCACACCAGAGGAACATGCCGCCAATCCGCTGGATCCTCAGGCAGCAAGTGTCACAGTGATTGATGTCCCGCATGGTCAGCCGGTGACCGGTGAAATGGCCGAGGACGCGTTGGCGGAACACAAGCCCAAATGGGCTTTCATGGCGCATTGGGAAACCGGATCTGGTCGCGTCAACGACCTGCGCGCGTTCTCGGATGCGTGCGAGCGTCACGGTGTAATGGGTCTGATTGATGCAGTTTCATCGCTGGGTGTGGATGACTTTTCGATCGATGACTATCCGGGGATCGCCGGTTGGGCGTCATGTCCGCAAAAGGGGCTTTGTTGTCTGCCCCTGACTTACGCGCCGGTCAGTTTTACGGATACCTTTATCCGATCTCTCAAGACCACAGGTGCCTACACTTACGTGCACAATCCGATTTTCGAAGCGCGCCATTGGGGCATTGTCGACGGTCAGGATGTTGAAAAAGGGACCTATCACAGAACGCATTCCGGATACGCCGTCGCCGCGTTCCATGAGTCCCTGCGTCTGACATTGCAGGAAGGTCTGGCCAGACGGTCGGCATCCTACAAGACCCACGAGCGCGTGCTGCGCGACGCCGTGACAGCCATGGGGTGCGAGGTGACCTCGGATATGCCCAGCCTTGTTGTGCTCAACTTGCCGCCGGAACTGGCCGGTCGCGAAATGGAATTGGTGCAGCATTGCCGGGCACAGGGCTTTGGCATCTGGCCGACGCTGAGCGCGCCGGTTCAGGTTCGTATTGGCATTCTCAATCAGCTCAACCGACAGGCTGTCAGCCGCATCGTGCGTCTATTTGCGGAAGCCATCCGGGAACTGGGCGGTCAGGTCGAATTCGAAGAAATCGAGGCGCTGCTCGAAAGCCGCTATGGCACGTCGATCGCGGCTTAATCACACTGCATGAACGGGAGGATTGCAGATGGATATTCATGAATATCAGGCGAAAGAGGTTCTTTCGAATTTCGGTGTTGCCGTGCCGTCGGGCGCATTGGCTTACAGCCCTGAACAGGCGGCCTACCGTGCGCGCGAACTGGGCGGTGACAAGTGGATCGTCAAAGCGCAGGTCCACGCCGGTGGCCGTGGCAAAGCGGGCGGCGTCAAGCTGTGCAACACTGAAAACGAGATCTATCAAGCCTGCCACGATCTGTTTGGCCGCAAGCTTGTGACACATCAGACAGGACCCGAGGGCAAGGGTATCTACCGTGTTTATGTCGAATCTGCCGTGCCTATCGACCGCGAGATTTATCTGGGCTTCGTGCTGGATCGCTCCAGCCAGCGGGTGATGATCGTTGCCTCGTCAGAAGGTGGGATGGAGATCGAAGACATCTCGGCCGAGCGCCCCGACAGTATCGTGCGGTCTATTGTGGAACCCGCCGTCGGCTTGCAAGAGTTTCAGGCGCGCGAGATCGCTTTCAACCTTGGGCTGGAACCGCGTCTGGTTCAGCAAATGGTGCGGACATTGCAGGGCTGCTATGCCGCGTTCAGCGAACTGGACGCCACGATGGTTGAAATCAACCCGCTGGTCGTCACAGGTGACGACCGCGTGTTGGCATTGGATGCCAAGATGAGCTTTGACGACAACGCCCTGTTCCGGCATCCCCAGATTTCTGAACTGCGTGACAAAAGCCAGGAAGACCCGCGCGAAAGCCGCGCGGCGGATCGTGGTCTTTCCTATGTTGGGCTGGAAGGCAATATCGGTTGCATCGTGAACGGCGCTGGTTTGGCTATGGCCACGATGGATACGATCAAGCTGGCCGGAGGAGAGCCCGCAAACTTCCTCGACATCGGTGGTGGAGCGTCTCCAGAACGAGTAGCAAAGGCGTTCAGGCTGGTTCTGTCGGACAACAATGTTCAGGCGGTGCTGGTCAACATCTTCGCCGGGATCAACCGTTGTGACTGGGTTGCCGAAGGCGTCGTGCAGGCACTGCGCGAGATCGAGATCGACATTCCGGTCGTTGTGCGCCTTGCTGGAACGAATGTCGAAGAGGGTCAGAAAATTCTGGCCAAATCCGGTCTTCCGATCATCCGCGCCACTACTCTGATGGAGGCCGCAGAACGCGCTGTCGGCGCGTGGCGCAACGATCTGTCCCAAAACACCAAGATGAGGGCTGTGTAATGAGCATTCTTCTCGACCGCGACACACGGGTTATCGTTCAGGGCATCACCGGACGCATGGCGCGCTTTCATACGAAGGACATGCTGGCCTATGGCACAAACGTCGTTGGCGGTGTTGTCCCCGGCAAAGGCGGCGAAACCGTCGAGGGTGTGCCGGTTTTTGACACCGTCAAACAGGCCGTCGAAGCCACCGGAGCGGATGCCAGCCTTGTTTTCGTACCCCCACCGTTCGCCGCGGATTCCATCATGGAGGCCGCCGACGCAGGTATTCGCTATTGCGTGTGCATCACCGATGGCATCCCGGCGCAGGATATGATCCGGGTCAAGCGCTACATGTATCGGTATCCAAAAGACAAACGCATGGTTCTGACCGGACCAAACTGCGCGGGTACAATCAGCCCAGGTAAAGCGCTATTGGGAATCATGCCCGGACATATCTATCTGCCGGGCAATGTTGGGATCATTGGCCGCTCGGGGACGCTTGGGTACGAGGCTGCGGCCCAACTCAAGGAACGGGGTATTGGCATTTCGACCAGCGTGGGTATCGGTGGTGATCCGATCAATGGATCTTCGTTCCGCGATATCCTTGAACGGTTCGAACAGGACGAAAGCACCGAAGTCATCGCCATGATCGGCGAGATCGGTGGCCCACAGGAGGCCGAAGCCGCGGAATACATCCGCGATCATGTGACCAAACCCGTCGTCGCCTATGTCGCAGGCTTGACCGCACCCAAAGGCCGGACGATGGGCCACGCGGGCGCGATCATCTCGGCCTTTGGCGAAAGCGCGTCCGAGAAAGTCGAAATCCTTTCGGCAGCCGGCGTCACGGTCGCTGAAAATCCCGCTGTTATCGGCGAAACCATCGCCCGCGTCATGGGAAAGGCTGCGTAATGGCTAAACCTTCGGTTCTTGTTACCCGTCGCTGGCCTGCTGCCGTCGAGGCGCAGTTGGCCGAGAATTACAACGTCGTTCTGAATACCGGGGACAAGCCCATGTCCCCGGCTGAAATACGGGATTCCTTGAAACGCTATGATGCGGTGTTGCCCACTGTCACAGATACGCTGAACGCCGAGGCACTGGACGTTTCAGCGGCGCAAACCAGGATCCTTGCAAATTACGGGGTCGGCTACAGCCACATCTGCGAACCCGCGGCCCGCGAATTGGGCATGACGGTGACAAACACGCCTGACGTTCTGTCCGAATGCACTGCTGATATTGCGATGACGTTGCTGCTGATGGTGGCGCGCCGTGCAGGTGAGGGAGAGCGTGAGTTGCGCTCGGGCAACTGGACCGGATGGCGGCCTACACATCTGGTGGGCACCAAGGTCAGTGGCAAAACTCTGGGCATCATCGGCTACGGCCGCATCGGACAAGAGATGGCCCGCCGGGCGCACCACGGGTTCGGGATGGATATCATTGTCTACAACCGCAGCAAGGTTGCGCCGGATGTACTGGCCCGATGCAACGCAACTCAGGTAGATACGATTGACGATCTGTTGCCGCAGTGTGACTTCGTTTCGTTGCATTGCCCTGGTGGTGTTGCGAACCGGCACCTGATCAACTCGCGCCGGTTAAGCCTGATGAAACCCGACGCCTTTCTGATCAACACCGCGCGCGGTGAGGTGATCGACGAATGGGCACTGATCCAGGCGCTGATGTTTGACATGATCGGCGGAGCGGCGCTGGATGTTTTCGATGGCGAACCCCGCATCAGCCCGGACCTGTTGCAATGCGACAACCTCGTGATGCTGCCGCATCTGGGCAGCGCCACGCGCGAGGCGCGCGAAGCGATGGGGTTTCGCGTTCTGGATAACCTCAACGACTTTTTCGCCGGACGCGCGCCCCGAGATCGCGTGATCTGAGGCCAACCCCGATCACTCTGAACCAAAAGACGAAGGACCCAAACCATGAGCTTTCATTCCATCGACCAGGCGCCCGCCCGCCTGAACCGCAGCGAACTTGCCGTTCCGGGCAGCCAGCCTGGTATGTTCGAAAAGGCCGCGAAATCAGATGTGGACGTCATTTTTCTTGACCTCGAAGACGCTGTTGCCCCGGACGAAAAGGAACAGGCGCGTAAGAATATCATCGAGGCACTGAATGATATCGATTGGGGTTCCAAAACCATGTCGGTTCGGATCAACGGGCTGGATACCCATTACATGTATCGCGACGTGGTCGATGTGGTCGAACAGGCTGGTGAGCGGCTGGACCTTATCATGGTCCCAAAGGTAGGCACCGCCGCAGACGTCTATGCTGTTGATATGCTTGTCACTCAGATCGAGGATGCCAAAGGATATAAGAAGCGGATCGGTTTTGAACACATTATCGAAACTGCATTGGGCATGCAGAACGTCAGCGAGATCGCGGCCGCCTCAAAACGCAATGAAAGCCTGCATTTTGGGGTTGCCGATTATGCCGCTTCTACCCGCGCGCGGACGACGATCATCGGTGGGGTGAACCCGGATTATTCGGTTCTGACAGACGCGGATGCTGATGGTGGCCGTCTGACTCATTGGGGCGACATGTGGCACTATGCACTAGCCCGCATGGTCGTTGCTGCCCGTGCTAACGGTCTGCGCCCAATCGACGGGCCTTTCGGAGACTTTCAGGATCCTGACGGCTACAAGGCTGCGGCAAAACGTGCGGCCGTTCTGGGCTGCGAAGGCAAATGGGCCATCCATCCCAGCCAGATTGCATTGGCCAACGAGGTCATGTCCCCATCTGACGCTGAGGTGAACAAGGCACAGCGTATCCTTATCGCCATGTCCGAGGCCGAGGCATCCGGGAAAGGTGCTGTGTCGCTGGATGGACGATTGATCGACTATGCCTCGATCCGTCAGGCAGAAGTATTGGTCGAAAAGGCAGGCCAGATAGCGGCGGCATAAACCAAGGTAGACCAGGCATCACTTGGCGCGGGGTCGTTCAGACCCTGCGTTTCGATTTTACGACTACGATCGGAAACGCATGGCCGCGACGACCCCTGCGGACTTGTTCCTTGCTTTCAACCCCACGATCGGTTCAAACTAGGTCCTTGCCAATTGATGTTCGGCTGCCCCAAAGATTGATCGGGTCTTGAAAGGGGCTATCGCGCTGATAAAGAACAACAAGATCTCGTCGAATGTTAGCACTCACAGACAAATCGAAGACCGAACAGCAAATAGCTTTCGAGATTTTTGTTCAGGCGGAATTTGCCTATCTGGAGCTGTCATCCATCATTGCAGTTTTGCAGACGGCAAATGATGTTCTCAACCGCGATCTTTTTCGGTGGCAGATTACGTCGGACACGCCCGGCTTGGTGTCCAGCAGTTCAGACCTGATTGTGCGGGCAACGCCTGCCATCTCTGACCAGTATCTGAGCGATTGCCTGTGTGTCGTGGGCGGTCAATTGGGAAATGTCAGTACATGGTTGCGACGCGTCCGGGCAATGCAAAAGCATAAACGACCGGTTGCCTTGTTTTCGGACGCGGCGCGCGAATATATCAAGGCGACAGTGCAACAATCCGGGCCGGTCACGGCACATTGGCGCGACATAGGTTTGCTGCGTGAGATTGGGGATTACCCCATGCTTTCTGAAAGTCTTGTTGCCCGAAATGGAACGGTGCTGACTTGCGCCGGGCACGGTCATACCGTCGAGGCGATCATCGGCATTCTGGCCGAGGTTCTTGAGCCTCAGGACAGGGCTGAACTGGCCTGTCAATTGATGCTGAACGACGTTCGGGGCCACGCGCAAGAGCAACCCAAAGGCGTGAGCGCGAACCCGAATTTCCTAGAAAAGCGGCTGCAAAACGCGATCCGCATCATGGAAGAAAACACGGAACACCCGTTGCCAACGGCCAGTCTTGCCCGCCGCGTGGGCGTATCCACCCGGCAGTTAGAGCGCCAGTTCATGCTGCACTTGAGCACATCGCCCGGAAAATTTTATAGAAAGATCAGATTAAAAAAAGCGTTTACCCTGGTCTCGAACTCGCAAATGCCGATTATTGACATCGCCATTGCCTGCGGTTTTGCATCAACCTCTACGCTTGCCCAGACATTTAAGGCCGAATACGGCAAAACACCAAAGCAATTGCGGCGCACCGAATGACCTTTATATGGCCTCCGGAATTTCTGGCAGGTTATGCTGAGGGGCCAAGGGTCTTATCTGCATCGCAAAGGCGGTAGACATTCACTTTCCTTGAACGTCCTTTGACCGTGAATTCGCCGCAGTCGATCAGATGAAAAACCGGGCTGATCAGTCGCGCTGTGGCATCGCTGATCAAAATCCTGGTTTGCTCGTCACTTGGCAGTTCGCCTACCAGGGTTTCGATCCGGGCACAGGTGTTCACCGTGTCGCCGATCACTGTGTAATTCATCCTGTCGACGGCCCCGATATTGCCGACAATCAGCGGTCCGGTGTGCACCGCGATCTTGACGCCGTACTCGACGCCAGCCTCAGCCAGAGATTGCTTGATTGCCAATGCAGCCCGGCAGGCGCGCTCGGCATGATCCGTCTGGTCCTGAGGGGCGCCCCAGAACGCCATCGCCGCGTCGCCGATGTATTTGTCGAGCGTTCCGCCTTCGGCTTCGATACAGCGGTTCAGGATCTCGAAATGCCGGTTCAGCATTGCTGCCGTGGCTTGTGGCGTCATGGCCTCGGATGCGGGTGTGAACCCCACGATATCGGCGAACATCACCGTCAGTTCGACTTCGCGCGGCAACACAAGGTTAGGATCCCCGGTCTTTAGCATTTGCCGTACAAGGGTTCGGGGCAAGTAAGTTTCAAACCAGCGCAGCCCGTCGAGCATCTTGTTGAAGGCCACAGCCTGAAGGTTCAGTTCTGAGACCCGAGAGGGGGGCAGGTGGTCGATCTGGTTCAGATTCAGCTCGCTGATTTTGATGGCTTCTTCGGTCGACCTGTGAATGGGTGCCGCCAATCGTCTTGCCAACACAAGCGCCGCAATGACCGAAGCGATCAGCAAACCAAGACTGACCAGGGCGGCGTCACTCAGCCGGGACCACTGGTTGCTCCAATCGCTTAGTGGAGAATACTGCCCGATCACCCACGGCTCAGATCCGAAGCCGCTGACGATGCTTGTCAAAACCAGGTGTTCTCCGTCCAGCGCCTCGACCACATATCCGACAAATGTTCCATCGTTGCCCTGAAACTCGGGTGGCTGCATCAGCATTTGTGAGATGACCGCGTCATCAAGTGCTGCGACCGAATGCAAGGGGGCGTTTGAGCTTAACGTGTTTGCGGACAGGTTCAGCAATTTGGGATGGGCCAGAACGCGGTTGTCACCGTACAGAACAAAACCGGTTGCCCCGTATTTCCCGCTTAACTCGTCGACCAGGCCCGAGAAATGGTGAACGGTAGAAGAAACGAGCACGGCCCCGAGGAAAATACCGTCTTTATAGGCAGGTACAGTCGCTGAGATATGTGTCCGGCCCTGGTCAAAGAAGGGTTCGTTCCAGAACAAACCATCATAGCCTTTGACATCTTTAAGATACTGAAGCGTGCCTGCAGCAGGAGGCTCGTATGACGTTATTAAACGTGGCCCCTCAACATCGGTTATATGTGTTGAAATGAACAGACTGCCGTCAGGATACACGATGGCAAGATCGGTCAGATACGGGACCGAAGCCACCACACCTTTGAAGTAGGCTTTCAGAAAATCGGTGTCGTGCAGATCGACTTCGCCCGTGCTTGCGTCTTCTTGTAGGGATTGTGCCAGTTCCTCGATCGGTGTCGTCAGGCTGAAGATATCGTCTTCGATGGATTCGACGATCATCGCGGCAGACGTATTCAACAGTTCCGTCGTGTTCTGAAAATTGGCATAAGTCGAAACCAACAGAACTGCCCCAGCCGATATTGCCACCAGTCCGCCAATGGTCAGCGCCAGCAGAGTAGAAATTCGGATCTTCAACCTTGACTGGCGGTAGCTTTGCGCCCGGGCGCTTTTGTCGATCACGCCAGTGTGCTGCGTATGCCTATCTTCGTTGACCATCTTTGAACGATATTTAGCTTGGCGACCCGTTACAACGTCTCGTTGACGTCTCAGGCGGGATCGCCGCTAGCCAAGATAGGCACGCAGGCTTGGCGGCGGGTTGTCAAAGAGTTCCGCTGTCTGAACGGGGGCATGCACTGTTTCGTCTGCAACAAGTACGGTCTGGTCGGCAATTCGGCGTGCATCCTGCGGATCGTGGCTGACCATCAATAGGGTCGTTTGGGTTTCGGCTACCAGATCGGCCACCAAATCCAGCATTTCGACCTTTAGGGCTGGCCCAAGGGCGGCAAACGGTTCGTCCAAAAGTAACAGGTCGCGCCGCTGCACAAGTACGCGGGCCAGGGCAACCCGGCTTTGCTGTCCTCCGGACAGTTCCGAGGGTTTGCGCGCGCCCATACCATGCAATGAAACCCGGTCCAGTGCGGACTGAACCTGTGCATCCTCGTCCCTCGACAGCCGACCATTTGGGCGCAGGCCCAGGGCGATGTTTTGTTCAGCCGTCAGATGCGGAAACAGGTTTCCGTCTTGAAACAGCATCGCCATAGGGCGCTTGCCGGGATGCTGGTTGGAAATCTGTCGCCCACCCCAAAAAATCTGGCCCTTTTTTAGGTCTCGAAATCCGGCGATAGTCTCCAGCAATGTGGACTTGCCCGCGCCGGACGGGCCAATAATGGCAATGCTGTTGCCAACCTCGATCTGGATATCGGCGTTTAGGGTGAAATTCCCGTTTTCAATCACACAGTCGTCAAGCTTCAGCATGCCAGCGCCCTCCTCGGTCCAATAGCCAGAATGCGCCCATGGACAGCAGCAACAGCATTAATGCCCCGCCGGCAGCCGCCTGCATCTGATAGGCGCCCATCAGGCGGTAGATTTGCAAGGGCAGGGTCGCGATCTGCGGATCGGCGAACAGTGCGATCACGCCCAGATCACCCATTGACAGAGCCGCCCCAAGGCCAGCGGCAAAACCGATCTGTGGACGCATGCGCGGTAGCAAGATGCGTGTGAAAAACGTCCATTTTGTCATATCCAATGAAAGCGCGAGACGTCCGTGCCTAGCGGTTATGTCGCGCGCCGTGGGGACCAGAATGCGTAAAGCAAACGGCAGGGCCATCGCAGCATTTACAAAAGCAGTGACAGGCAGAGCCAATGTCGTCGGGTTTGCCAAAGGCCGGATTAAGATGAACAGGCCCGTACCGATCACCAGTGGTGATGCCGCCAAACCCAAAATGCCGCTGAGTTCCACAAGCCCGTACCGGCCGCTCGCGACGGCGGTGGCCATAGGCAAAGCAAGCAAAAGCAGGACTGCGGTGCTTGCAGCGGCAACAAGGACCGAGATCAGCGCGGCCCTAAAAACGATTGCGGGCATGTCAAACAACCCGGCAGCTCCCGAAATTACGACCGATGCCAAAGGAAGCAGCAAAAAGACGGCCGCTGCGACGATCCAGAATATATCTATCGTCGGCGCACCCCCGTCCCAGCGGCGCAAGGCGCGATCGAGACCTGTTCCAAAACCGTCCCCGCGCGCAAACTTCAGCGCCACTAAAGCGGTCGCAGCTGTCAGGGCAAGTTGCAGGGCGGATAACAGGGCGGCGCGGCCCAGGTCGAAATCGTAGGTGAAGGCCTGATAGATCGCCAGTTCGATCGTTGTAGCCCGTGGTCCTCCGCCCAAGGTCAGGGCGACGGCGAAGCTGGTCAGGCAGATGGCGAAGATTACCGCCAGAACCCCGGGCAGGGTCCGTTTGAGCATGGGCATCTCGATCAGTCGAAACATGGCCATGCCATTGCAGCCCAGTTGTGCGGCCAGGCGAAACCGTTCTGCAGGAATTTCCTGCCAGGCTTGCAACACAAGGCGTGTGGCCAGGGGTAGGTTGAAGAAAACATGCGCCAGTACGACCCCATGCAAGCCGTAGATGCGTATGGGCGGCAGGCCGAAAATGCCAAGGTTGTCCGAGATCCATCCCGACCGGCCAAAGACTTGCAGCAGACCCAGAATGGCAACGATGACCGGCAGGATGAAGGGCGCGCCTAAAAGCGCAATTAAAGCCCGTCGGCCGGGGAACCTCCGACGTGCCAAAGCCCGCGCAACCGGCACGGCCAATACCACGCTGAACAATGCGGACAGTGTGGCTTGGGTCAGCGTGAACCGCAGCGCAGCCCAGTCGGCGGGAGTGAACCCGCCGCTGGTTTCAGCACGCAGTGCAACCGCCGAAAGAGTGCCCAGGATCAGCGCGGCGACCAGGGCCGCCGCACCGATACCGGGCCATGGGCTTACTGGCTGAGCGCGTTCTGCCATTCTGCCAGGGCCTGATCCCGCACGGCGGCGGCTTCATCGGGAGAGAACAGAAGCGACTCTGCCGGCACTGTCAGGGTTTCGAACCCTTTGGGCAGGCCGTCTGCCGGGGTTACGGCCGGATACATCCAGTTGGTCGTCGGAATGATTTGCTGGAACGCGTCCGAGACCATGAACTGCAAAAACTGATCCGCCAGATCGGTCTGATCTGTTGCAGCCAGCTTTGCAGCGACTTCGACCTGCAAGTAATTGCCTTCGTCGAAAGCTGACGCGGCCTTGCTGTCATCGTCCTCGGCAATCAGGTGATAGGCCGGAGATGTCGTGTAGCTGAGAACCATGTCCGACTCGCCCTCAAGAAACAGGCCGTATGCCTCGGACCAACCCTTGGTAACGGTCACGATGTTGTCGGAAAGACCAGCCCAGATTTCGGGTGCTTCCTCACCATACGCCGCTTTGACCCACATCAGCAGGCCCAGGCCGGGCGTGGACGAGCGAGGGTCCTGGATGATGATCTTGGTGTCGCTGTCCGCCAGTTCCCGGAAGTTTGCAGGCGCTGTCGCATCTGCTTTGTGAACAAAGGCGAAGTAGCCCCAGTCATACGGGGTGAACGTATCATCGGTCCATTCGATCGGCAGTGCGAAGTCAGCGGTGACAGAGCTGGGCGCAAACAGGCCGGTTTCCCGGGCCGCCGCAATCAGGTTGGTATCCAGCCCAAGCACGACGTCGGCGTCAGAGTTTTCACCCTCAAGCCGGACACGCGACAACAGCGCGGCACCATCTTCGACACCAACAAAGTTCAACTCGCAGTCGCAGACCGCTTCAAAAGCTTCTTTGACCTGCGGGCCGGGGCCCCAGTCGGATACAAAGCTGTCATAGGTGTAAACGGTAAGCTGAGGCTTGTCGGCGGCGAAGGCCGAAGTTGCACTCAGAAGTCCCGCAGCAATTAGCAGATGTTTCATGTCATCCTCCATTGCGGCGAGAGGGCAAGGATGGATGAAACCGAAACCCTTCCCTCCGCCGGTTCTAGCCGGTTCAGGTTCTACGGGTTCGCTTGATAAGCATCTCAGCGCGGCAGGCCGTGCTCCCCGAGGTGAGGCCGTCACTAGGGGGGATTGGCCAGAAAGACAACCAAATTCGGCGCCTCGGCGCGGCGCGTGTCGTATGTGGGCAAGTAAGCCTGTCCGGAGCCGGACGCCCTTTGAACCTGTAATGCGTTTGGTTCAAAGGGCCATAGGGTCAGAAGTAACGCAGCCAAATATAAACGTTTGCGATCATCAAGGTCAGGATCATGATCGGGAATGCAATTTTGGCGAAGGCGATGAAGCCGATGGGCTGCTTGGCCTTTTCCGCAAAAGCAGCCACCGTAAGGTTGGCGCTTGCCCCCAACAGTGTGCCGTTGCCGCCTAGACAGGCGCCAAGCGCCAGCGACCACCACAGGGGTTCAATCGCGTCCTTGCCGCCGAACGTGTCTGCGGTGGACTCGATCAGAGGGATCATCGTTGCCACGAAAGGAATGTTGTCGAGGATTGCGGACAAAATGCCGGAGGCCCAAAAGATGAAGAACGCGGTCCACATCATGTCGCCTTGGGTCAGCTCCAGCACTTTCTCACCAAAGAATGCCAAGAGGCCAACATGTTCAACACCGGCAACAATGACGAACAGCCCACCGAAGAAAAAGATTGTGACCCATTCAACTTCACCAAAAATGTGGTGAACCGACTCGGATTGTTCTTCACCGCTTTGGTGGCCATAGGCCAGCAGCATCAACAGGCCTGCACCGGCCAACGCTGACGTACCGGGCTGAATGCCGTAGCTGTGCCCCAGCGTGAACCCCAGCAAAACCAGAGCCAATACGGCCAGAGACTTGATCATCAAGACAACATCAGTAACCGCTTCGGATTCGTTGAACCCCATAATCCGATCGCTGGCCGATTTCGGAATGCGGGCCAGTTCCTTGCGGTTCATAAGGTAAATAATGCCGGTCAGGACAACCAGACATATGGCCGAGATAGGCGCCAGGTTCACCACGAAATCGTTGAAGCTCAACCCTGCGGCTGAGCCAATGATGATGTTGGGCGGGTCACCGATCAGCGTCGCTGTTCCCCCCACGTTCGAGGCCAGGATCTCGGCGACAAAGAACGGGAACACACGCGTTTCCAGGGCTTCAGTGATCAGCAGCGTAATCGGGGCGATCAGCAATACGGTCGTTACGTTGTCCAGCAGGGCCGAAAACACCGCCGTAATCAGCGTCAGCATGATCAGGATGCCGGTTGGATTGGCTTTCACCGCTTTTGCGGCCTTGATCGCTACGTATTGGAACAATCCGCATTTGCTGGTGATCCCCACGATGACCATCATGCCGATAAGTAGTGCCAGAGTGTTGGCGTCCACACCCGCCACGGCCTGTTCCTGATTGATGATGCCAAACAGGACCATCAGGGACGCGCCCAGCATCGTCAAAATGGCGCGGTTGACCTTTTCTGTGATCAGGACCGCATAAACCAAAATCAGAATTCCGGTCGCGGCCCAAAGCGGATCTATGCCCAATAGTTGTGGAACAGAGAGAGCGGCCTCTCCATGTGACGTCGAATGCGTAGCCAAGGTTTTAGTCCGGTTTGTATAGGGTTAGCTGAGTGCGCGATCCAAAAGCGAGTTGGCGCTTACGGTGCCAACGAAACGGTTGGTTTCGGGCTCAACAAGGATCACGTGCCGTTTGTATTTGTAGATCAGGAAGATACCTTCCATCACTGGCGTGTCGGGTGCAGCAACGGGGATGTTCGAGGGCCTCGACATGTTGTCGCGAACCTTTTCGGTCTTCAGCCGCTCCATCTGTTGTTCGAAATCTTCCCGCGTCAGGTTCATGAAGCTGAGCGAGTCGATCGCGACGCGCGACGCATCATCATTCAGACCGATTGTCGCCGCTTTCGGCAGGATCAGTTTCAGCAGCGTTGGGGCAGTAAAGACGCCAACATAAGTTCCGTCTTCAGCCACGACAGGCAGAAATCGTGCCCGGCTGCCCCTGATGATGTTGAAGGCCGTGGCGATGCTTTCATCCGGCAGAATGGTCTTTTGTACCTCAGACGGTACCATCACGTCATAGCAGGTTAGGCCCATGCTTTTCCTCTGACTTCACGCGGCATTCGGGTGAAACGGTATCCAAAAGCCGCAGGGCACGCCCTTTTCGGCTTGTGAAAGCGTGTCAGGACGAATCAAAATTTGTTGGTGCGCACTGATTCCATTGCCGGGCGAAATTGACCAGCCCGGTAATGAAATTAAGTTGATAACCTTCCGTCATTGGCGACGCCGGCCAATGACGGAAGGTTGGTTTCAGCTTGGGTTTAGTGCAGCGGCGTTTTGTGCCTCAGTTGCCGTTACATCTAGTCCGGGTTGCCGTCGGGCGTGGAAAGCCGTAATCGCTCAAAGGCGCGGGTCAGCTGTAATTTGGTGCGCGTTTTTGCAGTTTGGCCGCAATACTCTCGGCAAAATCGGGGGACTGTAGTTGCGCGGCAAAGATCTTGATTTCTGCGGCCATGTGTCCGGCCACTGTGTCACGCTGATTGCGGATCAGGGCCTTGGACTGTTTGAGCGCTACCGGGGATGAGGCCGCAATGGCTTGTGCGATCTCCTGGACTTTGCTCATCAACTCATTGTCGGCAAAGACGCGCGCGACCAACCCGTGGTTCAGGGCCTCGGATGCCGTCAGAACCCGCCCGGCCAGCAAGACGTCATTGGCGACAGCCATGCCGAGGGACGCAGGCAGAAGCAACGACGAACCGGCCTCGGGCACCAGGCCCAGTTGGACAAATGGCGCGCTAAATGTAGCGCTGTCCGCGGAATAGACCAGATCGCAGTGCAGCAGCATGGTCAGGCCAACGCCAATTGCAGGACCGTTTACTGCGGCGATCAGGGGTTTCGGACAATCCCGGATCGTATTCAGGAACCGAGTAATCGGATTTTCAACGTCACCCGCCGGAAGCCCGCCTGTCATAAAGTCCTGCAGGTCATTCCCGGCTGTGAACATATCGCCTTGACCAGTGATGACCAGCGCCCGGGCTTGATCGGTTTGACCGTATTCTTCGATGGCTTCAGCTATCGCGGTATACATGGTAAAAGTGATCGCGTTTTTCTTGTCCGCGCGAGAAATCGTGACTGTGGTGACGCGATCCTGAGTGCTGACGATGATATGTTCGCTCATGGCGTTATTCCTTGGATGCCCGGCGGTATTTGTGTCGCGTCGGCTGTGGGTTTCCTGCATGTGGGCAAGTTCGTATGCGGGCAAATAGCCTGCGTCAACAAATCAGGGCAGTTACCTCACGTCGCTGGGCGAGTGTGCCAGATTGATCCCCACTGTTGAATTCAGTGGTGCCTTAACTATGCAGCGCAGCTACGACTATTTTTACATCTGGAGGAGATCTACGTCTTTTTGCGTAAGCTATCCGGTACTCCTGCCGCAAAGGGATCGGCGACATGCTCATCCTGATGAGGGTCTCCGACTTTAAATCCATCGCCGCTATTTCTACTGAACAAGCGCCCTCAGGAACAGGCACTTTCCGCGGGGCAATCCGTTTCCGGTCAGAGCTTTTGAATTTCTTATGCTCTCCAAAAAGACTATCCATTGATAAAACTCTGTTTCAAGCCCTGCTCAGGATAACAGGAAAGGAGGGTCGAAGATGCGTGATGTCATAAACTTAGATTTGTATCCGCTGGACCAGCCGGGCAGCATGGCCTGGCACAGCCTGATCGAACGCTGCAAAGCCGATCTTTCTGAGAATGGACTTTTCAACCTGCCTGGCTTTGTTCGCGACAGTGCGCTGGAATCGGCGGTGTCTGAGCTGCAACCGGTTTTCGCTGAAGAGGCTTTTGTCCATGCACGGCGGCACAACATCTATTTCAGGACGTCTATCGAGGGCCTCGGTAGCAACCATCCGGCCCTGACCCAATTTGAAACGTCTAACAGGACGATTTGCGCCGATCAGTTGGGGCAGGCCTTTGTCATCCGCCTTTATGAATGGCCGCCATTTGCGCAGTTTTTGGCTGCGGTCATGGAAAAGCCTAAGCTTTTTGTCATGGATGATCCGCTGGCCCGCGTGAATGTAATGGCTTACTCAGCCGGGCAGGCCCTGAACTGGCATTTCGACAGGTCCGAATTCACCACAACGCTGCTGTTGCAAGCGCCGTTAGCGGGCGGTGAATTCGAGTACGAAAAGGACCTACGTAGTGATGACAACCCTAATTATGACGGCGTGGCTGAATTGTTGGAAGGTCGGCGCAAGCCCACGCTCATGAAACTGCAACCGGGGACTTTGAACATCTTCAAAGGCAAAAACACGGCGCACCGCGTTTCGCCTGTTCAAGGCGACCGCGACCGCATGATCGCCGTGTTTTCCTTTTATGATCGGCCAAATGTTCAGTTCACACACGAAGAACGCATCGGGTTTTACGGGCGCGCGTCGTGATCTGAGATGGCACATGCCTGACCCTAGACAGTGTCAGGATCGTTAATCCGGACACCGCTAAAGCTTCTGACTGCATCATTTTGTTGGGAACTCAATAAGACATCTGGATGCGTTCCCAAACGGGCGTATACCCCGAGCACTGAAACGCAAAAAAAGCAAGTGTCCGAGATGCCCTGGTGTCCCCGGCTATGTTCAGCCCGTTCTGGGTTTTCATGCCAAAACGGGCTGCCCGGTCAGGTCATAGACATTCCGCCAAAGTTTTTGCGATGTTCCGGATCATTTGCGGGTACAGTTCGGCCCCAGGTTCAAGATCAGAACCTAGCGGATCTATCACACCTGTATTTGCTTCGGTTCCGTCCAAAACAGTGGCGACGATGCCGGGGTTGAATTGCGGCTCTGACAGAACACAATTGATCCCTTCTTCGCGAATGCGCACCTGAATTTCTGAAATCCGCGCCGGGCTTGTATCCGACGCATCGCTGAGCGAAATCGCACCCGACGCGGGGATGTCGAAGGCGTTCTCGAAGTACTGATAGGCATCGTGGAACACGATGAAGTTGCTTCCGCGTACAGGTTCCAGAGTTGCACTTACTTCAGCAGAGAGGGCTGCCATCTCTTCGCGCGCAGCCGCCGCGTTTGCGAAATATGCACCCGCATTGTCCGGGTCCGCAGCGGAAAGCTGAGCGGCAATCACGTTCAGCCAGGTGTCGGCGTTTTTGGGCGAAAGCCAGGCATGCGGATCATGATCGCCGTGCGCGTGGTCATGGTGGTCGTCGTGTTCCGCATGATCCTCGTGATCGTGGTCATCGCCCTCGGCATGCTCTTCGTGGTCATGATCGTCATGGTCTTTGTCGTCGGCATGATCCTCGTGACCATGATCGTCATGTTCCTCCTCTTCGGCGTGATCTTCATCGTCATGATCGTGCGCTTCAAACAGCGCGTCCTCGCGGAAATCCAGTAGGACGGTGCCATCCACTTCCAGCAGGGGGGTGACTGTCGCTCCGTTGGCCAGGTTCTCGACGGCGCCTTCCATCCATGGGGTCAGGTCCTCGTCCATCCAGAATACCAAATCCGCATTCTGCAGGGCAGCCGCCTCGGAAGGGCGGAGGTTGTATTCATGCGGGGACGCGCCGGTTTGTACGATCAGGTTCGGTGTGCCAACACCTTCCATCACGCGCGCCACTAACGAGTGCACCGGTGCAATATCAACTGCAACATTTGGGACATCGGCCACTGCTGTGCCCCCCATCAACGCAGCCGTGATCGAAACAGGAAGAAGCTTTCTGGACATCAAACCCTCTATGTGATTTTATAACGTTGCGAGCGGCATATATGATATGGAATAACATGACAAGTGAGATGAGACCTGCACCTGCTGAAGACTCCGCCCTTGTCGGATTCCAAAAGCACGACCACGCGCACTGCGTCGAAAGCAGCCTGACCGTTGCCGAGACCCGGTGCAAAGAAGAAGGTCTGCGGCTGACTCCCGTGCGGCGCAAGGTTTTGGAAATGCTGCTGCAGGAACATCGGGCCTTGGGTGCCTATACAATCCTTGATCGATTGCGCGACGAAGGCTTCGGATCGCAGCCACCAGTGGCTTACCGCGCCCTCGATTTTCTTGTCGAGAACGGGTTCGTCCACAAAATCGAACGGTTGAACGCATTTGTCGCCTGCGCGCATCCCGGGGCAACGCATTCCCCGGCCTTCATGATTTGTAGGAAATGTGATGCCGTGGCCGAAGCACATTCAACACCCGCGAAAGGAGAGCTGGGCGCAGCCGCGCGGGCGGTGGGTTTCGAGATTGAGCGGACCGTTGTAGAAGCCGAAGGCGTTTGCCCCGACTGCACCGAAAAGGCGTAGAAATGAACCTGATTACCGTAGAAGACCTCAGCGTTAGCTATGGGGCCAATACCGTGTTACGGCACATTAACATGGGGGTCGAACCTGGTGAAATCGTGACCATCGTCGGCCCTAACGGTTCGGGTAAGACAAGCCTGCTGCGCGCCATAATCGGTGCAATCAAACCGTCTGCCGGGCGGGTAAAGCGAAAGCTGGGGCTGAGAATTGGTTACGTCCCGCAAAAGCTGCATATCGATCCGACCCTGCCGATCACCGTCGAACGGTTTATGCGGCTGACCCATCGCGCGTCAAAGAAGGATTGCGCGACTGCGCTGGAAACGGCCGGTGTGCCCGATCTGCTCAAGCGCCAGATGTCACAGCTTTCGGGCGGGCAATTCCAGCGCGTGCTGTTGGCGCGGGCCTTGATCAACCGACCCGAAATCCTGTTGCTGGATGAGGCCACGCAGGGGTTGGATCAGCCCGGGTCGGCTGCGTTCTATCGCCAGATCGAAGACGTGCGTCAGGAAACAGGGTGCGCTATCATCATGATAAGCCACGAGCTCCACGTGGTAATGAGCGCCTCGGACCGGGTGATCTGCCTGAACGGCCATGTCTGTTGCGAGGGCTCACCTGCGGTTGTGGCCTCGGCCCCCGAATACCGCGCGTTGTTCGGAACCGGAACAGGTGGTGCGCTTGCCCTTTACCGCCATGATCATGATCACAACCACGATCATCATCATGACCATGGAACAGATTCACAGGAAGCCGCAGAATAATGCTTGATGATTTCATGACCCGAGCCACGCTGGCCGGTGTAGGCGTGGCCTTTGCTGCGGCGCCGTTGGGGTGTTTTGTGGTGTGGCGCCGTATGGCCTATTTCGGCGATGCCACAGCGCACGCAGCCATTCTTGGCGTGGCCTTGTCGCTAACGTTTCAGATGTCGGTTTTTACAGGTGCGCTGGCCGTCGCCTTGTTGATGGCGCTGACCGTGACGCTGTTGGCAGGTCGTGGGTACGCAATGGATACGTTGCTGGGTGTCATGGCACATTCCGCTCTGGCTTTTGGCCTTGTGGCGGTTTCATTCCTCTCCGGTGTCCGGATTGATTTGATGGCCTATCTGTTTGGAGATATTCTGGCGGTTTCCCGTTCGGATCTGGCCGTCATCTGGGGCGGCGCTGCACTGGTCGTAGTTTTGATTGCCTGGCGTTGGTCCCAGTTGTTGACGGCGACTTTGAACGAGGAACTGGCCTATGCCAGCGGCTTCGACCCCAAGCGCGAACAACTGATATTGACGCTTGCACTGGCCATCACGGTGGCAGTCGCGATCAAAGTTGTGGGTGTTCTGCTGATAGCGGCGATGCTCATTATTCCAGCCGCTGCGGCGCGCAATCTGGCGCGGTCACCGGAAACGATGGCCCTGATTGCAGCGGCAATTGGGGCGACGTCTGCTGTGGCTGGGTTGAGGGCGGCTTATGTCTTCGACACGCCGGCCGGGCCCTCGATTGTCTGTGTTGCCGCCATTTTGTTTGCCTGTTTCAGCCTGCTTGGTTGGCAGCGTCATACCAACTCCTGACAGTCGCCTAAAAACTGCAGCTTATGTGAGAGAGGCGTAGAAGTGCCACTTGCCTTCGCTGTTGATCAAAGAGTGTCGAACAGACGCCCAGGTAACGTTTCGTGACGCGGCAGGTTCAGCGCTTTCAGCAATCCAAAGACCATTGCTTGATTGGAGGAAACGACGGGTTTGTTCAGCGCGGCTTCAATTCGTTCAATTGCCTCGACCGAGCGCATGTCTGTGCAGCTTAGGACGATTGCCTGCGCGTCCGGGTGATCGGCCCTGCACGCCAGATCGAACACCTCGCCCGGGGTCAGTTCACCTTGCCCATAATTGCCAAGCTCGCGGCCGACATCGGCACATTTGACAGTTTCAATGCCGTTAAGGGCCATGAAATCCATCGCTTGTGCATTGATCTCGCCCAAATAGGGCGATGAAAAGCCGACCTTTGTTGCGCCAACCGCATTGATCCCAGCGATCAACGCCCCTGCAGCGGTCAGCGAAACTGCACCCGAGCCCGCCTTGATCTGCTGGGCCAGCTCTGCATCAAAGGACGGTCCGTGGGTCAGCGTCGCCGAGGTGCAGCCATACAATACCACATCGGGGCGTATGCCCGAGATCATCCGCAGGTCGTGAGTGATATCCGATGCACCCAACCCCGCCATCTGATCCGAGCCGGGAATTTCATCCACGTCATACCCGCCCATGCGTTGAAAATGGACTGTGGTGTTGGGCGGCCTCAACAACTCCATATCCGGTTCGAGGTTGGTGTTGGTGAAAGGTACCAGAACACCGATTTTGGCTGCGGTTCGTGTTTCGGTCACTTCAATGCTCCCTTCAGGGCGGTCAGGCACCGATCCATGATCGGCGTCTCGCAGATTGTGGCGCGCAGGCAGTCGGTTAAGCCGTATACTCCCATGCCGCGCATTAGTAGGTCGTCCGCCCGCAGCGCCGCGTCTGCCCGTTGCGCATCCAGCGTTGAGGCAAAGCGCAATAGCACAAAGTTTGTGTGGCTTTGAGGAACGATTAGGCCCAACGCACGACATTCCACGGCAAATCGTTCACGGATTTCAGTCGTGCGGGCAACCACATTTTGCATATGCGCCTGATCGCGGATCGCTGCAGTTGCCGCCGCCTGTGAAGCGATGGAAATATTGTTTGGATTCAGCAATTTGCGCAGTTCAGCCGCAATCTCGGGCGGGAAGTACCCCCATCCTGCACGCGCGCCCGCCAGGCCATAGGCCTTGGAAAAGGTGCGCATGATCACGGTGTCCCCTCGATCGCTCAGCGCGAATATGTCGGCCGGATCATGTATGTGATCGGAAAACTCAGCATAAGCCTGATCGACGACCAGCAGAACATCGGTGGGCAGTTCATCGCGCAGACGAAGGATTTCGGAATTGGGGATCAGGGTGCCGGTCGGGTTGCCAGGGTTGCAGACAAAGACGATCCGCGTTTCAGGTGTCACCACGGCGATGATATCGTCGACGGATACGGTCAGATCCACTTCACGCGCCTTGACGTAATCGGCCTGAACCTGAGCTGCTGATGAGGCGACAAACGCATATCCGTAATCCGTGCCAAGGACCCGATCACCGCGCCCGGCATAGGCGCGAATCAAACAGCCGATCAGCTCCATCGAGCCCGCTCCGCACAGCACCCGTGCCGGATCGAGTCCATGCACATCGGCAATTGCTGTGCGCAGTTCCGACCATTCCGGATCAGGATACAATTGCAGATCGGCCAGTGCGTCACGACCCGCCTTGATGGCAGCGGGGCTTGCGGGAAAGGCGCTTTCGTTCTGGGCCAAGGAGATAGTGTTTTCACCGCCAAGGTCGGCCAGCGCATAGGCCGCCATTGCACTTATGTGGGGAACCGGGCGGATCATGATGTGCCCCCATAGGATTTTGCGCCTTCTGCGCTGATCAGACCGCGCTTGAGGTCTAGGGAGATTGCCTGTGGGTCTCGCGCGGCCGGGTCGCCAAAACCACCGCCCCCAGGGGTTTCAAATATAAGGTAGTCGTCAGCTTCAACGCGCAGTTCTCCTTTGCCCGGGATATCACTTTCGCTATCGCGGAAACGAATACGACCGGGTGCGCCGGGTTTTCCACCCATGCGTCCGAGGGCGGGGAATTTGAGGCGCTCAACCGACAGGAAAACGAGGAAAGGCGCGCCATTGGCTGAGGTCATCTCGATCCGTTGGCCGAGACCGCCGCGATACTTGCCTGCACCTCCTGAATCCTGGCGTAGTTCGCGTTTCCAGATTGTGACCGGGGCCACGCTCTCCGTGATCTCGACCTGAGATCCGAACACGCCCGAAGGGTAGGCTGTGGCAGACAATCCATCCGCATGTGGTCGAGCGCCAGTGCCGCCATTGTGCACAGGTTCAACCGCGAATTCCCGACCTCCATCACGTGCCACTTCGGGTGCGTGCCGCATCGGCAGATCGAACATGCAGGACGCGCCCTCAGCGGGGACCTGATCTGGCAGGGCCTGATGCAGGCATCCAAGCACCAGATCCGGTGTTACCTGTCCTAGCGTATGCCGCATTGCTACCGGGGCGGGGCGTTGTGCATTGAGGATGCAGCCTTTTGGCCCGTCCACTGTAAACGGTCCCAGTGATCCGGCGTTGTTGGGGATGTCGGATCCGACGATGCAGCGTAGGGCGAAGACGGTATAGGCGGTCGCATAGTTCAGCGGCACATTGATACCCTTGCCCGAACAGCCCGAAGTCCCGGTGAAATCCACATGCATGCCCGTTTTGCTGACCGTCAAGGTCGCGTGCAGCTCCAGTTCTTTTTCATAACCGTCCATCCTCAGAACGTTTCTATAGGTGCCTGCGGGCACTTCAGCGATGGCTTCAAGCGTGCCTCGGCGCGAGGTGTCGATGATGTAGCTACCCAGTTGATCCAGATCGTCGCTTCCGAACTCATCCATCATATCGAGCAGGCGGTTCACGCCCGCTTCGCAGCAAGCGATCAGTGCATATATGTCGCCCTCATTAGCAATAGGCTCGCGACTGTTGGCGCGGACAATGTCCAAAAGCAAGGCGTTCGGGACGCCTTGCTCGACCAGTTTGCAGGGTGGGATCAGCAGGCCCTCATCATAGATATCCGACCCTTCGGGGCCCATTCCAAGGCCGCCCAGATCTACAAGATGGGATGTGCATGAAGTAAAGCCGACGACTTTGCCGTTTTTGAATGCGGGCATCATCAGCAGAAAGTCGTTGAGGTGTCCCGAAGCCAGCCAAGGATCATTGGTCATGTAGATATCGCCGGGCTTCATGTGCTGAACCTGGAAATGGCCCCGCAGGTGCATCACGGCTTCGGCCATCGTGTTGATGTGGCCCGGCGTTCCGGTAACCGCCTGTGCCAGCATCCGACCCTCGGCGTCAAAGATACCGGCAGAGATGTCGCCGCATTCGCGCACAATGGGTGAGAATGCGGCGCGGATCAGGGTCTGACCTTGTTCTTCGACCACGGCAAGCAGGCGGTTCCACATGACTTGCAGGCGGGCGGGGGAATGATCGGCAGTCATCATACACCTCCTTTCGGATCTTGGATAAGGATGAGGTTTCCAATGGCATCCACATGCGCCGAGAAGTCTGATGAGACCAAAGTCGTCGTCTGCGGTTCCGTGATCAGCACCGGGCCGCAAACCCGGTCGCCGGGGCTCAGACTGTCGCGTGGCACAAAACCAGCCTGCTTTATCTGACCATCTACATCGCAGGTGATGGGGCGGGTTTGGGCTGGTGTGATAGTTGTCAGAACTGGCGTTTCCGGCAAATCTGGAACATCCGCATCTGGGGTTGCGACGCGGACCGCCCAGTTCAGGATCTCGATTTGCATCCCGGGCACGGGACGCGAGAATTGTTTACGGTATTCCGCCTCGAACGCATCGGTCAGCGGTTTTATGTCTTCGAATGTTAGGTCGCGATCGGGCAGGGCAATCTCGATCTCGTGGCCCTGACCATTGTAGCGCATGAAAGCCGTGCGTTGGGTTTCGGTGAGTGCATCACCCGCGCCTTGGGCAACCACCCGGCTTGCCTCGTCGATCATGTCGGAAAACAGGGCGTTGACCCGCTCCAGATCCAGGGATTTAAGTAGAGAATAACTTGATCTGACGATCTCAAAACTGACCGGAGCAAACAGGAACCCCACCGCGGATCCAACACCTGGATTCGGCGGGATCACGATGCGACGGACCCCGGCGGATCGGGCCACACGGCTTGCATGCAGGGGGCCGTTGCCGCCGAAAGCGATCATTGTGCGCGAACCGAGGTCCTTGCCCGACTCCACCGCATGCATTCGGCCCGCACTGGCCATGCTTTCATCGACGATGCGACTGACGCCGTCCGCTGCCGCAGTGCCGTTCGTGCCCAGACGCGCGGCGATGACCCGGTTCAGCGCAGCTTCAGACGCTTCGGGGGCGATCTTGATAAACCCTTCGGCAAATGTGTCCGGCACAATATAGCCCAAGGTAATGTCGCTGTCGGTCACGGTTGGCTCTGTGCCGCCCCGCCCAAAAGCTACCGGACCGGGTTCTGATCCGGCCGATTTTGGACCCACAGTCAACCGACCCAGACGGTCAACCCCGGCGATTGAGCCGCCGCCCGCGCCAATCTCGATCATTTCGACCACAGGGATACGTACCGGCATGCCCGATCCCTTGATGAACCGCGCGGCCCGCGCGATTTCGAATTGGCGCGAGGTTTGAGGCCGGGCATTGTCGATCAGGCAGAGCTTCGCAGTCGTCCCGCCCATGTCGAAAGACAGCACCTCGTCAATCCCAGCTCGCGCCGCGATCCGGGCCGCCAAAATAGCCCCACCTGCGGGGCCGCTTTCGACCAGCCGGATCGGAAAGCGTGAGGCGGTTTGAACGGTGCACATGCCGCCACCTGCCGTCATCATCAGGATCGGGCAGGCCACGCCTTCCTCCTGAAACCGTGAGGCAAAGCGCGCCAGATAGCTTTCCATCAGGGGTTGGATGTAGGCATTTGCGACCGTGGTACAAAGCCGGTCGAACTCGCGCGCCTCGGGGCTAACATCAGAGGAAATAGAAATTGTCAGGCCAGGGCGCCGTTCGGCCAGTATGTCACGCAGCCTGCGTTCGTGCGACGGGTTGGCATAGGCATGCATTAAACAGATTGCGACTGCTTCCGCGCCGCTGGCGTCCAACTCGGCCAACAGCGCGCCTATCGAACTGGCGTCCAGCGGGATCAGCACATTCCCATCGGCAGCCATTCTTTCGCGAATGGTCAGCGCCCGTTCGCGTGGTGCCAGCAGGTCCGGCTTTTCCAGGTTGATGTGATATTGCGCATATCGCCGCTCATACGCGATTTCCAGAATGTCGCGAAACCCTTCAGTCGTAACAGTTCCCACAACAGCGCCTTGCCGTTCGATTAATGCATTGGTCGCCAGCGTCGTTCCGTGGATGAAACTTGTCACTTCATTCAACGACCGGCCGGATTCCGCCATGACACGTTTTGCGCCCTCCATCGCGCCATCTGCAGGATTTTGGTGCGTCGTGAGCGTCTTGGTCGAAGCCAATATGGTCTCATCGTCCGAGACGAGCACCGTATCGGTAAAGGTACCGCCGATATCAATGGCCAGGCGTAAGGTTTGAGATGTCATGAGGGTGTCCGAATTGTCCGTTGTCTGGGCAGAGGGCAAAAGGCGCAGGGCGCCTGCCATCATCCACAGACGACGAGATCACAACCGGTTGCGCGGCGATCCAGAGGGTTCGGACTAGAGAGCGGTGTCATGTACGCAGTTTGACACGCCCAAGACGTGTCGCAAGTTAATTTGCGACCAAATCGCCTGGAAGCGACAGAGATTTGCATCTTGATTGCCTAAGCGTTTGTGCATCAACCAACCAGATCGGTCGATAGTTCGCTCAGGATTTTTTGGAGGGAGCAGCTTTGACTAAAACACCATCCATGATGAGCGCCTTCAGGCTGGTTCGGATTTCGCTTTCCGGGAATTTTCCGATGCTCCAATGCCGGAGTGACCAGACGTTGCACAGGAAATACAGATAATTGGCCATCAGCTCTGTGTTCATAGGGCGGAACACTTTCTGCTCGACCCCTTTGTCCAGAATGCCTTTCCAGCGGCCCATGAATTCACGCTCCATATCAAATACACGCGCGCGGTTCTCGGCAGACATTGACCGTGTTTCCGAATAGACCAGATTGATATAGCGGCGATTTTCACCAATGTAATCGATGTACCGGTCAACCGCTTTTTCAAGGTTCTGATCGGCGGGGCCGGTGAACAGTTCTTCGGTATCGAAAAAGTCGATGATGTCCTGCATGCACATCGTAGTGATCAGGTGCAGTATATCGTCCTTGTCCTTGATGTATTTGTACATCAGCGGAACCGACAGCCCGGATGTTTTGGCAATCTCGCGCATCGATGCATTTCCGAACCCATGCTTGGCAATCACCTTGCACGCGCCTTCAAAGATCTGCCGCCGCCGTTCCTCGGCGGTGTCGGACAGGGCGCGGGGCGGCTTTTCAGCCTGAGTGGATTTTGGCGTTTCCGCCAGTTGCGCTTCGACTGAGAAGGTGCAGGTCACTTCCATCAGCGTGGCGGCTTCACCGGGATTGTGTCCGGCCTGAACGATCGAGACACGGTATGTGGTCAGCAGCGAATCTTCTGGCGACATGCGGATGGCCTGAGCCTCGATTTGCCCCTGTCCCGCAGTTGCCAGATTCGTGGCCGAGGTGTTGACCAGTGTTGGATGCAAAGTGTCTCCGAGGCGTTTGAGTTCCTCGCGCGCAGCATCAATCGCCAACGCAACGCACACGCCATCTAGCTGCGATTTATTAATAAATTCATCAACTTGCGCAGCGGAATACAAAAACACGTGGCTTGCCTCCATAGGACCCTACCTGAGGGCAACATGTTGAAATCCCTATCTCTTGTCCAGTTGGAAATCGTCGCAGTGTCATTGCGACGTAGGGAAAAACAATTCGGGGCTTGACGAAATTGCCGGCCGTATGGGAGTGTTAGTGAACGTTCAATCATACGTTAGGGGACGCCTGCATGAAGTTCAAGATTCTCGCCATTCCATTCGCACGCCAGCATGGCGAGGACACTCAGCTTGCTGGACGTGACCCTGCGCGGTTCAACAAGATGATGCACACGATGCGTGATCAGATGGTCCTTGCCGAAGAGCTGGGCTATGACGGCTTCTGCCTGACTGAGCACCACATGCAGGTCGAAGGCGTTGAATGCACCACGAACCCGCTGTTCTGGAACATGTACATCGCCCAGCACACCAAGAACTTCAAAGTTGGTCAGTTGGGGATGAACCTGACCGCGATGAACCCGATCAAGACGGCCGAAGACATCGCCATGCTGGACCATATGACCGGCGGCCGCGTCTTCGCAGGGTTCTCGCGCGGGAACACGCCGCGCTGGACGGCGACCATGGGGCAGCACCTGGACATCACCTCGGCTGAATCCGACAAGTCCGAGGCCGACCAGCGCAACCGTCGCGCGCTGTACGAAAACTGGCGTCTGATCAAGTCGCTGTGGACGGACGACCTGACCGAACATCAGGGCGAATTCTGGAATTTCCCGTCGAATGTCGAGTGGGAGTTCAATCCAACCAAACTCTGGGGTGGTGACAGTCCGGTTGATAGCAACAAGATCCTGCGCAAATCGGGCATCGTGCCTCGTCCGCTGCAAAAGCCGCACCCAAAAGTATATGCGCCGTTCTCGTATTCGATGGAAACTGCCAAGTTCTGGGCTTCGGAAGGGGCCAAGATGGTGTCCTTCGTGACCGCCGACAAAGAAGAATTCATGCCGGTGATTCTTGAGAACTGCCTGAAGGCTGCGCATGAAAACGGGCTGCCTCAAACCACCAACAACGACGTCCTGGCTCTGGGTGCGCATCTGATGATGGGCAAGACTCCGGCCAAGACCAAACAGTACCGCGAAATGTTCGACAACCTGTGGTTCTCGGCCTACGACGCGCCGCCCTATCACGTCCCACTGGGCCGCGTCTGGGACGGCTCGCGTCAACAGGTTCTGGACCAGGTCGGTGAACTGGCCGAGCGCTATCAGATCGACGAATTCTTTGTCTGGCACCACGTGAACTACTTTGGCGACGAGATCGAGCAGGAAGCTCTGATCGAATTTGCCGAAGGCGTCATCAAGCCTCTGAACGGATAAGGGGAAGACCGTGTTCGATCTGCATGAAGTTTATCAGCTGTCGCCCATCGAAGAGATCATTACGGATTGCGAACAAGGCCGTATGGTAATTCTTGTCGACGATGAAAACCGCGAGAATGAGGGCGATCTGGTGATCCCCGCCGCCTGCGCGGATGCGGCCGCGGTAAATTTCATGGCACGCTTTGGTCGGGGTTTGATCTGCATGGCCATTCCGCCCGAACGGGCCGAGCAGTTCAGTCTTGGACCGATGACAGCGTTGAACACGGATCCACATCATACGGCGTTCACCATTTCGGTGGATGCGAAAGAAGGCACGACCACCGGCATTTCCGCCAGCGACCGGGCGCGGACCATTGCACTTTTGGCATCCGACAGCGGCTCTTCGGTCGATCTGGTTTCGCCCGGGCATCTGTTTCCATTGGTGGCGAGACCGCACGGTGTGCTGGAACGCGAAGGCCACACCGAAGCCGCAGTTGATCTGGCCCGCCTGTCCGGGCAGGGGGATGCCGGCGTGATCTGCGAAATCATGAATAATGACGGTGAAATGGCGCGCCTGCCGGATCTGCTGGAATTTGGGGCCCGGCACGGCCTTAAGGTCGGCACAATCGAAGACCTCAAACGGTTTCGCCAGGACCTGCTTTCCAACAAGGCCGCCTGACAGCCAATACCACCTGCGTTTCAAGACACTCATGACCGAGGATATCCAATGACCGCATTTGCCGAGATCGAAACCCTGATGCAGGCGTATATCGAAAACCTGCATGACGGAGACATCAGCAAGACCGACCAGATGTTTCTGCCGGAATGTGATCTTTGCTGCGCCAACGAGGATGGCAGTTATATCCAAATGACGCTGGAGAAATACAAAGAGGTCATCGGCGGTCGCGAAAGCCCGAAATCCAAGGGCTATCCTGTCTATGGGCACACAATCTCGATCGATCAATCAGGGCCGAATACAGCCTTTGTCAAGATCGACTGCGCCGTGCAGCCGCGATACTTCATCGACTACCTGTCGCTGATCCGCACCGGCGAGGGCTGGAAGATTGCGGCCAAGGTCTATTACGTCCAGCGCACCGAAGACTGATCCCCTCTATCTGATCGAGCCCCCGAATGACCGCCCCATATTCCCAACTTTCGGCGCGTGCCATGGTGCAGGCCTTTGCTCGGCTGGAGCTGTCTCCGGTCGAGGTCACGCAGGCAGCGCTGGCCCGTATTGAGTCGGTAAATCCTAGTATCAACGCGATTTACCACGTGGACGCCGAGGGCGCGCTTGAAGCGGCCCGGGCGTCTGAGAAACGTTGGCACGACAACATACCAATGGGGCCGCTGGATGGCGTGCCGACAACAGTCAAGGACGCAATGGATTGCATCGGTATGCCCGCTTATCGCGGCTCGGCGGCGGGTGAGGCATCGGTCAGCACAACCGATCATCCCACGGTAGCACGCATGCGTGAGGCCGGTTCCGTGATCCTGGGCAAGAATACCATGTGCGATTACGGCATTCTTGCAGGTGGAGTGAGCTCAAAGCATGGGGTTACCCGCAATCCATGGGATGTATTGCGCACGACAGGCGCATCATCTTCGGGCGCGTCGGCCAGTGTTGCCGCTGGGATCGAGCCGGTTTCGATTGGGACCGACATCGTGGGATCCATCCGTCTGCCAGCCTCGTATTGCGGCCTGGCCGGGCTGAAGCCCAGCCAGGGGCGAGTGCCCTATTACGTCTGCAACAGCCCGGCGATCACGGCGGGGCCGTTGGCCCGCAATTTTGGCGACGTCGCGCTGCATATGAATGTTCTGACCGGAGAGGATACGCGCGATTTCGCGGCATTGGCACGGGACGGCGCGAACTATGTTTCGCGCCTGACGCGCGGCGACCGCAAAGGCATGTCGGTTCTGGTTATCCCCGAGCTGGGCTTGGGCGAACCGGTGGCGGAAGATGTTCAGGCAGCGCTGGAACGGACGGCACAGGTTTTGCGGGATATGGGCGTTCAGGTCACCTATCTTGAAACCGCGCCGTTCAGCCGAACGGACTGGGAACCCGCCGAGGCGTTCTACAAAATACGTACCCTGTCCGAACTGATGCGCCAACCCGAGGCCGAACGGGGGAAAACGCCCTATATTCGCGACTGGACCAACGGTGCACGCGCATTGTCCGCTGTTGAGCATCAGCGGAATTTCGACCACACGCAGGTGTTGCGCGAACGTGCGTTGGCGCTGATTGACGGCCATGATTTTGTCTTGCTGCCATCGACACCGAACACCGCCTTTGCTGCGGACCTGCCGGGGTCTGACCCCGATAAGCCGTTCGAAAGCTGGGCTAATACCTTCCTGTTCAACCTCACTGAGCAACCGGCATCCAGTATTCCGGTCGGACTAGACCGCAACGGGCTGCCGATCGGTATGCAACTGGTCGGACGCCGCTTTGACGATCTGGGCGTTTTGCAAATGTCGTGGCGGATCGAACGGGACATCGGAGAAATGCCGCCTGCGCCTCTGTGACGGACGCAGATGCAGAAAAACACATTGAGAGGCAAAAAATGAGCGCAGAAAAAACGACGATTCCCGGTCAGATCATGACGATGCCACTGACGGTGACCAGCATTTTCCGTCATGGCATGCGTGCGCATCCCGAGGCGGAGATTGTCTGGCGCAACTCGGACATGGCGATTGATCGCTACAGCTTTGCGGATATGGGGCGACGGACCCAACAACTGGCGCACGCTTTGACCGAACTTGGTGTGGGGCCGGGTGACCGCGTCGCGACGCTGGCCTGGAACAACAATCGGCATCTGGAACTCTATTATGCATTGGCTTGCATCGGTGCGATTTGCCACACGATCAATCCGCGCCTGCATCCCGATCAGATCGCGTTTATTATCAACGACGCCGAAGACACGCAAATGTTCTTCGACACGACTTTTGCGCCGCTGATCGATGCTGTCTCGGCCCGCTGCCCCAGCGTTCAGGCCTGGTTCAGCCTGACTGGCCCGGATCAGGTGCCGCAGATGAAGACCCTGGTCCTTGACTACGAATCTCTGATCGCGGGCAAGCCCGAGGTTTATGACTGGCCCGAACTGGATGAGAACGCGGCCATGGCGCTGTGTTACACATCTGGCACTACAGGCAATCCCAAAGGCGTTTTGTATTCCCATCGTGGGACCGTGCTGCACGCCATGGGCGTGTCTGGCGGCGACTGGCTTGCGCTCAGCTCGCGTGATGCCACTTTGCCCGTGGTGCCGATGTTCCACGCCTGTGCCTGGGGTATTCCCTATGCGGCCCTGATGAACGGCACCAAACTGGTTATGCCCGGACCGGGCATGGATCCGGCCCCGCTGCGCGAACTTATGGACGACGAAGAGGTCACGATGATCTCGGGTGTGCCGACTGTCTGGCTGGGCTTGTTCGAATATCTGGATCAGCAGGGCGCCACGCTAAAAACAGTCAAACGCGCGATGATGGGAGGTTCAGCGGCACCTCTGTCACTGATCGAGCAGATCGAAAAAGGCCACGGTATCGACGTGGTGCATGGCTGGGGTATGACCGAGCTGAGCCCCGTCGGCACGCTTTCGGTGCCCAAATGGGGCGAGGATAAACTGCCAATCGACGACCGTCTTGCGCTGAAGACCAAACAGGGCCGTGCGCTTTATGGGGTCGAGATGCGCATCGTTAATGACGAAGGCGAGTTGCTGCCGCATGACGGCGTTGCCTCGGGTATGTTGCAGGTGCGCGGCCACTGGGTTGCCGAAAGCTATTGGGATGGGGCCGGTGCTGATGCCTTTACCGAGGACGGTTGGTTCATCACCGGTGATGTCGCGGCGATCGACCCGAAAGGCTATCTGCGCCTGACCGACCGAACCAAGGACGTGGTCAAATCGGGCGGCGAGTGGATTTCCTCGATCGATCTGGAAAACATCGCCATGAGCCACCCGGAAATTCTGGAGGCCGCCTGTATCGCCGCCAAACACCGAAAATGGGATGAGCGCCCGCTGATCGTTGCTGTCAGGCGTGAGGGCTCGGATGTCAGCCGCGAGGATGTCCTGACGCTCTACGAGGGTCAGATCGCCAAGTGGTGGACGCCCGACGACGTGGTGTTCCAGGCCGAGCTTCCGCACACCGCGACCGGCAAAGTTTCAAAGCTGCATCTGCGTGAGCAATACGCCGACTACAAGCTGCCCACTGACATCTAATACTTCCTTAAAGGATCAATCTAATGCGTTCTGCTGTAATCGTTTCGACCGCCCGTACTGCAATTGGCAAAGCCTTTCGTGGTGCTTTCAACGACACTCACCCCGCCGTTTATGGTGGCCATGCTGTCGCCGAGGCGGTCAAACGCGCCGGTGTTGACCCGTCTGAAATTGAGGACGTGATCATCGGCAATGCCGTTCCCGAAGGTGCAAACGGCGGCAATCTGGGTCGTCAGGTCGCCATGCGCGCCGGTCTACCCGTGACCGCGTCGGGTCAAACCATCAACCGGTTCTGCTCGTCCGGTCTTGAGGCCCTGACGCGCGCCTGTTCTCGGGTCATGGTGGATGGCTGTGACGTTGTTGTTGGCGGCGGAGCGGAAAGCATTTCACTGGTGATGGGCCGCGATAACACCTATCGCCTGAAAGAGGACTGGATCGCGCAGAATATTCGTGGGTTCTACGATCCGATGATCGCGACCGCCGATACTGTGTCCGAACGCTATGGCATCACCCGCGAGGCGCAGGATGCGTTTGCCCTGCAATCTCAGCAGCGCACCGCCGCGGCGCAGGCTGCGGGCAAGTTCGATGACGAGATAGTGCCAATCACGGTCACCAAGGCAAACAAGAACAAGGAAACCGGCGAGATCACCTATGAAGAGGTCACGCTGTCGCGGGACGAGTGCAACCGTCCTTCGACCACGCTGGAAAGCCTGCAGGGTCTTACCCCAGTGATGGGCGAGGACAAGTGGATCACGGCTGGCAACGCCTCGCAATTGTCCGACGGTGGCTCGGCGCAGGTCGTGATGGAAGAGAAGCTGGCTGAAAAGCGCGGGCTCGAGCCGTTGGGTCGCTACATGGGCTATGTCGTCGCGGGTTGTGAGCCCGATGAGATGGGTATCGGTCCGGTGTTTGCAGTGCCGAAATTGCTGGAACGCAATGGCCTCAAGATGGACGATATCGGCCTGTGGGAATTGAATGAGGCCTTTGCATCGCAAGCCCTGTATTGCCGTGACAAGCTGGGCATCCCGAATGAGATCCTGAACGTCGATGGCGGCGCGATTTCCGTGGGCCACCCCTATGGTATGTCGGGCACGCGTATGGTCGGTCACGCGCTGATCGAGGGTAAGAAACGCGGCGCGAAGTACATCGTTGCCACTATGTGCATCGGCGGCGGCATGGGTGCTGCTGGTCTGTTCGAGGTTCTGTAAATGACTGCGATCAAAAAAGTTGCTGTCATCGGCTCGGGCGTGATGGGGGCAGGCATTGCCGCCCATTTCGCCAATGCAGGTGCCGAAGTCGTTTTGCTGGACATCGTCCCAAAGGATGCCGAAGACCGCTCGATGTTGGCCAAAGGTGCCATTGCACGCATGACCAAGGGCCGCGCGCCGCAACTGGCCGACCCGGCCTATGCGGCCCGGCTGACAGCGGGCAATCTGGATGATGATCTGGATCAGCTTTCGACCTGTGATTGGGTGGTTGAGGTCGTTCTGGAAGACCTCGCCATCAAACACGGGCTCTATGCGAAAATTGCGCCTTACCTGCGCGACGATGCACTGCTGAGCTCGAACACCTCGACCATTCCGCTGGCCGATTTGGTCAACCAAATGGATGACAGCCTGCGCAAGCGGTTCATCATCGTGCATTTCTTCAACCCGCCGCGCTATATGCGCCTGATTGAGCTTGTGACCGGACCGGACACAGATCCGGCTGCTGCGGAACGTGCGCGTGCGTTCAGCGATGAACGCCTCGGCAAAACCGTCGTGCCCTGCAACGACCGCCCCGGTTTCATCGCCAACCGTCTGGGCGGGCTGTGGATGAACGCCGCTGCCCGCGAGGCCGTGGCGCGTGGCATCACAGTTGAAGAGGCTGATACAGTGCTGGCCCGTCCCTTCGGCGTGCCCGGAACGGGTGTATTCGCGTTGATGGACCTGATCGGTATCGACCTGATGGGCAAATCGCGCCTGTCTATGCGCAATCTGCTTGAGGCTGATGATCCGCAGCAATTCCATACCGACAGTCTGGAGCTGTTCGATCAGATGGCCGCCAAGGGTTTGGCCGGTCGCAAGGTCGGTGCGGGTTTCTATCGCAGATCCAAGGACGAAAATGGCAAACCAGTCGCCGAAGCCGTTGATCTGGCAACGCTAGAGTATCGTGCGCAGGCCAAGGGTCCGGAGTCGGCCAAAAGCTTTGGTGTCGACTTTATTGATCAGGCCGGTGATCGGTTGGCTGATTTTGCCTGGGCCGTAATGGGGCCGACTTTGTCTTACGCAGCATACTGCGTGCCCGAGATTACCGCCAACCCGGCGGATATCGATGCAGCGATGGATCTGGGATATAATTGGCGTATGGGCCCATTCAAGCTGATCGACAAGATTGGTGCGGACAAGATTGTGGCTCGCTTGAAGGCCGAGGGTCAGGACGTGCCGCCCTTGCTGGCGCTGGCCGCTGAACGCGGCGGGATTTATTCAGGCCAGGGCCGTGACCGTAAGGTGCTGTTGCCTTCGGGCGAACAGGCGGACGTGCCGCGTGGCCCCGGGGTGATCTTTGCATCTGACCTGACGGATGCTCCGGTGTTCCAGACCGAGGCCGTTGTGCTGCGCGATATGGGTGATGGTGTCGCTCTGCTGACGATCACGGCACCTAATGCGGCTTTGGATGATCAGGTGATGACAGGTGTGAGCGAAGCACTGGACGTTGTAGGCCGAGACTTCAAAGCGATGGTCATCGGGTCGGACGGCAACCACTTTTCTGTGGGCGCGAACCTAAAAAAAGCGCTGGATCGTGCTGATGCGGGGGAATTGGATCTGGTCGAAGGGCAACTAGCCATCGGTCAGGCCACGATGCGCAAGATTAAATACGCGCCGTTCCCGGTTGTCTCGGCCGCCTGTGGTCTGGCCCTTGGTGGCGGCTGCGAAATCCTAATGCACTCGGATCGGGTCATGGCCGCTTTGGAAAGCAATATCGGGTTGGTCGAGGCCAATGTTGGCCTGCTGCCCGCGTGGGGCGGAACCACAGCCCTGTTGCTGCTCAAGGCGGCGGAGTTGGGTGATCCGGTCAAAGGGGCCGAGGCTGCGTTCGATGTGATTTCTGTGGCGCTGATGACCGGCTCTGCCCCGATGGCGCAACACGCGGGCTATCTGCGCGCGACGGACGGCGTTGTCATGAACCGCGACCGCCTTCTGGCCGAGGCCAAGGCGGCGGCTCTGGCGCTGGCTGACGGGTACAAACCCGCGCCAAAGGCCGAGATCACGCTGGATGCCGCCGCTATCAATGCCGCGCTGGAGCCCAAACTGGCCGCACTGGCCGAGGCTATGCCAGACGCGCCCTACACGGTCGAGATTGCGCGTGAAACGGCGCACGTACTGGCCGGGGGTGAGGGCGGCGTTCTGGATGAAGAAGCGCTGCACAGGCTGGAAGCCGAAGGCATGATGCGCCTGATCCGAAAGGATAAGACAATCGAACGAATGCGCCACACCATGACGACCGGCAAGCCGCTCAAAAACTGAGGGATCATAGGTATGGACTATCAACTCCCGCAGCGGGACATTACTTTTCTGTTGGACGAGGTTCTTGACCTCGACAAAACGCTGGCACTGCCTGGGTATGAGCATTGCGACAAAGATACGTTCTTTGCGGTCGTTGACGCGATCAACGGCTTTGTGCGCGACAACCTCGCCACTTGCAACGAAGCCGGCGACAGCCCGGGCGCGCGGCTGGAAAACGGTCAGGTCTATGCCGCCCCCGGGTTTAGTGATGCCTATAAGGTATTCTGCGAAGACGGCTGGAACGCGCTGGCGCTGGAAGAAGAATATGGTGGCCAACAACTGCCCTTCGTCCTGCATGCCGCCCTGCGTGAAGGGATGGCCGGAACCAATCTGGCTTTTGCCCTGATCCACGAACTGAACTTTGGCGTTGTCGAAGCGCTGATGGCCTATGGGTCGGACGAACAAAAGGCGGTCTATTGCCCTCAGCTGACGTCCGGCAACTGGGCCGGAACCATGAACCTGACCGAGCCGCATTGCGGCACCGATCTGGGCCTGATCCGCACCAAGGCCGTGCGAAATGATGACGGATCTTATGCCATCACCGGTAACAAGATCTTCATCACCTGGGGCGACCACGACATGTCGGAAAATGTCGCCCATCTGATCCTCGCACGGGTCGAGGGCGCTCAGCCCGGACCGCGTGGACTGTCACTGTTTTTGGCACCAAAATACATGCTGGATGCGGACAACAACACGACGGACCAGCAAAACACGATCACCATTGCCGGGATCGAGAACAAGATGGGTATCCACGGATCACCCACCTGCGCGATTTCGTTTGAAGACACCAAGGCCTGGATCGTCGGTGACGAGGGTAAAGGCCTGGCCGCGATGTTCGTAATGATGAACGCCGCGCGCCTGTCGGTCGGCTTGCAGGGGTTGGGCGTGGCTGAGGCCGCTGTGCAAACCGCGTCGACATATGCCCACGAACGTCTTCAGGGGCGCGCGGACGGGGAACCGTTGAACCCGAACGGTCCTGCGGATCCGCTGATTGCCCATGCGGACGTACGCCGCCGCCTGCTGACCGCCCAGGGCGAAATGGACGCTGCCCGTGCGCTGGCCTATTTCGGAGCGGGCCTGTTGGACGAAGCTCATCGTGCCGCTACGTCCGAGCAGCGCAAAGTGGCAGACGCGCGCCTTTCGCTACTGACGCCGGTCATCAAGTCCTACCTTTCGGACATGGGATCGCGAATGGCGAATGAGGCTGTGCAGATGCATGGCGGGCATGGGTTCATCAAGGATTACGGCGTCGAACAGCTGGTGCGTGATGTGCGGATCACTGAAATCTACGAAGGTACCAATGCCGTTCAGGCCCGTGATCTGGTTATGCGTAAGGTGCGCGGCGACAATGGCGCCGCCATCAAGGGTCTGGTGGCCGATATGCTGGACGAGGCGGGCAAACTGGGCGACGACGTCTCTGACTTAAAGAATAACTTGCGCGATGCGGCATCCCGGCTTGGGCGCTCGACCGATTGGGTGCTGGGCACGGCGCAAGGTGACGTGCTGTCCGGGGCGTGCGACTATCTGGAAATCGTGGCGTTGAGCGTATCGGCCTGGATGTCCGCCCGGATTGCACGGGTGGCCACCGCTGCAGCAGGTTCTCAATCGCCAGAATACTATGCGGATCGGGTGGATGCAGCGCGCGCCTTTATGGCGCGGGCATTGCCCCGGGCTGTCAGCCACGAATTGATCATGCAGGCCGGTGAACCCGGCGTTGTATGTCGGGCTGATCGCTGTCTGTAACTCCTCCTTCTTCACAGACAGCGGTTCTAAAGGGCGTTCTGGAAACAGGGCGCCCTTTTTGCGTTTCTTGACCCAAATCAAGTTCCGCTGAGAGGTCATAGAATAGTATTTAGTTAACGGTCACTAATTTTAGGTAATACCATGAAATCCCATATCCTTGTGCAACCCTACATGCGTTCAAAGGGCGAAGATGTCGTTTTGCCGGGCTCGGACCCGGATCGGTATGAAACGCTGTTGGAGCGGACAACCGAGCAGATGAAGTTTGCCGACAAAAATGGGTATGCCGGGTTTTGCATGACCGAGCATCACTTTCAGGTGGAAGGAATCGAAACCACGACCAATCCGCTTTTGTGGAACATGCACATCGCTGCAAACACCAAGAATCTGATGGTGGGGCAGGTGGGTATGGCGCTGACGGCGCATCACCCGATGCGTCTGGCCGAGGATCTGGCAATGATCGATCACATGTCCGGTGGCCGATTGTTCTGTGGGTTTGTTCGGGGCAACACGCCGCGCTGGCTGAATACATTGGCGCAGCATCTTGATATCACAACAACTCAATCTGACCGATCCAAGGAAGATGCCCGGAACCGTCGATTGATGGAGGAAAGTTGGGCCGTGGTCAAAAAGGCCTGGACCAACGAAACCTTCAGTCATCATGGCGAGTTTTGGAACATCCCTGCCGACAACATCACATGGCCCTTCCCCCCGACCGCAAAGTATGGCGGCGAAGGTGCGGTGGACGATAATGGCACGTTGCGCAAAATGGGTATTGTTCCGCGCCCGCGTAAGCGGACCGACGGGCGGGATTTTCCACCGCTTTACGTGCCGTTTTCGTGGTCGATGGAGACAGCGAAGTTCTGGGCCAAGGAAGGCGCCAAGCTGGTGTCTTTTGTGTCCAAGGATGAGTTCATGGATATGACGATGCCGATCTATCTGGAAGAAGCGCACCACCATGGCCATACCGATCTGACGGTTGGAAACACTCTGGTTTTGGGCGGGCATTTGACAATCGGATCGACCGACGCGCAGGCCGAACGGCACTATCGCGATTTCGAGGAACTGTTCAATTTCGCCTATAACGCCCCGCCATATCATGTGCCGATGGGGCGGGTCTGGAAAGGCACCGTAGACCAGGTGATTGATCAGGTTGGTGCATTGAAAGAGAAATACGGGACCGAAGAATTCGTCGTCTGGCATCACGTCGGATACTTCACGCAGGATGAAGAGCTTGAGATGCTGGACAACTACGCCAAAGTCATCAAAGCGTTTTCCTGAACCGGGGCAAAAGGGGCCAACAACCCCCAAGCCGCGGTACTAAACTGCGGCTTGGGGAATGCAGGTTTCTATCTGACAGGCGAGGATTGGTTGGCTCTGGTCAATCAACCGCTCAAGGGTAGCCATTCCCGGCGTAGCGCCAACTAGAAGGCCTTGACACAGGCCTTTAAATATCGCTTGTATACTAATGAAAATGTCTGAAGGAAGCACGACGGCCGAACGGTTACTTGGCGTGCTTTTTTTGATCCAAATATGAACCAGAAATCACACGCCAAATGGGGGATCAGATGGCTGACGCACCAAAAGACACGCCGGAACAGGGTCGCACACTAATCCGCAACATCGGTTTGCTTCTGACCGGTGATCTGGACTCGCCTATTGCGGACAGCGATTGCCTTCTCATCGAAGACGGAGTGATTGTGGGCCTCGAGGCCGGCGATGCGGATCGCATCATCGATGCCTCTGGTTGTGCGGTCGCACCGGGCCTGATTGATGGCCATTGCCACCCGGTTTTCGGCGATTGGACCCCACGCCAAAGCCAGATCGGCTGGATCGAAATGAATGTTAACGGCGGCGTCACAAGCTTTATTTCCGCGGGCGAAGTCCATCTGCCCGGTCGCCCCAAGGATGCCGAAGGCGTTAAGGCATTGGCGATGGTGGCACAACGTTGCTATTCAAATTTCCGCCCGTCCGGTGCCAAGGTTTTGGCGGGAGCGCCAGTGCCTGAACTTGATTTTGATCGCGATTTCTATGCGGCAATAAAGGCGGCCGGTATCCGGCATATTGGTGAGATCGGCCTTGGGACAGTAGCCAAAGGCCCGGACGCGGCACGCGTCACTGGCTGGTGTCGGGAATTGGGAATTGAAACTATTATGCATACTGGCGGCCCTTCGATTGCGGGCTCTCACGATGTTCGAGCTGCAGATGTGCTAGAGGCGCAACCGGACGTAGTCAGTCATATCAATGGCGGACCAACCTCAATTTCGCAGGATGAAATCCGAGAGCTTTGCCGTCACGCGAAAGGAGCGCTTGAAGCGGTACACAATGGTAACGAGAAATCGGTACTTGTGACACTGGAAGGCGCTCTGGCCGAAGGTCGCCTTGCCGATTTTCTGATTGGAACAGATGCCCCAGCGGGGTCCGGCGTACAGCCGAACGGAATGCTGCGAATGGCAACTCTGCTGGCCAGTATTGGCGGATTGCCTGCCGAACAGGCGTGGTGCTGTGGCACCGGAAACGTGGCGAAGAGACGGGATCTTGCACAAGGGATCGTGGCACCTGGCCGCCCAGCCGATTTGGTGTTCATGGACCGCCCTGAAGGATCGGACGGTAAGAACGTTTTGGAAGGCATGGCCGTCGGTAACATCCCCGGAGTTGGGGCTGTTATGATCGATGGTAAGATGCGTACCGGACGGTCGCGCTCGACCCCTCCTGCAGCGCGCGTACCTGTACTTTAAAGACACGGGAAACGTAGGTTTGAAGCCTAAGCCCGGCCGCCAGATTGGCGGTCGGGCTTAGGGCTTTACCAACAAAACGAACTTGGATTGTCTGCTTCAATCGCTAGATGACCCTTGACGAGGGTACGTCTTCGGCAGGTTCCGTTTTATCGTATTAGCAAAATTTCAAGCTTTGGGGGGCGCATTTGCGCCCCATTTTGATCGCTTAAAGCGCAGCTTCGCTGCCCAGAACGGTCGTAAATTCGTTCGAGAACGTGCCGCCGTTGCCGTGGGCAATCGCGATATTTACATCGTCGATCTGACGATCGCCGCCGTCGCCCCGGATTTGGGTCGCAGCCTCGATCAGACAGAACAGGCCGTACATGCCGGGGTGTACGCAACTTAACCCGCCGCCATTGGTGTTTACCGGCAGCGAGCCACCCGGTCCGATGTTGCCATCGGCGACAAAGGCCCCGGCCTCACCTTTCTTCACAAAGCCCATGTCCTCGAGGAACAGCAGCGTATTGATGGTGAAGGCGTCATAAAGTTCGACCACATCCACGTCTTTGGTGGTGACGCCGGCCATCTCGAACGCGCGTTTCGAGCTTTCGGTGGCACAGGTAGTGGTCAGCGTGGCGGCCTGACTGATCTCGCGGTGGGAAATGGCATTGCCGCCACCCAGGAAATAGGCAGGTTTTTCCTGATAATCCTTTGCGCGGTCGGCTGAGGTCACGATGATCGCCGCACCGCCATCCGACATCAGGCAGCAATCCAGAACCGCCAGTGGATCAGCAACCATGGGCGAGTTCAGATACTCCTCCATCGTCAGGTCATCCTGCATTGTCGCATCGGGGTTCAGCTGAGCCCATTTCCGGGCCGAGATGGCAACATGGCCGAAATGCTCTTTGGGTACGTTGAACTCGTGCATATAGCGTTGTGCGGTGAAGGCATACCCCGGCACCGGCACCATTGGTTCATAGGCGCGTTCCCATTGCGGGGTTTCGATCAACCCGTTGAGATCGCGCGCGGATTTCGCGTTCGAGCCGTAGCAGATCAGAACGTTCTTACACAAGCCCGCCTGAATCGCCATGGTGGCTTCGACCAGATAGGACATGAAGGACGATCCGCCCACCATGTCCGAGTTCGCCCAGGTTGGTTTGACGCCCAGATACTCGGCGATCGAGAGGGTGGGGAAGAAGTGGTAGAATGTTCCGCCACAGACGCCGTCGATCTCGGACAGGTCCATACCTGCATCGGTCAGCGCGTTTTGCGTGGCTTTGGCGATCAGTTCCATTGGTGAGGTGTTGGGCGTTTTGCCCAGGCCCCAATAGCCTTTGCCAACGATTGCGGATTTGCCGCGAAGTGCATGTGCCATGATTGAATTCCTTATTCCGCGGGCTTGAAGAACACGGCGGCTTCGCCGGATTTTGCGTTGGGTCCGAAGTCGGGGGTCATGACAACGGCCTGTACTTTCATACCGATGGTGATCGCTTCGTTGTCCACGTCCACAATGCGGCTGAACATGCGCGGGCCTTCGTCCAGATCAATCAGCACGTTGTTGATGTCACCACCGTATTTTGCCGGACGCCGGATGATGGTAGAGGCAAAGACAGTGCCGCGGCCCGAGGCTTCGACCCATTCCAGATCGTCTGCTCCGGTGATGGGGGACAGGGCGCGTGGGTAGAAGTTGTATTCACCGGTGGTTTTTGAGCGTTGGATCAGAAATTTTCCAGCGGCCAGACCGGCACGGAATGCCGCGTCGGCCTGTGGGCTGGCTTCGGGAAGAGTAAAGTCAGTCATGTGTCGTCCTTGATGTTCACGCGGCAAAGATCGCCGCAGAATGCGTGGGTTCTGGATTAAGGATGCGGTGCCGCAACAAACCGGCTTCCGGCAGGATGCGCGCCCGGACATGGGCCGCAGTGGCGCGCAACAATTCGGGCTCCGGGGCATTGTCCGCGGCGGCCTCGAGATCCGCCCAGGCGCGACCAAAATATACCAGCCCGGTCAGCCGCATATAGTCCGAGACCGACGGTCCGATATCCGTATAGCTTTGCATGACTTGGGTTGCGGATTTCCAGGCGTCGATCGCATCGGCCAGCTCGACCGAGCTGGGGCCCGTTGAGGCCAAATCGGCAAAAGCTTGCGCCGCCGCGCCGCCATTTGCGCGGATCGCGCGGCGGGCAACTCCGGTCGCCAGAACGCCGTTGGTGCCTTCGTAAATCGCCATGATGCGGCTGTCGCGCATGATCTGTTCAACGCGGTATTCCTTGCAGAATCCATAGCCGCCGTGGATTTGTACCGCATGGCTTGAGGCCGCGTTGACTGCGTCGGTCGCAAAGGCCTTGCAGGTCGGAGTAAGGATATCCAGCAACCCCTGATCGGCGCCCAAATCCATATCCACAAAAGTGCGATAGACCATCGCCCGGCATCCCAGCGTATAGGCGTAGATATCCAGCAACATCCGCTGAACGTCACCGTGTTCGGTGATCAGCGCCGTGCCTTCTGATGTCGTTCCCTGGCGCCGACCTGCGGCATGCAAACGCGAACGCTGAAAGGCCACGTCCATCTGGCCCACGGCCTGCAGGGCCACATCCAGGCGCTCGGCATTCATCATGGTGAACATGGCGGCCAGACCTTGGCCTTCATGGCCCAACAATTCGGCCTTTGCGCCGTCGAACGCCATCTGACAAGTGGGTGATGCATGCATCCCCATCTTTTCTTCGATCCGCACGGTCTGAACCCGGTTACGTGTCCCATCGGGTAACACGGCAGGGCAGGCGAACAGGCTGAGACCCCTGACCCCCGGTGCCGCATCCGGGGTGCGCGCGAGCACCAGATGCAAGACGTTGTCGGTATAGTCGTGGTCACCGCCCGAAATGAAGATTTTTGTTCCGCTGAGCACGTAGTCATCACCATCGGGCGTAGCGGTTGTTTTGATCCGACCCAGATCTGACCCCGCATCCGGTTCGGTCAGGCACATCGATGCCATCCATTCACCGGACACCAGCGGCGGCAACAGCCGCGCCTTTTGATCGTCATTGCCCGAGGCATTCAGAGTTCGAATGCAGCCCTGCGCCAGGCTCAGCACCATCTCATAGGAAATACACGCGCCAGCCAGCATGTCCGCCAGAACCGCGCCCAGAATGTGTGGCAGTTCTTGCCCGCCAAATTCTTCAGGCGCACAAAGGCCCGGCCAACCGGCATCGGCATAGCGTTTATAGGCGGCAACCATGCCTGGTGGCATCCGCACCCGGCCATTTTCCAAACGCGCGCCGTGTTCCTCGCCGATCATGTCTAAAGGGGCAATTTCGGTGTTGATGAAGCGGCCTAAGGCTGGGATTACGGCCTCGGCCAGATCGTCGCTCCAATCTGGCAGCCGCTCGGGCCGACCGATATGCTTGAGGACGAATGCAATCTCGGCTTCAGAGGCGGTGTAGTCGATCATGTGGCGGCCTTTCCTGATACGATCACATCCGCGGCTCCATCATACAAGCCAGTGACCGCGTCAGCCCGAAGCTCTAGCGCAAGGCGTTGATTGATATAGCCTTTGTCGGTGATCTCGTTCTTTTCAACTGACGGGGCGTCGTGTTCGATGCGAACGCGCTTCACGCGTGTGGCGCTGCCGGTTTGCCCGGCATTGTATGCAGCCAGCTTTTCAGTGAGAAAGGCGCGTATTGCCGGATCGTCGGCATAGCCAGCCAAAGTGTCGCCCCGTCCGGTCAGGACTTTGCATTCATCTACGTTCAGGAACAGCAGCGCACCAATTTCGGTCCGGTCATGACCGGTAATGACGGCATCCGAGGCAATCGGGCTGAGGGCCTGCAGCAATGCAACGCGTAAGTTGCCGACGGCGACCCAAGTGCCGGTCATCAGTTTGAAATTCTCAGAGATGCGGCCATCGAATACGATGCCCTTTGATGGGTCATCTGGATCTTGCAGGCGTCCCGCGTCGCCAGTCAGGAAGTACCCTTCCTCGTCAAACGCCTCGGCGGTTTTTTCGGCGTTGTTCAGATAACCTGTTGTCACATGCGGTCCGCGGACCCGCATTTCCAGCTTGCCACCATTGGGCAGAAACTTCAGCTCGGATCCCGGACCCGGCACCCCGATGACTCCTGCCTTTTCGATGGGGAAGTGCACACATGTGGCCATCATCGCCTCGGTCAGGCCCCAGGCGCTTACAAACGGGATTTTCTCGCCCCTTTCCTGCAGGCCCAATTGTTCCAGACCTTCCCAAAGATGGTCGGGTAGCCCCGCACCAGAGAAAAAGATCAGGTCAAGCCGCTTGAAAAAAGCGTTGCGAAAGGCTGTGTCCTCGCGCAGGACCGGCAAAAGCATGTCAAAACCGCGCGGGACGTTGAAGAACAGAGTGGGCGATACGTCGCGCACGTTGCGAATTGTCTTTTCGATTTCACCCGGCACGGGTTTGCCATCATCAACATAGAAGCTGCCGCCGTTGCGCAGCATCATGTTGAAATTGAAATTGCCGCCGAACGTATGGTTCCAGGGCAGCCAATCAACCACGACAGGTGGGGCGCTTTCCAGAAACGGCCAAATCTGCACCACGGCTTCTTGAGTGGCCAACATCATGCGCTGCGTTACGATCACGCCCTTGGGCAACCCGGTCGAGCCGGAAGTGAACAGAATCTTGGCCAGCGTGTCATGGTCAATCACGGCCCGCGCTTGGGCAACCGGTTCGTCAGCTGTGGCTTCCAGGGCGTGTTCAAATGTCAGTGCGCCATCGTCCGACAGCTGTTCGATGCCTTCCGAGGCGAGAAACTCAAAAGCATGGGCAAAGCCCTTGGCATCATCGGCATAGGCCATACCGGGATTGGTGGTCCGGACGATATGGCGCAGTTTGGCCAGCGACTCGTCGAACAGAGAGTAAGGGACAGAAACCGGCACTACCGGAATGCCCACATGCATAGCAGCCAGCATCAGCAGACCGTGCCGGACCGAGTTGCCTGACAGAATCAAAAGCGGGCGATCTCTACCCAGTCCCTTGTTCAGAAGAAACGCAGCTAGTGAGCGGGTTTGCGTCAAAGCCTCGGAATAGGTGACGCTGATCCATTCACCGTCTGGCCCACGTTCGGCCAGAAACAGGCGATCGGGTGCTTCTTCCGCCCAGCGTTCCAGATATTCAGAAACGCACTGTACATCCACATTCAGCGGGTATGGGCTGCGCAAAACAAAGGCGCCATCGCTTAGGTCTTCTCGCAACACCTTTGAAGGCGCGAATTTTTGGATAGGCACAACACCGTCTTCACTTTGCCGGGCTGAAATGCTCATCTTTCCTCTCCCTGTCATCTGGTCGTCATGGACACGACATGATGCATATTTTGAAAATCAGGCTATCCAAAAAATTGTTAGTATGCAAATGTATTATTGATCGTTCACTAAGTTCTGACTTAACGGGTATGATGCATCAGGAAATCGCGCAAGACCGAAGCCTGATTTCGTTGCGTCATGGCGTACGGGGCACACAGGGAGACATGGAATGAGAATCGAAAACGCATCCGCAATCGTGACTGGCGGTGCTTCGGGGTTGGGGTTCGCGACGGCCGAATATCTTGCATCATGCGGGGCGAAAGTGGCCCTGTTCGACTTGCCCGGCGACAAACTGGACGAGGCCGCAAAGCAGATGGGGGCAATTGCCGCGCCTTGCGACGTCACCAAAGAGGCCCAGGTTGCTGCGGCGCTGGACACGGCAACTGCCGCCAATGGTTTGCCCCGTGTTGTCGTCAATTGCGCCGGCGTAACGCATGGCGAGCGGATCGTAGGGCGCAACGGCCCGGCGGCGCTGGACGGGTTCGCCAGAACGGTTCAGATCAACCTGATTGGCACCTTTAATGTCATGCGCCTGGCGGCTGAGCGGATCATGCAAAATGAACCGCTTGAGGATAACGAGCGGGGGATTATCATCAACACCGCGTCGGCGGCGGCCTTTGAGGGGCAGATCGGGCAGGCGGCTTATTCTGCCTCGAAAGGTGGGGTGGCCAGTCTGACCTTGCCTGCGGCGCGGGAGTTTGCGCGCTCGGGCGTTCGGGTCATGGCGATTGCACCGGGTATCTTCTCGACCCCGATGATGGATTTGCTGCCGCAAGAGATTCAGGACAGTCTGGGTGCCAAGGTTCCCTTTCCGTCGCGCCTTGGGCAGCCGGCTGAATTTGCGCGCTTGGCAGGGCACATGATCGAAAACACCATGCTGAACGGTGAATGCGTGCGTCTGGACGGCGCGATCCGTCTGGAACCCAAGTAAGGCTTTGCAATGGAATATACACATATCACCCCAGAGACAGACGGCCCGGTTGGTATCCTGACGCTGGACCGACCTGCCAAGTTCAATGCGATCAATCACGGGCTGCTGTTCGAGATCGAGCATTATTTTGACACCCTTCCCGATGAGATCGGCGCAGTTGTGATCCGCAGTTCCGGTCAGCACTTCTGTGCCGGGCTGGACCTGTTGGAACATTCGATGCGCGACGCCGCAGGGGCGATGCATGAATGTCGCCTATGGCACCGGATTTTTGACAAGATCGAATACGGCCGGGTTCCGGTTGTGGCCGCAATGAACGGCGGTGTGCTGGGCGGCGGGATGGAACTGGCCATGACCGCACATATCCGCGTCTCGCAGCAGGACACATTCTATGAGCTGCCCGAAGGACGCCGCGCGATCTTTGTAGGTGGCGGCGCAACGGTACGTGTTGGCCGGATCATCGGGGCCAGCCGGATGATGGAGATGATGCTGACCGGCCGCCGCTATGGCTCGGACGAAGGGTTGCAACTGGGGCTGGCACATTATGTTGAGCCGGACGGAACCGTGTTCGACAAAGCGATGGAGCTGGCCCGGCGCGTGACCGAGAACGCACCGCTGTCAAACTACATGATGATGCAGGCGATCACGCGCATCAATGACATGTCGGCCAGTGATGGCTTCTTTACCGAAAGCCTGGCTGCGGCGATTGCCCAATCCTCACCCGAAGCGCGGGCCGGGATGGAGGCGTTTCTGAACAAGACAGGAAAGCGGGACAATCAGTAAGCCCCGAGACACGCGGGATCTGGTGTGAGAGCGTTTCACCAGATCCCGGTGTAGGGCGGGGCAGAGCCCCGGTTGGTCAATCGACAAAGGCGCGTTCGACCACAAAAGTTGCAGGTTTGTTGTTCGCGCCCTCTTCCAGACCGAACCCTTCCAGCGCGGCCTTGGTATCCTGCAGCATCGCCATCGAGCCGCAGATCATTCCGCGATCGGTTTCAGGTGAGATTGGCGGCAGGTCCAAATCATCGAACACTTTGCCCGATGCCATAAGATCGGTGATCCGACCTTTGAACGGATAGTCCTCACGCGTGAGGGTGCAATAGTGCCGCAAATTCTGTGCCATCTCGCCTACCAACGGATCGGATTTGAGCGCCGCGACAAGTTCTTTTCCATAGTCCAGTTCGCCCTGTTCCCGGCAGGTATGGGTCAGGATCACTTCGCCGAACTTCTCATAGGTTTCGGGGTCGCGGATCAGCGAGGCAAAAGGCGCAATGCCGGTGCCGGTCGAGAACATCCAAAGCCGTTTGCCCGGCAATAGCGCGTCATTGACCAATGTGCCGGTGGGCTTTTTGCGCATCAAAACCGTGTCGCCTTCGCGGATTTTCTGCAGGTGTTCGGTAAGTGGGCCGCCGGGAACCTTGATCGAATAGAACTCGATCTCTTCGTCCCAACTGGGCGAGGCAATGGAATAGGCGCGGAACACGGGTTTTTCCGCATTCGGCAGACCGATCATCACAAACTCACCCGACCGAAACCGGAAGGACGCTGGACGGGTGATGCGGAATTTGAACAACCGGTCGGTGTAGTGCTTCACCTCGGTCACGGTTTGGGCGAACACGCCCGCCGGAATGGGGAAGCCAGTTTTGGTCGTAGAATCCAGCGACATATTAGTCTCCTATTCTGCCGGGGCATCCGACAAGAGCGCAAGCTTGCCTTCTTTGCCGTTCCAGTCGTCCGCGTCGGGCATCGGGTCTTTCTTTTCGGTGATGACGGGCCGCGCCTCAGCGTATTTGCCGTTTAGTTCGACCCACGTCTCCATCCCGTCCTCAGTGTCCGGGCGGATTGCGTCGGCGGGGCATTCCGGTTCACACACACCGCAGTCGATGCATTCGTCGGGATGGATGACCAGCGTATTTTCCCCTTCGTAGAAGCAATCCACTGGGCAAACTTCCACGCAATCGGTGAATTTGCAGTTGATGCAGTTTTCGGTGACGACGTAAGTCATGGAGTGCCTATTCGTTAGTATACGAATGAGTATTGTGAGAAATACGTGCCTGTCAATACGTTTTTGTACGAATGAAAAATTCCTGTGCCGGACTCTTGACCCAAATGTGAAAAAAGTTAGTGTACTAACGAAAATACGGCGCTTCGGCAGGGTAGTATGACTGACAAGTGGTTTGTCGAAACATCGGACTCATGCTGTTGGAAAAGTTGTAGGATTCGATCCCGGACGCTAGTTGGTCGATCGCAGCAGAGTTTTGAAAGGTTCAACCCATGAGCACCCCCTTGCACGGACTGAAAGTGATCGAACTGGCCCGCATTCTGGCCGGGCCCTGGATCGGGCAGACATTGGCTGATCTGGGGGCGGATGTGCTCAAAGTCGAAAGCCCCGAGGGGGATGATACCCGAAAATGGGGCCCTCCGTTTATCGAACGCGATGGCGATAAGACAGCCGCTTATTTCCACGCGGCCAATCGGGGCAAGGACAGTATCGCATTGGATTTCCGGGATGCGGGTGATCGGGCCAAGTTGCTGGATCTGATCCGCGATGCGGATGTGCTGATCGAAAACTTCAAGGTCGGCGGGTTGAAGAAATTCGGCCTGGATTATGATAGCGTCAAACAGATCAACCCCGGACTTGTTTACGCATCCGTCACTGGGTTCGGTCAGGATGGACCCTATGCCCATCGGGCAGGGTACGATTTTCTTATCCAGGGTATGAGCGGGATCATGGACCTGACGGGCGACCCAGAAGGAGAGCCGCAAAAGATCGGCGTTGCCTTTGCAGATATCTTCACGGGTCTCTACGGGGTGATCGGCATTCAGGCTGCACTTGCAGAACGAGAGCGCTCGGGGCAGGGACAGCACGTGGATCTGAGCCTGCTGGATTGCATGACGGGCGTTCTGGCCAATCAGGCGATGAATTATCTGGCCTCGGGTGCCTGCCCAACGCGACTGGGTAACGCCCATCCCAATATCGTGCCTTATCAGGTGTTTCCGGTGGCGGATGGACACATCATCATCGCCTGCGGAAACGACCGGCAATATGCAAGCCTATGCGAAATACTGGGCCTGCCGGGGTTGATCGACGATACACGGTTCATGTCCAATGCGGACCGTGTGGAAAATCGCGCTGCGTTGACTGAATTGCTGACGAACTCCTGTCTGAAATGGACCAAGGCTGATCTGTTGGCGGCCCTTGAACAACATAGCTTGCCCGGTGGCCCGATCAATTCAGTGCACGAGGCACTAAGCGACCCGCAGATTCAGCATCGCGAGATGCAGATTAACCCGGAAGGCGTGCCCGGTCTGCGCACCCCGATTCGGTTTTCCCGGTCTGAATTGCAGTTGGACAAGGCGTCGGCCAAACGGCCTGCCAAATCATGAGATTTTTCGTAGAATACGGATAAGGTTGCGCTGTTCAGCGGCCGTCAGCGGCTTGAGCGTTTCGTTGGTGATCTGCTGACCGACATCTTTCATCCGCGCGACCATGGCCTCGCCTTCGGGGGATAGCGAAATCAATGTGCGTCGCTTGTCGTCCGGATCGGGTTCGACAACCGCAAATCCCTTTTGACGCAGGCGATCAACGACCCCTTTGATTGTCGCAACATCCATTGCCGCCAGCCGCCCCAACCGGTTTTGAGAGCACTTGCCCAAATCTGCAATACGGATCAGCGCAGCAAACTGCGTTGGCGTCAGGCCGTCCAATGTGTGTGACTGGAAAATCGACGCGTGGCGCTGGTTCGCCAGCCGCAAAAGATAGCCGACCTGCTCGTCAAGCGCATAGCTTTCAATCGATTCCGTCATGACGGCTCCTGCCTGATTCAATTGTTTGTACTATAATAAACAAAGCCTAGTCCTTCCCACAAGACCAAGGTATTAGACGGCAAGATAGGTGTTTGAAATTTCTGGGTTTTCGTCGAGGTCAGCAAAGCTGCCTTCAAACCGCATTTCGCCTTTTTCGATGATATAAGCCCTGTCCGACACGATCCGCGCAAAGTGTAGGTTCTGTTCACTGATCAGCACCGACAGCCCCTCTCGTTTCAGTTCCGCAATCACGCGGGCCATCTGTTCAACAATGACCGGCGCAATCCCTTCTGATGGCTCATCCAACAAGACCAGCTTGGGATTGCCCATCAATGTACGGGCGATGGTCAGCATCTGTTGTTCTCCACCCGAAAGTTGCTTGCCCAGGTTCTTGCGACGCTCAGCCAGATTTGGGAACAGATCGAATAAGTGTTCCTGTGTCCATTCGGGTGCATCTGGACGTGGTTCGCGGCGTCCGACTTCGAGGTTTTCTTCAATGGTCAGATCCCCGAAAATCCGACGGTCTTCGGGGACATAACCCATGCCAAGGCGACAGATCGCATGAGGGGTATTCCCCTGAACCTCGCGTTCGGCATAGCGGATGGTGCCATTGATGTGACGCACCAATCCCATGATGGACTTCATGGTGGTCGATTTGCCCGCGCCGTTCCGGCCCATCAGCGCAACCACCTCGTTTTCGCCGACGCTCAGCGAAACACCGTTGAGGATTTGCGCACGGCCGTACCAGGCCCCAAGGTTTTTGACATCAAGCATGGGCGCTCTCCGCTTCAAAGACTGAGCCACCGCCCAGATATACCTCTTGGACCAATGGGTTGGTGCGGATTTCAGACCCTGTGCCTTCGGCGATCAACTCACCCCGGTTCAGCACCAGAATACGATGGGCATGGGCAAAAACGACGTCCATGTCATGTTCGGTGAACACGACACTCACGCCGCCTTTAGCCACGATTTCCGCGGTCAACGCCATCAGGGCTAGCCGTTCGGACGGTGCCATGCCCGCCGTCGGTTCGTCCATCAGCAGTAGGGCGGGTTCATGCGCCAAGGCAATCGCCAGTTCCAGCCTTTTCAGATCGCCATACGCCAGTTCCGAACATGCCCGCCCGGCTTGATCCTGCATCGAAACAAGTTCCAGCAACGCCATTGCCTCATCCACATACATCCGCGTCGCCCGGGAAAACAGGTCGAACACCCGGCGGTGATGCGAGATCAGCGCCATCTGGACGTTTTCCACAACGGTCATCGACAGGAAGGTCGCCGTAATCTGGAACGTTCGACCAACGCCCATACGCCAAATCTTGCGCGGCGGATGGCCGATCAGGGCCTGACCGCGCAAGGATACCGAGCCTGCATCCGGTTTCAGGTAGCCATTCAGCATGTTGAAACATGTGGTTTTGCCCGCGCCGTTGGGACCGATCAGGGCAAGGAATTCCCCTTCCTTCAGATCGAAATTCACACCCTTCACGGCCTGCACGCCGCCAAAGGATTTAGACAGGTTGCGGACTTCGAGAACGTTGGTCATGCGCGGCCTCCTTTCAGGCCGCGCAGCAGGCGCTGGACACCGCCCGCAATTCCGTCAGGTGCCACTAGGACAACGATTAGAATGATGGCCCCGAAGATGAAACGCCAATAGTCTAACCGCGTGACCCAATCTTCGATCAGGACAAAGGCACCGGCCCCAAGGATCGGACCCGCCAGCGCGTGAATGCCACCCAGAAGAACCATGATCAGACCGTCGATGCTCAGCGCGATGCCGAGGCTGTCAGGAAAGACGCTGCCCTTTGAAAATGCAAAGACGACCCCGGCCAAACCGGCAAAGCCACCCGCCAGCACAAAGCCCATCCATTGATGAAACCGGGTATCGATGCCGATCGATTCAGCCCGGGTTTGGCTGTCGCGTATGCCGCGCAGGATATAGCCGAACGGAGAGAAGGCCACACGACGCAGCGCCCATATTCCGCCAATACAAAGGACGAAGGCGATGTAAAAATAAACCTTGTCAGAGCTGGCCCATTTCGCAGGCCATACACCAAGGATGCCATCATCCCCGCCCGTGAATTCCTGCCATTGGAACGTGACACCCCATAGGATCTGGGCTGCGGCCAGGGTCAACATGGCAAGGTAAACGCCCGACAGCCGAACACAGAACCAGCCGAAGAACAGCGCTGCTATGGCCGCGCAAACCGGGCCGAAAAACATAGCCGAGATCATGCCGAACCCAAGGAATTTGACCACCATCGCGGCACCATAGGCACCAACGCCGAAATAGGCGGCATGTCCGAAACTGACCATGCCGCCGACGCCCATCATGAAATGAAGCGATACGGCAAATAGCGTCGCGACCATCACATCGACCATCAGGACCGAGGTGAAATCTGCAGTGAACAAGGGACTAAGGGCCAAAACCAACAGCGCAGCCATCAGCACCATTGCTGATTTCTGATCCATCAGCGCAAGTGGTTGGTCCGGCTCCTCGGGTGCTCCTTTTTCGCTGCCCGGTTTGCCAAACAGACCATGCGGGCGGAAGATCAGGACAATCGCCATGATAATGAAGGGTAAAACGATTGAGATCTGCGGGAAGATCAGGATGGCAAATGCGTTCAGGACCGAGATCAGAACCGCCGCCACAAACGCGCCGGACACGCTGCCCATACCACCGATGACAACCACAACGAAGGCCTCACCAATGATCGACAGATCCATCTGCAGCGATACCGCCTCGCGCGGGATTTGCAGCGCGCCGCCCAATCCAGCCAGGAATGACCCCAATACGAATGCTGCCGAAAACAACCAGGCTTGGTTGACGCCTAGCGCCCCGACCATCTCGCGGTCTTGGGTCGCGGCACGCACCAGAACACCCCAGCGGGTTTTGTGGAACAGCAGCCAGATGGCCAGCAATACGACCGGCCCGATAGCGATCAAGGCGAGGTCATATTCGGGAATTGGTTCTCCCATAATGCGAACGGCACTATCCAACCCCGGCGCGCGCGGACCCAGCAGGTCCTCTGCGCCCCAGATCGCCAGCGTGCCATCCTGAAAGATCAAAACGACGCCAAACGTTGCGACCAGTTGGAACAACTCGGGCGCGTGGTAAATGCGGCGCAGGATAGTGAGTTCGATGATCAGGCCGATCACCCCGACGATTATTGCCGCCAAAATTACGCCGACCCAAAATCCAAGAATGCTGCCGCTCCAGAGAGTGACCAGTGTGTAAGCGAGATAAGCGCCGACCATATAGAACGAGCCATGCGCAAAATTCACGATCCGCGTGACGCCGAAGATGATCGAAAGCCCGGATGCGATCAGGAAAAGCGAAGAAGCGTTCGCCAATCCAGTCAGTAGCTGTGCAAAATAGAACCCCATCGGGCCACCGTCCCTTGTTCGTGTTCTTTTTGTAGGGCGGGGCAGATATTGCCCCGCCACAGCCGGCTTATTCCGCCGGACGCAAGGCCGCTGCGTCGTCTTCGCTGGGCAAGTAATCAGCCCCGTCGGCGTACGACCAATCGACCATCGATGGTTTGCCGTCGACTGTCCCAGTCTTGCCAACATAGGCGCCCATCGTGGACTGATGGTCAGCCGCGCGGAAGGTAAAGGGGCCGGTTGGGCTGCTGTCGACGGTCAGGCCCTCCATCGCGGCCAAAAGGGCGTCGGTATCTGTGGAGCCGGCTGTTTTCAGCGCTGCAGCGATGGCGAGGATCGAGTTGTAGCCGACGATCGAACCGGTTTTTGGCGCTTCGCCGAACTTCTCGATATATGCATCAGCAAACGCTTTGTGCTCATCCGTAGTGATGTCGGTCGAGGGGTATCCGGTGACGATCCAACCCTCAGGAGCCTCAGCCCCCAGCGGGTCGAGGTATTCCGGTTCTCCAGTCAGCAATGATGCCACGTCGCGATCCTCGAACAGGAACCGCAGCGAACCTTCGCGAACAAATTTGGCCAGATCGCCGCCGAAGGTCACGTTGTAAATCGCATCCGGTTTCGAGGCCTCAAGCGCGCGTACGGTGGAACCCGCGTCGATTTTGAACAGCGGTGGCCATTGTTCTTCGACAAATTCCACATCGGGGCGTAATTTGGTCAGTTCGGATTTGAAGGCCTTCACCGCATCCTGCCCATAGGCGTAGTTCGGCGCGACAGTCGCCCATTTCACGGCATCCAACTTGGCGGCCTGTTCGGCCAGCATCGCGGCCTGCATGTGGGTCGAGGGGCGCAGGCGATAAGTGTATTTGTTGCCTTTGGACCAGACAATCGCGTCGGACAGGGGCTCGGAAGCGATGAACAGGACTTCTTTCTGCTTGGCAAAATCGGAAACCGCCAGACCGATATTGGACAGGAAGGTGCCAAAGATCAGAACTGCACCGTCTTTTGAGACCAGTTCCTCGGCGATCCGAATTGCGGTGGCTGGATCACCGGTATCATCCCGGCTGATCACTTCCAGTTGCTTGCCATCGATCCCGCCTGCGGCATTGATCTGTTCGACCGCCAGTTCCCAACCTTTCTTGTAGGGCTCGGTAAAGGCGGGCAGACGGGTATAGCTGTTCACCTCACCCAAAACGATTGTGTCCTGGGCCAGACTGACCCCAGCCGTCAAACCGGCGAAGGGCAGCGCCGCAAGCGCGCCCAGTACCGTGCGTCTGATCAGATTCATTTCAAATTCCTCCCAATGATCATTGTTCACGGCCAGTTATCCCGGCTTCTTAATGTGTTGTCAGCCCTAAAGAGCGCAGCTGCTACATTCAGCGCAGCCCGTCTTTGCCTTCTGCCTCCTCATTCGTCAGCCCGCCTACACGCGGGAGCGGTCGTCCGCTGTCGGTGACCGCGACTGCCACCATGATCTCATTGGCGCGGGGCGCGTCGTTCAACTGCACTTCGATGCCGTCAAAATGGCTGCGCACATAGGCCGCGTCCTTGTGACCGAGCGGTACGTCCAGTACTTGCCCTGGGCTGCCCATCTTCTTGGAAGAAGGCACCAAGGCGGCGCCCTTTTCGACCTCCTTGCGCAGTGGTGCGCCCAGCTTGGGGTGCAGGATGGCGGCGGCATGTTCCAACTCGCCGTTCTCACCGACCATCGCCGACTTTCCATAGCTTTCAGCCTGTTCCGGCGTGATGTTAAGGGCCTCGACGCAACGACGGCCCAGCAGGGCGCCCAACTCAGCCCCGGTTTCCATCAGCGGGGTCAAATCCTCGACATATTGCCCGGCAAAGGGGTTTTCGATCACGGCCACGGCCACCGCCTTGCGCGTGGCGGGCGAGATCGAGCGCCCTGCCTCGATATGGGTTTCTTCAATATTGACGGCGATTTTTCGGATCTTTGTCATCTTAACCCGTCCTCTCCCTTGATGTCCCAGGCCTCAAGCCCACCCGAGCGCGAATGCACCCGCGGCCCGGTTGTCATGACCAGCGAGAAAGCCAGCTCGCCTGCGCGCGGGGCGTCATTGCAACCCACCTCCATGCTGTCGAAATGGCTGCGCACATATGAGGCGTTGATATGCGTGATCGGCACATCCAGCCGCGCACCCACGCCGCCCACTTTTTTCGATGAAGGCACAATCGCGTTGGCTGTACCCAGCAACTGCCGCATCGCGTAACCACCGGGGGCGTGCCACAGCGCGCCGTGTTCCAGCTCGCCGCCTTCGCCAACCAAGGACCCTTTGCCGTAGCCTTGGACGTTTTCCGGACCGCCCAACATGTCGATCAGTGTTTGCGCCATTTCCAAACCTAAAGGTTTGAGGTCTTCCATAAAGCCCTGAATTTTGGGTTCGTAGCGCCCTGCGAAGGGGTTGGCGATCACGGCCGTCGCAGCGACCCGCACCAGCGGCGTGTCGGACAGTGGTCCGCCTTCGTGATAGATTTCTTCAAGCGAAAACAGCTTTTTTCGCAGTTGAACGTCAGGCATATTGTGGAACCTTCTGTGTGGTTGAGATCACCAATCGGGACGCGCCCGTCTGGCAGGAATGAGAGCCAAGAGACAGATGGGCGGCAGAGATCAAACCACGCCCAAGCATGTTCTCGGCAGTATTCAGGCCGTGTGACAGGGCATCTTGAATATCTTGGGCAGAGAGTTGGCCGACAGAAACCGGAACCGGCAGGTCGCCCAAATCGCTGTCATCGCGCAGTTGATTGGCCGGAAGGCGCCGGATGGCCGGATGCCCGGGCAGATTAACCGCGTTGGCGATCAGAGTCGCTGCCACATCGGCCATTGCTGCGTTGCTGGCCAGCACTGTAACGCTGTCGGCGATGCCAAGGCTCAGACTACGTCCGCCGCGACCCGACGTGGCTATGCCACCAATTTTGTCGCTTGCACGGATTGCAATGCGGCCCAGGTCGCACCCGTCAAGCCCACTCATAGCGACGCTATAGTCCTGACCCGAGCACAGATGCACGGCGATGTCTCCGCCATTGTTGACCGACGCGCGATCCAGGGGCGTGGCCTGTAGCATGGCCGCCAGTACTTCGTCTGCAACGGCTCCGGCAACGGCGGCCATGCGTGTAACAAACACGTTGGAATGAGGGCGCGCAGCCTCATCCATACGGCGCGCTACCCGTCCTTGAGGGCGGGCGCATTCAGCTGTCATGGGCGTTTTCAACAAAGCCAGTTCATCCACTAAGCCTTGCAGCAAGGATTGGAAACGTAACTGGGCAGCTTCAAATGCGATATCGCGCGCCCCATCTGCCTCGACGATCAGGTCGATCGGGCCGTGTTGCAGATGCAATCTGCGGCCACACGGCAATATGGCAGAGATGGGTTGCATCTGACCCTATGCTCCTTTCGCCCAGCGGTAATTGTTCGAAGACATGGGGTCGGGCTGGTTTTCGAACTGATCTACCTTGCGGGTTTCGTCCGAGATGACATCTGCAACTGGCTTGATCTCATCCATGTGCCCCCCCAGCGTGCCATAGTCGCTGACACGCATTGTGAACTCGATGGGGGCGACCAGTGCCGGGGTCGGAACATATCCGAACGATCCTGTGGGCATATCCAGAATGTCCACCATCACGGTGATGCCGCCGCCAGGCCAAACGTAAGCTTCGGCCCCGCCGCAGGATACAAAGGTAAGCGAGTCCTTGACCGATTTCGTGAGCCGCACCGGGTTTTCCGTGACGCCTGCCCGCAGGCTGCCGCCTGCGCCGCCCATGAACAGAACCGAGCAGACCGAAGGTTCGCAGTTTTCGGCAATCAGCTCAGCAGACGCCTTCAGCGCCGGGGGAATTTCGACGGGCTGAGGTTTTAGCTCGGCATCCAGCTCAAAATAGCCATATTGCTCACCCGTGGTGGATACCATCAACAGGCTCATACCTTCACGCGCGACTTTCGGATTGAAATCGCCCAGAATTTTCAACGGATCCTCGATATCCGTACCGCCCCAGCCGGTGCCGGGCTCTGCGACCTGAAAATAGCGACCCGGAGTAGAACGACGGCCATTGATTTTGATCCCCGTGGGTTCGACGTCCAGCAGTTTGCCTGCCTGATGCTCGGACAGAACGCCGGTAATGTGGTCGTCGACCACCACCACCTCATCCACATGTTCAATCCACTGCTTGGCGAACATCCCGATTGTGGCCGAGCCGCAGCCCACCCGCATCAGTTTTTCCTCGACCCCATTGATGATAGGCGCCTTGCCGGCCTGTACAACAACCGTGGTCTCATGACCTTCATCGCCGATCACCATTTCGACGGCCTCGCGATTGCACAGCCGAAGCAGGGCATCGCAGGTGATCCGGCCTTCTTTCTTGGTGCCGCCTGTCAGGTGTTCCACACCGCCCAGCGACAACATCTTGGATCCGTATTCCGAGGTCATGACGTGCCCGACCGGCTCACCATTTACGCGGACAACATCGCGTTCGTGGCCGATATGACGGTCGGTGTCGATCTTCACCTTGACGCCGCAATACGAGAATATCCCCTCGGTCACGACAGTGACCATATCCACGCCCGCCACGTTCTGGCTGACGATGAAGGGCGCGGGTTTGTAGTCGGGATAGGTCGTGCCCGCGCCGACGGCCGTCACAAAGGGCCGTTTTCCCTGCACGATGTCGCCGTCCCAATCTTCGGGGTCCTTACCACCCTTCAGGAACGGGACCAGACGAGTGTCTTCTGCACTTTCGATGATGGTCAGCGCATCCAGTCGGACAAGATCGCCGCCATGGTTGGCATAGCGGTCGCAAGCCCCGATTTTGCCATCTGCGATATAGCACATCACCGGGCAGGCGTCGCAGCGGATTTTTTCCGGTATTGTGCGCTCAGTTGCCATCTGTCAATTCCTTGATTGCTGCGCGCATTTTTGCTGGTGTGGCGGGACCTTGGGTCAGCCGAACGCCGCAGGCGCGCTTGATTGCGTTGAATAGGGCCGGGGCCGTAGGGATCAGCACATGCTCTCCCAAGCCTTTGGCGCCATAGGGGCCGTGGGCATCCTTTTCCTCGATTATCAGTGTTTCGATCGGAGGGATGTCACCAATGGTCGGGACCAGATAGTCATGCAGGTTCTCGGTGCGGCCGGGCAGGTATTCTTCCATCAGCGCCATGCCGAGGCCTTGCGCGATACCGCCCTGTACCTGACCTTCGACCAGCATCGGGTTGATCGCCTTGCCAACGTCATGGGCGGCCACGAATTTGATCGGTTTCACCGTGCCCAGCTTTGTGTCCACCTCGACAACCGCCAGATGCGCAGCATAACCAAACTGAGCATAAGGTATCCCCTGACCGTTTCCGTCCAACGGTTTTGTGGGCGGGTCATAGGTTTCTTCGGCGCGCAGGACGTAACCTTCGGCGTCAGGCTCCAGCACGGCCAGGTCGATAGAGTGATGTTGCCCGTTGTCGTCCACCACAATCGTTCCTGCGCTCAGGGTGATCACGGCGTCAGGCCCGGCGTTCACGCGGGACAGAATCTGCGTCCGCATCGATTCACCCGACAGACGTGAAGCGCTGCCAGAGACATAGGTCTGACGTGAGGCCGAAGTTTTGCCCGCGTCTGGCGTGACATCCGTATCGGCCCCGATGATTTCGATCTGCGCAACCGGGACACCAAGTGCCGTGGCAAAGATCTGCGTGATCACGGTGTTTGCCCCCTGGCCGATATCCATCGCCCCTTGGTGCAAAACCAAACTGCCATCTGACCGGATACCCGATTTGATCGTCGACGGGTTGGGCAACGAAGTGTTGCCGCACCCGTACCAGCCTGCCGCCAGCCCAACACCACGCTTCAAGGTATTGTTTTGTGCGTTGAATGCCCGAACTGCTGCATTTTCTTCGGTCCACGCGGGACGCAGCGCTTCGAGGCAGGCGCGAATGCCGACACCTTGATCGAAAATCTGTCCGCAAACGGTGGGTACACCGTTTTCCAGGGCATTGTTGATGCGGAAATCAAGCGCGTCGATGCCTAGCTTGTCCGCCAACTCATCGAACAGGCATTCCTGCGCGATGGCTGATTGCGGAACGCCAAAGCCGCGGAATGCGCCCGACGGCGGGCAATGCGTATGGATGCCTTTGGCTTCGGCGCGGTAGTCGGCAATTCTGTAGGGACCCGAGGCATGCACGGGGACCCGGTTGGCCACCGTCGGACCCCAGCTGGCATAGGCGCCTGTGTTGAACAGCCCATCAAAAGTCATCCCACTGATTCGACCGTCTTTGGTTGCCCCGATCTTGACCCGCAGGTCGGAAGGGTGGCGTTTGGTGGTGGACTGCATCGACTCGGTTCGGGAATAGGTCAGTCGCACCGGCTTGCCGGTTTTGAGCGCGGCAAGTGCCAGATAAGGCTGCACCGAGATATCGAGTTTTGAGCCGAACCCGCCGCCGACCCCGGTCGGGGCAATACGGATCTGATCGCGCGGCATCCCCAGAATGATCTCCAGCGCGTCTAGGTCCATCACCGGAGCTTGCGTGCAGGCATGGACTTCGACCCGCCCGTTCACGATCTCGGCGAACCCGGCCTCAGGCTCAATATACCCATGTTCGACAAAGCCCGAGCGGAAATGGCCTTCGACCACAACATCTGCGTTGGCCAACGCGGTTTCTGGTGTCCCGCATTTCACGAAACCGGCGCACATAACGTTTCCGTCGCGATCTGGGTGCAGCTGCGCGGCTTGGGGCGTCATTGCGTCAAGTGAATCCAGCACGGCGGGGCGCTCTTCCCACGTTACTGGAAAATCTGCTGGATCGAATGTTGCCAGAACCTCGGGCAAGCCAATGATGGCGGCGACGGCCTCGCCACGGAACCGAGCCTCGGTTTCCGCGAAGACAGGTTGGTCGGCAAAGTCGGGAATAACGCCAAAGTTGTTGCGCCCGGGAATGTCGGCCGCAGTCAGGACTGCTTCGATCCCAGGGGTCTTATTGGCCCAAGTGTCCAGATCGCCAAGTGTAAATCCGGCACGGTGATAGGGGGAACGGATGACATAGATTTCCAACGTACCTGCCGGGGCAACATCATCGCCAAAAAGCTCTGTGCCTGTGACCTTATCGTGCCCATCCACGCGCCAGATGGCGTCGCCCGCGTGCCCCAGTGTTGTTTCTGGAAAAGCAGGCGCACCAGCGGCAACAACCGCGTCGATAATCTTGCGATACCCGGTGCAGCGGCACAAAACGCCGCCTAGGGCATCCTGGACCTGCTCATTGTTTGGCTCAGGTGTTTCGCGCAGCAAAGCGACGGCGGCGGTCATCATGCCGGGTGTGCAGATTCCGCACTGCGCCGCACCGTGGTTCTGAAAGCTGTCTGCCAGACTTTTGGCAATCTGGTCATCCTGCGTCAGCCCGGACACCGTTTCGATGGACCGCCCAGCAGCCTGTTGCGCCGGAACCAGACAGGCGCAAACCGGATCACCATCGACCAGAACGGTGCAAGCACCGCAGTCGCCGGCATTGCATCCGATCTTGACGTCGCGTGCTGACAGCCGCTCGCGCAGCATTTCCGATAGGCGCTCACCCACGCGCGGCACCGTGCTGACAGGGTGGCCGTTCAAGGTGAATTCGGTCGTGAATTCATCAGCGCGTTTATCCATGGTGTTGTCCCGCCTCTGCGATTGCCCGGACACATTGTTCTGCCACCGCGTGCAGTCGAAATGCGGCGTCCCCACGGACGTCATCAATGGGGCTGAGCGGTGCCAAATGCTCTGATGAAACTTCAACCGTTTCTGGGGATTTCCCGATCAAATCGGCTTCGAGCTGTTCCAGCCTTTGCGCCACGGTTGATGCGGCCCCCACAGCGACGCGCGCATAGTTGATCCGGCAGGTTTCATCCAGGCCGATGATGACAGAAGTCATCGTGATCGAGATCACAAGGTAACGCCGCGCGCCAAGTTTTTCGAAATGTCCAACAGTCCCTTTGGGCGGATCGGGCAGGTTGATCGCGGTCACAATCTCATCGTCGAACAGCGCTGTTTTGCGCACGCCAGTGATGAACTCTGACAGCGGAACCTCGCGAAAGCCTCGGGCCGAGCCAAGCTCAACGCTGGCCTCCAGCGTCAGCAGCGGCGGCACGCCGTCAGCGGCAGGCGAGGCATTGCACAGGTTCCCTGCAATCGTGCCGCTGTTTTGGATCTGCAGGCTACCGACTTCCCGCGCAGCCATTTGCAGACCCCTAAATGCGACGGGCAGATCGGCCCGGGCAATGTCTGTCCAGTTTGTTGCGGCTCCGATTCTCCAACGGTCATCCACAAGTTGGATGCCCGAAAGACCATTGATGCGTGTGACGTCCAATATGTCGGTGTGCAGCTCATGACGCTGCCGGGATGGGAAAAAGTCAGTGCCGCCAGCGACAACCGTCAGATCATTGCTGATCAGCAAGTCAAATGCATCATCGAGCGTGTTGGGAGAGAGATACCGCAAAGTGTCTATCCTGATGAGAAATTTCTCGTTAGTACACAAATGATATTACGCGAACAAAAAAAATGTCAACGATTTGTTTGGGTCAGTTTTGTTTAACATAAGCGCCGGCGGGAGATTGGATCACGGATATTCAGTCGATTGATCTTTTCCCTTATTTTCAAAGAGAATTGAGGAAAACTCACATTAGTCGCGATAAAATTGAGCGATATGACAGCGCATTGCTCAATTTGTTTCGCGAACGCCTAGAAGTTCAAAAAATTCATCAGTAATTCGTTGACACACTAACAAACAGCCATGAAGATAGTGATCGATCACTCACCCATGTGTGGATCTTACAACAGGCTGAAACCTACCGCCTGGTGTCAACAGGGAGGAATAAATGAACAAGTTCAATTTGATGATGGCGACCGCACTTGCTGCTGGTCTTGTTGCAGGGGCCGCTGCGGCACAGGAAAAAGTACGAATCGCTTTCATTGATCCGCTATCCGGGCCATTTGCGACGACGGGCACACAAGGCCTGGCGATCTATCGCCACAGCGTCAAAGAGCTGGTGAACGAACCTGGCGGGCTGTTGGATGGGAATGCCGAATTCGAGATGGTGCCTTTCGACAATAAGATCAGCGCAAAGGAATCGCTCATCCAGTTGCAGGTTGCCATGGATCAGGGCATTCGCATCATCGCTCAGGGCGCATCATCCGGTGTGGCGAACGCGCTGACCGAAGCGGTTGCCAAGCACAATCGTCGCAACCCTGATGATCCGGTTATCTTCCTCAACCACTCGGCCGTTGACCCTGCGTTGACCAATGACAAGTGCCAGTTCTGGCATTTCCGCTTTGACGCCAATGCCGACATCAAAATGGACGCTTTGACCGATGACATTGCAGCCAACCCGGATATCAAAAAAGTCTATGTGATCGGTCAGGACTATTCGTTCGGTAAGGCTGTTGCTGCGGCCGCTCAGCGGTTCCTTCAGGAAAAGCGCCCCGATATTGAGATTGTCGGGAACGAGTTGCACCCGATCGGCAAAGTCAAAGACTTCACGCCCTACGCGCGCAAGATTGTTGGTTCGGGCGCAGATGCCGTGATCACCGGTAACTGGGGTGGCGATATGGTCGGCCTGGGCAAGGCGGTCATGGGTGCCGGTTTCGACAAGCCGATCTACACCTACTATGGCGCGACCTCGGGCATCACCGCGGCCTTTGGTGAAGAAGGCGACGGTATCGTCAAGCTGGTCGGAGCAGGTCAGGTCAATCCGGCCCCAACTCCTGAAGCGCAGGAGTTCATCGAAGCCTTCTATGTAAGCTTCCCGGATCTGGACTTCGGTCAGCCTCAGATGGCGAATGTCGCACCGATGCTGGCAGCCGCGATCAACGAAGTTGGCAGCGCCACGGACATCAAGGCGATCGCCTACGCGCTGGAAGGTATGGAATACGACAGTATTGTCACTGGCAAGACCGTGATGCGTGAAAGCGATCACCAGACGATCCAGACTGTGACCGTGCAAGGGCAGACACCTGAGGCTGCGTTCGACTATGACAATTCTGGCCGTGGTATGGTTGCAGAAACGGTTGTCGAACTGGCGTCCAATGACTCGCCCACCACGTGCGAGATGAAACGCCCATAACCCTCTAACCACTCTGGTGGTCCGTCCGAAATCCGGGCGGGCCGTCAGGCTACCACTCAATAAAATGCAGGGAGACACGTAATGGCGCTGTTCCTCGTGAACGTGTTGGATGGATTTGTGACTGGTTTGTTGCTGTTCATGCTATGCAGCGGTCTGACACTGATCTTTTCCATGATGGGCGTTCTGAACTTTGCTCATGCCAGTTTTTACATGCTGGGTGCCTATTTCGCCTATCAGATCAGCCTCGTCACCGGGTTCTGGGTCGGCTTGCTTGTCGCGCCATTGATTGTCGGTTTGATCGGAGCTCTGATCGAGCGATACGGGTTAAGACGCGTTCACAAGTACGGGCATGTGCCGGAGCTTATCTTTACCTTTGGTCTTGCGCTGCTGATTGAAGAAACGATTCAATTCTTCTGGGGCAAGAGCCAGCTTCCCTTCTCGGAACCTGCCGCGCTGGATTTTGCAGCTTTCGCCATCGCTGGAAATGCCTTTCCTGCCTACAAGGTTTTCATGATCGCCGTTGCGATGGGGATATTCCTGACGCTGCTATACATTCTGACCAAGACCCGTATAGGCATGACCATTCAGGCCGCGCTCAGCTATCCCGAAACCGTCCAGAACCTGGGTCATAACGTACCGTTGGTCTTTATGTGCGTGTTTGGCGTAGGAACCGCGATGGCCGGGCTGGCCGGCGTCATCGCTGGTCCGGTTCTGGGCGTATTCCCTGGCATGGCGGTACAGCTTGGTTCAATCGTTTTCGTGACCATTGTGATCGGCGGTTTGGGCTCGCTTTGGGGCGCCTTGGTTGCATCCCTGATTATCGGCTGGCTTCAGACCTTTGCCACTGCCTATGACGTCACGGCCGAGCAGGTGCTGACCGCGATCGGCTTTACCAAGCCGGAGATGATCTGGGATCATCCACTGCAGGATCTGTGGACACTGACGCTGCCTCAGCTTGGTCCGATCTTACCGTACTTGTTGATGATCATCGTTCTTGTTCTGCGCCCGCAAGGTCTTATGGGGAACCGTGAATCATGAGTATCGCTAGTAAGACGCCTTTAACTGCGGGCACTACGCGGCTGATATCGCTATCGAACGTGATGCCCTGGGCCTTTGCCGCTTTGTTCCTGTTGTGCCTGCCGTTTGTGTTCCAGTCCAGTTCGGCGCTGACGATCATGAACCAGATGGCAATCACCATCGTCTTCGCGCTGAGCTACAACATGTTGCTGGGGCAGGGCGGCATGCTGTCCTTTGGTCATGCGGTCTATATGGGTCTTGGCGGGTTCTTCGCCATGCACGTGATGAACATGGTCGAGGACGGGCTGTGGTTGCCATTGCCGTTTCTGCCGATTGTCGGGGGTTTGTTCGGCATGGTCTTCGCCTTCCTGATCGGTAGTTTTTCGACCCGCCGGGCAGGCACTGTATTCGCCATGATCTCGCTTGGTGTCGGAGAGCTGATCGCCGCCTGTTCCGTCATCATCGTCGTGTTCTTTGGCGGCGAAGAAGGCATCTCGGGCGACCGGACCATGGGTCCGCCAGTGTTCGGTTATGAATTCCTTACACAGCAAGAGGTTTATTACCTTACGGTCGTGTGGCTTTTGGTGGCAGCGCTGCTGATGTATCTGTTCTCGCGCACGCCGATCGGGCGGATCGCCAACGCAGTGCGCGACAACGAAGAACGCGCCGAGTTTTTGGGGTATTCTCAGCGCAACGTTCGCTGGATTTCCTTCTGTGCTTCGGGTTTTTTTGCCGGTGTTGCCGGGTCGTTGTTCGCGATCAACTTTGAGATTTTGACCGAGGAAAACCTGAACCTTGCAACGTCAGGCTCAATCCTGCTGATCACCTTCATTGGTGGTGCAGGCTTCTTTGTCGGGCCGATCATCGGGGCGGTCGTGTTCACCCTGCTTCAAACGGTTCTTGGCCTGCATACCGAATTGTGGGCGCTGTATCTGGGCATATTATTCGTGGCCTGTGTGATGTTCTTCCCGTCGGGATTTGCCGGGTTGATCGCGATGCATCGACGCCCACTTGCCCTGGGTAAACTGAATTTGCTGATCAAGCCGTATCTCAAGGTGGCAATCCCTGCGATCACGAGTGTCTTGTCCCTGGCCGCCATTTTGGAAATCCTTTTCCACAAGCGCCACGGATACGGTGGCGATCACGAGATGCACCTCTATGGCATTGCCTTTGTCAGTGGTGGCTATCAGGCCGTAGCGTTCGCAGTAATCATCGCCGCGATCTCGCTATTCCTTGTGTCCCGCGTTTTGCCAGAAATCCGTGAAGCCTGGGACAATGCCAACCATGCGGAGGATCGGGCATGAGCGCTCCTGCTATTGAGCTGAAAAACCTCGAAAAAAGCTTTGGTCTGGCCAAGATCATTCAGGGTGTGAACCTGCAGATCGCCAGGGGTGAACGCCACGCGGTTATTGGGCCAAACGGGGCCGGGAAATCGACCCTGTTCAACCTGATCACCGGGCGGTTCGCGCCGACCTCGGGTGGGGTGTTTCTGCACGGCGAAGATGTCACCGGATTGAAGCCCTTCGAGATCAACCGCCGTGGCCTCAGCCGATCTTTCCAGATCACCAACATATTTCCCAACATGACCGTGTTTGAAAACATTCGGTGTGGGTTGTTGTGGACAATGGGGTATCGCTATTCTTTTTGGCACATGATTGGCCGCCAACAGGACGTGACCGAAAAGGCTGAGGGTATTCTGGCGCAGATCAATCTGAGTTCGCGCCGGAATGAACTGGCTGGCACGCTGGCATATGCCGAACAGCGCGCGCTTGAGATCGGGATCACGATCGCAGGCGGGGCGGATATCATACTGCTGGACGAACCCTGCGCCGGGATGAGCCATTCGGAAACCGACCTGATCGTCGACCTGATCCGCAACGTGACCGAGGATAAGACGCTATTGATTGTTGAACACGACATGGGCGTGATTTTCGATTTGGCGGACAAGATCTCGGTCCTTGTATATGGCGAAGTGATCGAATCCGACACGCCGGACGTAGTGCGCGCATCGGCGAAAGTGAAAGAAGCCTATCTGGGCGCAAGTTTGGAAGAGGAGGCGGTGTAATGCTTCAGGTCACCGACTTGCACGCATATTACGGAAAAAGTCACATTCTTCAGGGGGTGAACCTTGAAGTGGGCGAGGGCGAAATCGTCTCGCTGCTAGGACGCAACGGGGTTGGGCGATCAACCACCTGCAAGGCGATCATGGGCGAGGTCGCGCCTCATGGGTCGATCAAGTTCCGCGGCCAGGAGATCGCTGGCCGCAAGAGCTTTGAAATTGCCAAGGCGGGGATTGGCTACGTACCCGAAAACCGGGATATCTTTCCCGGTCTCACAACGCGCCAAAACCTGATACTGGGGCTGAAGCCGGGCCAAAAGGACGGCGATGGCCGCTGGTGTATCGAGGACATGTTCGAGATGTTTCCCAACCTGCGAAATCGTGCGGATGTGGATGCCTCAGTCATGTCGGGCGGCGAAAAGCAGATGCTGACCATCTGTCGCGCTTTGATGGGCAACCCCGATTTCATTATGATCGATGAGCCGACCGAAGGTCTGGCCCCGAAGATTGTTGAGCAAGTGGGGGATCTGCTGCTGCAGATTGCTGAGCGTGGCGTCTCGATCCTGTTGGTCGAGCAAAAGCTGACCATCGCTTTGCGTGTGACCAACCGGGTTTACGTCATGGGTCACGGGCACATGGTTTACGAAGGCACCCCGCAGGCATTGCGCGAAAATGACGAAATCCGGAAGGAATGGCTGGAGGTCTGAGGCAGTGCCACAGGCACCTTGCCCATAGTAAGCTGCGCTGTCAGCAATACCGCAAAAAGATTGAAGGGAACTTCGTAAATGCGGAGTTCCCTTCTTTTTTGGTGCACCAGATTATTTTTTCAGGAACGGTGCCATTGTCTTAAAGAATTTCTCGCCATAGGGCGGGCGAAGAGCCTTGAAGACACCATCCATGTTGATCTGCTTGAAGATAGCCTTTGCGTGGCTGAACCGTTTGAAACCATGCAGGCCGTGATAAGCGCCCATGCCACTGTTTCCGACACCGCCAAAGGGCAGGGTGTTCTGCGTCGAATGCATGATGGTCTCGTTGATGCACGCTCCGCCGGAAATGGTACTTTCCATCACCTGCTCCTGCTCGGCCGCGTCCTTGGCAAATACGTAAGCCGCCAGAGGGCGCGGACGGGTGTTGGCAAAGCTAATGGCCTGATCCAGCGAGTCGTAAGGCAGGATTGGCAGGATCGGCCCAAAGATTTCATCCTGCATGACGTCCAGCGCCGGATCGGCGTCGACGATCAGTGTCGGAGGCAGAATTTTCTCATTTGTGGCTGAGAGATCTTCATTGGCGGGATTGACCTGAACGACCCTCGCCCCTGCCGAGCGTGCTTGCTCCACAAGGCCCTTGAGCCGATCGAATTGGCGGTCGGTCACAATATGGGTGACATCCGGGTTGCCGGACAGAGTCGGGAAGGCCTCGGCAAGTTTTGCTGCAAGCTGGGTGGCGAATTCTTCCATCTTTGCGCGTGGAACCAAGACATAGTCCGGTGCCAGGCAAACCTGACCCGCATTGAACCCTTTGCCCGCCGCAATCCGGGCGACCGCAAGGTTCATGTCTGCGCTGGGGGCGATGATGGCCGGGTTCTTGCCACCAAGTTCCAGTGTTGTCGGCACCATATGTTCAGCTGCTGCACGAAGGACGTGCGGACCAATGGTGCTGGCGCCGGTAAACAGCAGGTGGTCAAAGGGAAGGGCAGTGAACGCCTGTGCGACGTCGACGCCACCGGTCACAACCACGGCTTCGTGCGGGGCGAAGTCTGCTTCTATCAGCGACTTCAAAAGGTCGGATGTGCGGGGTGTGAACTCTGACGGCTTCAGCATAACCGAGTTGCCTGCCGCAAAGGCTTCGGCCATTGGGCCGATGGCCAGATAGATCGGAAAGTTCCAGGGGCTGACAATTCCAATGACACCCAGGGGTTGATAATGGATGCGACCGCGCGCGCCCAGCAATCCAAGGGGGAACTCGACTTTTGCCTTCTCAGGGCGCATCCAGCGATCAAGGTTGTCCCGCGCGAATTTTAACTGTTTTACCGTGCCAACGATGTCGGCCGCGATCGTTTCATGTTGTGACCGATTGCCAAAATCGGCCGAGATCGCGTCAATCATGGCATCGCGATTATCCAGTACCAGGTCGATTAACCGCGTGATGCGATCCTTGCGTTCAGCCGCGTTTGGCGCGTCATATTCGGCCTGGTGGGCTTTTTGTGTCTCCAAAAGCGTCGCGAGGCTCTCGGCGGGGTTGGGGCTATGCTGGTTCAATACGCGTCTCCTGCGGTTGGTTTTGCGGTGCGCAACCGCCTTCCTGTTGGTCTGTGTGCCCGTTCTGTCCCCTTGGTCACAAGGGTCGGGTTTCGTTTCTTTGCCGCCGGGCTGCGAAGTCTGCGTTGACATTTATCCGGCGATGTGGAAGGTAAGTGATCGTTCACTAATTAGCAAGAGCGCAGTATGACCCTGACCACAGAAGACAGGTTCAAGACCGGCATGCAGTTGCTGGCGGCCTCAACGACCATCATCACTTCAGAATTCGAAGATTCGCGCGCTGGAATGGCGGCGACGGCGGTATGTTCGCTAACGGCCGATCCGCCAGCTTTGTTGGTTTGCATCAACCGAACAGCGCGAACATATGGCGTCGTGATGGACAGCCGAAAGTTTGCCGTAAACCTCATACCTGATGACATGACCGAGGTTGTCGGTGCCTTTTCGTCGAAAATGGACAAGGAACAACAGTTCCAGGCAGCCGGGACATGGATCAAAGGAGATCTGGGTCTGCCTGTTTTGAAAGAGTCCGTCGTGTCCTTTGAATGCGTGGTCGACAACTGGGCAAATACGAAGACACATGCGGTGTTCTTCGGTATGGTGAAAGAAGTTCACCTGAACCCGGAAAAGTCGGCGCTTATTTATGGGCGCAAGGGATTTCACAAACTCACACCGCTGGAAGGCTGATGTAGGGTCAAAGTGAATTTTCAACTGACTTCGCACGCCCCACACCACCAAAAAAACGACAATCACGTAACTTAAGAATTGCCGTGATGATGCCCGGGAGGAGACACCAATGCCGACGCTTGGACAACTGATCGACCGAAACGCAGACCGCTTTGGGGATCAGGATGCTTATGTGGAACTGGATCGCCGTCGCAGTTGGCGCGAGTTGGGCCAGCGAACGGATGCGCTGGCGCATGCGTTGCGGTCGCTGGATGTCCGCAAAGGTGATCGGGTCGGGGTGATCCTGCCTGACTGCATAGAGGTTGCGGAAACCATAGGCGCTTGCGCCAAGGCCGGTGCGATTCGAGTGGGTCTGAACTATCGCCTCGCCCCGCGCGAAATCGGCGCGCTGATTGACGACGCGGGCTTGGATGTTCTGATCGTGCAGGACACGAAAGTTGCAATTGCCCAAGAGGCGTTGACCTTCAGCAAGCGTCAACCGGTGCTGGTGGGTGTCGGTGCCCAGCATGCGCTGGAGCAGGATTATGAAACCTTTATCGCAGCAGCATCTGATCGCGGGGCCTTCACCCATACATCGCATGAGCAATTGATGATCTGCTACACAACCGGTTCAACCGGTTTGCCGAAAGGTGCGATCTATCCTCACGCGTTGATGATCGAGTCGATGGGTGTAATCGCTCTGACGGAAGGAGCGGGTCCGGACGATGTCTGGTTGCACGCGATGCCGGCATCGGGCGTTCCGATCATTCACCTGTTGCGTAACATGTTCCACGGCACCAAATGCGCTATTGTCGGCGAGTGGAATGCTGAAACGGCGCTTAAGCTTATTGACCGTGAGCAGGCGACGATCTGCGTTCTGGTGCCGACAATGCTGAACGACCTGCTGTCTTCCGGCCTGATTACGCAATACAATTGCTCGTCGATCCGGCAGCTGGGGTATGGGTCTGCGCCAATTCCACCCGCGACAGTGCGCGATGCGCTCAAGGCTTTCGGGTGCAAGTTCTTGCAGATGTTTGGCACAACCGAGCTGATGGGCATGGGCATGATGTTGACCGCAACGGATCATGAGCGCGCGTTGAAAGACGGGCACAATTGTCTCGAAAGCGCGGGCCGGCCACTTTTCTACGTGGACGTCCGTGTCGTTGACGAGCAGGGCAATGACCTTCCCAGCGGAGAGGCAGGTGAGCTGCTGATTCACTCGCCTTACGTGATCCCGGGCTATTGGAATCAGGCGGTGGAGTATTCGGAAACCGTCCGCGATGGTTGGCTGCATACCGGGGATATCGCTGTTATCGATGCAGAGGGCTACGTCCATCTCAAGGACCGGGCAAAGTTCCGCATCAAGTCCGGCGGCTATAACGTGTTCCCGGTCGAGGTCGAAAACTGTCTGGCTGAACATGATGCAGTCGACGAAGTCAGTGTGTTCGGCCTGCCGGATCCGAAATGGGGGGATCGGATTCATGCCGTTGTCACCCTGAACTCTGATACGGCTGTTAGTGGCGCAGAACTGCGTGAGTACTGCCGGGGTAAGATTGGCAACTTCAAAATCCCGAAAGATATCGAGATTTGGGACGCATTGCCCAAAGGACCGACCGGCAAAATTCAAAAGCGCGAAATCATCGAGATTTGCAGCCGCGACGATCAAAGCGGTGCGGCTTAAGCACCGTTCCTGACTGAATGCTCATGGTCAGGGGATGAAAGTTCGAAAAACAGTGTGAGGCTTGATCGTTGAAATGCGATCAAGCCTCTTCGTTTCAATGGCCCAACTCAAATGATGCAGGCCATTCGGTTGGGCAAGCGACCCGGTGAAATCTCTGTCGCTTGCCGCGTGTACCTACGCCTCTATGTGCCGCAGAACCGATCTCTGAAAGTAGGTCAGCGGAGATTCCGCCCCAGGACCAGAGGCCATTTTGCCGACCGTGTATTTGGGCGACATCATCGCACGCTGCATTTTCTCGACGACATATACATCTTCAGTCTGGAAGTCTTGCGTTTCCAGCGGATGCACTTTCCAGTGCGAGCTTTTGATCATGCCGGATACTTTGTCATAGCCTGGGATATCCTTGACGGATCCGCGGCTCGACATCCATGATTTTGCGGCCCAGACATAAGCATGCAACCGTGTCACACCGGCGCTTACAGGTTCCATCACAGATATCGAAAAAGACCAGGGGCTTGCCACGATCAGGGTCGTCGGGAACAACATGTAGACGCCGCCATAGCCTTCTTTCTCTGCATGCGGGATCTTCTTCGCGTTCCATTTGTCCATGCGCGTACACACGAAATTCGGAACACGCGAACGCACGGTTTCATTCTCGGTCGAGTACCAAACCTGATTGTCGCCATAGGGGTCCCAGATGTTCTTGTCCTGAGTTGGGCCGCCAAGGGTGTTCTTGTGCAGATAGGCCAGATGGTATCCGTCGATGGCGTTCTCGAAGAACACTTTCCAGTTGCACTGCATTTCATAGGTTACAGGTTCACCGTAAGATATCAGTTCAGGGCTGGTGATGTCGTGCGGCCAGACGACATCTTCCAATCCGCTGAGCCAATCGGACAGGTCCTGATCGGGTTCGGGATTGACAAAGACAATGCCCTTGAACACCGCGACCGAAGCTCTGTGCAGGCCGTTTTCTTTTTTGTTGATGTCCGGGAAACAGGCCTTCTGGTCAGGGATGCCACGCAGCGCGCCATCCAGGCCAAAAGTCCACGAGTGATAGGGGCACACGATCGTTTTGCCTGCATTTCCGCAGCCGCGGTCCAGCAATTCGGTTCCGCGATGGCGACAAATGTTGTGGAACGCCCGCAGTTCGCCGTCGTTCCCGCGGATTACGACCAGGGTAAAGTGCCCTGCCTTGGCCGTCATGTAATCGCCCGCGTTGGCAACCTTTGACTCGACGCCAGCAAACACCCAGCTGCGCGAAAACAGGTTTTTGTTTTCCTGCGCCAACCATTCATCCGATGTGTAGGCTTCAGAAGGCAATTCCTGGGTGGCGACCTCTGGCATTTGGTTCGGCTGTTGCATGAATGTTCTCACAAATGGCTGCTAAGTTTTCATTATTGTCATTGTTGACAGATAACTGTAGATGCGCCATATGTCAATGCAAAGTGATCGTTCACTAAAGTGGAAAAATTGGAAGAAATTGGCCGCAAAAATTGCGATTAATCAAGATTTCATAGGCTCTTGTCCTGAGCCTGATGAAGGGATTGGAAACGCCATGCCGCGCCCGAGCTTAAAACCGCAACGGTCAGAAGAAATCCTTGATGCCTATATGACCTGCGTGGCCCGGTACGGGCTTGATGGTGCCACCCAAGAGCGTGTCGCGACCGAGGCTTGTGTGAAGCGACCATTGCTACGGCACTACCTTGGCAATCGTGACCAGATGATCGCTGCGCTGAATCAGCATGTCGCAGACGCGCTCAACGAGCTGACATTGGAGCTGGACTGTCATCTTACACAGATAGAAACAGGCGATCAGCTCTTGGAAATCCTTTTTGCCGAAGATGAAGAGATCGACCCGCGGCTTGCTGCTGCGTGGCAGGGGTTATCCGCATCAGTCGGGGATCATCCCGAACTTGCCGAGCCGTTGCTGGAAGTCCTGGCACGTTTTGTGGCGGTTCTTGAGAAGTTCCTTGGTCGCGTGTCGCCCGATGCCAGACCAGAACGGGTCAGGGCCGTGGCGCAGGGCATTTCAACGATCTTCCTGTCCCTCGATTCACTGGCCGCACTTGATGCGCCGTCAAATTGGCGTACTGAATTGAAGCGGGCGGTTTCATTGCTGACGGAAACTTTGTAATTGCCAAGTCGGGTCGCATTCGACACCGTCAGCGCGGCAGACCCTCTTCAGTTTGGGCCTGCGTAGACAGCCAGTGACGAAAGCTGCGCAGCGACGGATCGTCCGACTTGGTTTTTGGCCAAACAAGATAGTAGGCGCCCATCATCTCGACCGCGTCCGGAAAGGCTGCGATCAGTTTGCCTGTTGCGAGGTCCTGTTCGATCAAATAATTTGGCAGTAACGCAACGCCGAGACCGTGAACCGCCGCCTGATTGATCGTTGTGTATTGATCGTAAATCGTTCCGGGCAACGCGTCGGGATGGCTTGTCCCCATATGGCTGAACCATTCTTGCCAGGCATGGGGCCGAGTCTGGATGTGCAGCAATGGGAGTTTCAGCAGATCTCGCGGTGATGACGGCGCGCCTTTGGGCAGCAAGGATGGCGCGCAAACCGGCAATACACTTTCCACGCGCAGCAACAGCCGATCCGTGCCGGGCCAATCGGGTTCACCAAAATGCAGCGCCGCGTCGAAGGGTTCAGAGGTAAAACTAAACGGACGCAGGCGTGTCGACATGTTGATGGTTATTTCCGGGTGCATGCGGGCAAATTCCGGCAATCTGGGCACTAGCCACCGCATTCCGAACGTCGGCAAAATCGCAAGGTTCAAGGTGCCACCAATAGGAGCCATGTGCAGCTTTAGCGAGGCCTGAGCGATCTGGTTCAGGCCTTGCCGAACTTCGGCAACATATTCCTGCGCAACTGGCGTCAGCAGCAGGCGCTTGCGATCCCGACGGATCAGATCGACACCTAGCTGGGCTTCCAATGTTTGCAATTGCCGGCTGACGGCACTTTGGGTCAGGGCAAGCTCATCAGCGACCGCAGAAGCCGAGCCTAAGCGATCCAGCGCTTCAAGGGCGCGGAGTGATGAAATTGAGGGGAAGAGGCGGCGTGGCGTTACCATCTATGCGGTCTGCTCATGAATTGCCCCGTTATCTTGCAGTTATTTGCGCTTTGTTCAAACATCTTGTTGATTGTCTGCTTCAGTAATTGGCCGGGCCTTAAGTCCTCGTCACTGCCACTGCTGCGCATCATAGATCCACCCTTCCTTATGCTGTCCGGCCCAATAACCGATCGCAAACAGTTTGGTCATGAATTCGGGGTCGAAGGGTTCCTGCGGCTTTCTTTGAAATTCCTTGGGGATATAGGTGATGTTGGCTTGAAACCCGTCCCGGTTCGCGAGGGTCAGGATGCTTTCGATATTGCCAAGGCTTTGCGAACGGATCAGCATCTCGAACGCGCGGTTAGCCACTGCGGTTGCATTTCCGGGCAATGGATCGAAACTCGGTTCCAGCGTTTTGTTGTGGATTAACCAAATGCGGTTCTTTTGGTTGCTCAGCCCAGCGTCCCGCAATAGCTGACGCATCTGCAAGTCGTATGGATAGGCAAAGATCTCGCGGGTCAGACCGCCATCCACATGCAGTTCTTCGCGTTGAACTTCGCCATTGGTCACCTTGATTGTAACGGGTTGAAACACGACAGGTATCGAGACCGAGGCCAGAATTACGTCCCGGATGAGATCCCGCGCGCCCGGCGTGTCGGTTTGGGCGATCGCCCCGATGTTCCACAGCACCGGACGTTCCGCGTCGATGTTGGTGGTGCCGATCAAAAGCTGGCGGCCCAATCTGTGCTGCTCCGCGATCTCGCGGATCAGATCGTCGGTCAGTTCTTGCTTGATTGCCGCTTTCAGTGGCGTTGCTTTGGTCAGAAAACCGCGCCCAAAGACGGCACCCGAAACGTCTAATCGCACGACATCCCGGGTCGCGGTTTCGGTGTAGAACCGCTTCAGGCGGCTGTCATAATCCGGGCCGAGGAATGCAAAGGGCGCAATTAGCGCGCCGGTGGAGATTCCGGTGACCACATCAAAGGACGGGCGTGTGCCCTTGTCGGTCCAACCATTTAGAACGCCGGCCCCAAAAGCGCCGTGCTGGCCGCCGCCCGATAGCGCAAGAATGTTCAGGCCTTGCCCCCTTGGAACCTGTGCTAGCGTCTTGTGCATTTCCGCATTGAGAGTTGCCAGACGGTCGCGGCTATCATCTTCGAAATACCGGCTGTCCGGGGTTGTGACAACCGGCAGAAAGGTCTCGTAATTTTCGGACGTCGGTGTAAGTGCTGAACGATCATAGCTGCCGGCACAGGCGGTTAACATCAGCAAGAGAACGAAATTGACGTAAATCTTGAGTGAGGGCATCGGTGAATTGTCCGTCTTGAAAGTGGTGCCGCTCTGTATAGTGCCAAACATATTTTGTTGAGTGCCAAATCTCCGCAGGTGCCTAAATCTCGTTGTATCGTTAGGTCTTGTGCGAGATGACACCGATCGAAACGGCAGACATTGCAACAATGCGCTTACTCGTTTCGGCCGATCTTATTCTTTAAATTGTCACCATTGACAGTTGATTGCTGTTTGCCTATTTCGTTTCAAAGCACCGTAAGATCGGGCATGTGTTAAACACTGTTGCTGGGGTCAAAACGTTTAGCTTGCCAACCGTGAAGACGACGGCCCTAGGAGGGGACAGCATGCCACAAATGTACCATGAGTTACCCGCAGAAGCTTATACATCGCAGCAGTGGTTTGACCGTGAACAGCGAGAGATATTCTCAAAAACATGGCGTTTTGCTGGCTTTATGGAAGATTTGCCCGAGCCAGGCCATTATCTTTCGGTTCAGGCGGGATTGAACAACTTGTTCATCGTCATGGGGAGGGATCGCAGGCTGCGGGCCTTCCACAATATCTGCAGACATCGGGGCACCCAATTGATCCGCGCCGTGGGAAAGACCCAAAAAGCGCTGACCTGCCCCTATCACGACTGGACCTATGATCTTGAGGGCAACCTGATCTCAGTCCCGGATGAGCATCGCGAATATAAGTCCGTCGACAAATCCTGCCTTGGCCTGAAACCTGCTTCGGTCGATATCTGGAAAGGTATGTTGTTTGTGCATCCCGACCCGAACGCAGGGTCGATCATGAAATGGTTTGGCGACGTGGACGATAAGGTCGGACCACATGTGCCAGAAGAGCTGGTGGAACACGAGGACACCTCGAACACCTATGAAATCAAGGCCAATTGGAAGATCGTTGTCGAGAATTACATCGACGTCTACCATCTGAGCCACCTTCATTCGAACACCCTACAAATGTATGACCACGCCAATGCGCAATATGGTTGGTACGGGCCGCACTACATCTTTTGGGAGCCGCCGGTCGAAGAGTTCGCCAAAGATCAGAACAAAAAGCTTCAGATGCCGCGGGTCGTTCCCGAAGATCAGAATGGTGCATGGGTGCCGATGCTGTTTCCAGGGGTCGGAATTGGCGCGTCAGAGGACGTATGGAACGTCTTTATCATTACCCCGCTTGCTCCGGACAGGACGCGGATTCTGAACCGGACGCGTGTTGCCAATGCATCGGGCTGGGAGTTTTCGAAACAGGCCACCCGGTCGGCGTCCTTCTGGAACAATTTTGGCATCAAAGGCAAATATGAAGGTGATGATGCGTATGATGAAAACGATCCGATGGCCTCGGGCGATTTCACGCAAGAGGACATCTATGCCTGTGAACAGCAACAGAAATCCTTGACCTCGCCTTATTTCGAAGTTGGTCCAGCCGCCGTTGGGGAAAGCCCCGTGGTTCAACACCAAAGGGTCGTTCGCGATTGGTTGCAAGAAGAATGATCAACCCCGACGACCGGTTGTCGATTGCGACCTTGCTGCGGGTCTTCCGCACAAAAATCGTAACGACCTGGGGTCTGACCCTGGTTGAAACGGGGTTGTTTATCTTCCTTCCCCTGTTGATCGGCTATTCGATCGACGGCCTGTCGAATGGGGACTACACGTCGTTCATCCATTTCGGTGTTGCGATGGCAGCGCTGCTGGTTGTGTCGACGTTGCGGCGTGTTTACGACACGCGGGCCTATGGCACGATCCGCGTCGAATTGGGTAAGGCGCAGGCCAAACGGGATGCGGGGCGCGAGGTCTCGGTGCTAAATGCGCGGGTACTGATGGCCCGCGAGTTGGTTGATTTTCTGGAGAATGAGGCCCCTGAATCGATGGGTGCAGTCGTGCAGGTTCTGGTCTCGGTTGGTATTCTGATGTCCTTTCACGGGGCACTTGCCACCGCCGCAGGGGCCGCTGCTGTGATTATCCTGATCATCTTTACCCTGTTTTCGCGTCGCTTCTTCCGCCTGAATGGGCTGTTGAACCACCAGTCAGAAAGACAGGTGACTGCGTTGCAAAGCATGGATCTGAAAAAGATCGGCCAGCACTTGTTCCGATTGCGCACGCATGAGGTTCGGTTGTCGGATTCCGAGGCACTTGTCTATGCTGCGATTTTTGCTGTCTTGCTCAGCATGCTGGCCTTCAACCTGTGGTTTGCGGCGACGCAAAGCGGGGCGACGGCAGGGCAGATCTTCTCGGTTGTCACCTATTCGTTCGAGTTTGTGCAATCGGTCGTGATTTTACCGATGGTCCTGCAAAGCCTCGCGCGCTTGTCCGAGATCACTGAGCGGATCAACGCACCGGCATCGAAACAGGGTGCCAATGCCTAATACGTTCAATTCAAACACCCGTCCCATATCGGGTATCATCACACATCCTGCCCTTTCGCACGGCACGAATTTCGGAGGCTCAAATGACCAGAGTTTTTCACCCGCTTGAGGTGCTTGAAACGCGTAGTGAGATCGGCGGGCAGGCCAAATCCGTCATGTTCGACGTGCCACCACATCTGGCCCAAGACTTTGCCTGGCGTGCCGGTCAGCACCTGACCCTTCGCTTTTGGATCAAGGGTGAAGAGGTGCGTAGAAGCTATTCGATCTCGTCTTCGCCCGATTCAGGCGATCCGCTGCGTATCACCGTCAAACGGGTGAAAAAGGGGCTTGTCAGCAACCATATCAACGATACGGTTCAAAAGGGTGATGTGATCGACGTCATGCCGCCATTTGGTAGTTTTTGTCTGGATACAGACCCGGAGGAACGGCGCACACACTACTTCTTTGGGGCGGGCAGCGGTATCACCCCATTGTATTCCATGCTTAAGTCTGTGCTATTGGCCGAACCGTGGTCGGTTGCACATCTGGCCTATGGCAATGCGAATGCGGACAGTATCCTGTTCAAAGACAAGTTTGCCGAATACCAGCAGACGTTTCCGGAACGCCTGACGGTGCATCACCTTCTGTCCAAGCCTTCAATGTGGTCCAGTTTCGCCTATTGGCGCAGGGGTGTCATCGACAAGGATGCGATCGAGGCGCTGATCACAGAAAATCCGCCTTATGCCCAGAATGCCCAGTACTACATCTGTGGTCCCGGCGGGATGAACAAAGCGGTCAAAGACGCGCTTATGTCTTTGGATGTGCCCGCCAATCGGATTCACATGGAAAGCTACGGCGGCGCGCAAGAGACCGATGACAGTATCAAGGGCGTTGATGCTGATGTGGACATAACGCTGAACGGTCAGCGACAATCGGTTCAGATGGCATCTGGTCAGACGATCTTACAGGCTGCCCAACAGGCGGGGTTGGAGCCGCCATATTCCTGCCAGTCTGGGGTCTGTGGGGCGTGCCGGTGTAAGGTGAAAAAGGGTTCGGTTCATATGCGGGCACGAACCGCTTTGGATGATAATGAGATCTCGAAAGGTGCCGTGCTGTCCTGCCAGGCGGTTGCCACGACAGACAAGCTTGCGGTTAGTTACGATTAACCCGGCCGTTGGCCAGGCAGTCGCTGTCAGGTTTTTTCTTCCAATGTTTCAGCCAATTTCAGCGCAGCGAAATAGGACGAATAACCCCATGTTTTCGGAGGTTTAAGCGGAATGAAAGCATCCGTGGTGATAAAAAGGTTTATGATTCCGTGCGCGACGATCTCACAGGCTTGTTTGTCGGCTTTTGGGTGTGAGGCAAGAACGATGTCTATCGCGACCTTGTAAAAAGCCTCCATTGATTCCAACAACGGTTTGCGAAGCTCTGGGTAGATCTCAATCGAGTTGACGAGGGCCTGGTAACAAATGTTGATCCGGGGATCCATCTCACCGTCAGAGTTGAACAGAGCCTCGATCAGATTGCGCACATCGGGATGTTCGTCCAGCGCAACGCGCAATGTTTCGGTCTGTTTGCTAAACGTTTCGACGACATGCTCACCTAGCGCCAGGACCATGGCTTTGCGGTTGCCAAGGTGATGGCGGATCAGTGGGCGCTTCAGCCCGGCTTGTGCCGCGATATGTTCAAGTGTGGCGCCTTCGACGCCGTAGCGAACGACGCACGACATAAAGGCATCGAGGACTTCTTTTTTACGTTGATCTTGTACCGAGGGGCGACCCATGCGATTACCCTTACACAGAAACGGAATTTTAGAGATATCTTAGTTGAAATTGACTGTCAAGACTGACAGTCAATTTAAGATTAGAGTGTCTACCACTCTTCAGCGCTTTCTACATTAGTGCCCATCGTTCCAGACGATAATCTAACGCAAGCATTGTTCAAGCGTCCCGGTGGGGCGAAGTGTTTGAGGGCGGTGGGCCTAGGTGAAAAGCCCAAGCCTTTCTCCGCCCGCCACATCCGCAAATCTGTTGAGATTTGGGAACAGAGTGTTCAATGCCGATGGTTGCACACCAAACCAAAGAGACAGGTCAGCATAAAGTTGATCGGTCGAGGTCGTTGGAATCAAAACGCCGTCGCCCACATCAAGCGCGTTGTCGCTGGCCAGGCCAAGCTCGGGGTAGTCCCCCAGAATCTGCCCGCCTTTGACAGCATTGCCCATAACCAGGGTATTGCCGCCCCAACCATGATCCGTACCGTTGCCATTCGACGTCAGCGTCCGGCCGAAATCTGATCCCGTGAACGTCACAACACGATCCGCCAAGCCCATATCGTCAAGCGTTGCCTGAAACGCTCCCAACGCTTCGGACAATACGCGCAGCATACGGGCATGGTTCGCCAACAGTTCATCATGATGGTCCCAGCCAATATAGCGCACAAAAAATGTTTGCTGCTCGTGGCCTAGCCGGTCCGAGGCGGCAATCGTTTTGGCGACCATGCGCAATTGCTGTGCAAGGTCCGAAGACGGGAAGGACCGGGGTATCTTGATCCCGCGGGTCGCTGATTTGAACGTCTCGTGTTTGGACTGCGCGTCGCGGGTCAGGTTCAGATATGTCGCGCGGAAGGGATCGCCGTTTTGATCGGCGTTCATCATTCGGTTGAAACTGTCCAAAAGCAGGTCGTTGAGTGGGCTCTTCTCTTCTTTCACGTATAGACCGACGCTGCCCTTGTCCGTGATTGCATATGGCAAGTCTATCTTGCCGTTTTGCGCAATGTTGTTTCCGGCCAATGAGATGTTCATTCCGATCTCGTGCGCCGACTTTGAGGGCTGCAGGTCATCAGCAAAGAACCCGAACCATCCGTCGTTCACACGCAGATCCGGGCGCGAGGTTTGCCAGTGTTTGAACTGGTCCGCGTGGCTCAGCAGTCCCAGGGGGAGTGCGGCCGAGCCGTCATAGAACTGCTCTTTCCGGACCTGTTCGACCAAAGGCCCAACATTGGCAACAAAAGAGAGGCGCCTTTGATCGAACAGCTCGGCCATCTCGGGCATCGACGGGTGCAGGCCAAAGCTGAGGCCCAACTGATCCTTGGGCGTGTCCAAGTCCAGCAACTCACCTCGCGAAAGGGCAAGATTTGCCCGCGTTTCCGAGTATTGGCCGTGCGCGATTTTGTCATTTGGTACCAGCATGTTGAAGCTGTCATTGCCGCCATCCAACATAACAAAAACAAGCGCCCTGCGGGCGGGCTTGATCATTCCCGACCCAGCCTGCGCCAAACCGGGCAGTGCGGCACCCATCATTGCGCCAGTTGCGGCAACACCGGTCGAGGCCAAAAACTGCCGTCGCGTAAAGGATTTGGTCAGCATGGGCTCAGGCCTCCTGCACGGTGAATTCTGGGGAAACGGCAATTATGAAGGCGATGGTCTGCACCACCCATTCGGGATTGTCCGCATACTGCACATAGGCCTGTTTGATCCTTTTGCGCACTTCGGCATCAGTCCGACCGGTCAATAGAACCGAAATCCGATCTATCAGCTCATCATGACGGCCTCGGTTCTCTGCGATTTTGATCTCTTCGCTCAGATCGAAGCGCAGCGCGTCCTTGGAATTGGCCCATAGTGTATCGGGGTCAAACTCCATCACCATCATCTGCTCGGGACCCGCGCCGATTTGCGTTGAAACCAGCGGCAAGTAGCCGCCAAAGAACCAGTAGTAGATATTGTTGACATAAGCGACCGAGGTCGCGGCCGTGTGCAGCTCAAACTCGGGAGCGCGAAGGCCCATCTTCTGCAATGCGCCATGAGGGGTGAAATCGGGTTTGTAGAAATTGAACACAGTGGGCGCGGACAGTGGATGCATCTGCAGCGCCTCTTGAATGTCATCACCCAGCAGCCACAGCTTGCCGGTCTGGTTATGCGCTCCAAACGCAAGCAGAACCTGCGTGACGCGATGCAGGGGCGATTTTAGCTTTTGGGACTGAACTACTTTTGTCGGGGATTTGTATGCCGAAGGAAGACGTTTAGCGGCAACCTCATTGGTCAATGGGTAGGTCAGGATTGTGCGAACCGCGCTTTTCAGATCTCCGTTTGAGCCAAATGCCTGCGACACCGCTTCGACATAGGCGGGCGAGGGATTGGATGTGACCAGCCGGTTGATCAGATGGGTTGCGATGAACGGCGCGGTCGTAGGGTGGGCAACCAGTTGGTCGATGGTCGAACGAATTTCTTTCGGGCCGGACTGATCGCCGGGCAAGGTCAGACGACCGTTCAGCAGGGATTTTGCGCCGCGGTCGTGAAAGGCTTCTTCCACGATCATCGGTTTGGTCGCGTCAATGAAGGGCACTGTCTTATAGGCCTTTTCGACCCCATCATCGAACTGAACTGGATAACCATTATAGCTGTCTTCCCAGAACGACGTGTTCCACTCGTATTCATAGGCTGCGGGCAGCAAGCCGGTGAAGACCCGAGCCAGTTCCTTGATGTCGCGATTGTCATAGGTCGGGATCGGATCCCCACTGGCATCCAGTTTTTCCGTGCCATCGGGGTTCAGCTCGAACAAGCCAATCGAAAACAGCTGCATGATCTCACGCGCATAGTTTTCATCCGGATGGGTGTTCTTGGCCTCGTTCGCCTTTTGATTGGTCATATGCGACAGGTAGATACCCATCATCGGGTGCATCGACACATCGTACAGAAGGTCTGAATAACTGCCGAACGCGTGCTTATAGAGCAGGTCATAGTAATTCGCCATCCCGATGGCATCCAGCTCCAACGATGACGCGTCCGAGATGACTAGGATCTCGGACAGTGCCTGCGCAACACGCTGGCGCAGCAGATCGTCGCGTTGCGTCAGGGTGTGGTTCCACCAGGCCATGTGGAAATACCATTAATAGGGCAGGGCGGGGTTGTTGCCGTCGCCGTTGATCGCCCATTCGCCATGCGCGCGTTTTAGGCGCTTTCGGAAGCTCTTCCAAATCTTGCGAGTGGACTTTTCGAACGGCCCTTTGTTACCGATCGAGGCGTTCAGTTGATCATCCAACCAGCGTTCCGGGCCGGTCTTGCTAACCTGATGCAGTAACCTCTGATCGGCCCCAAGCGTGGCCTGCATCAAGAATCGACTGGTGTCTTCCAAGGATGACTTCATGGTGGATGGCGGTCCTTTAGATCTGACGACAGTAGCTGGGATTGGCATAAATTGTCATGTGAGACAAAATAAAACTTAGCCCCGCCGTTTCAACCCGAAGAATTCGATATCCGCAAAAAATGCCCCGTTTCCGGGGCAGTTGGGGTCAAATTTGTAAGGTAGCTTTAGTTTGCGTAATTTATTTTCAAACCAAGCGATGAGGTATTGCCATCGTATTCAATCGCCGCGTCTTCGAACGCCGGCAACGATCTGACGCCTGCGCCCTTGGAATATGCCCAACCTTCTTGCGGGATCGGCCCTTTCATCTCGAACTGGCCGTTGTCGTTCTGGTCGTGGTGTATCATGATCGCAAGCTGTCCGGGTTTCTGGTTCTCGAGCGTGCCGGAAACTGTGCTACCTGAGGCGGGGATCTTCGCGTAGCCTACGATTTTCGCCATCTGGCTTTGGTCGAACGCGGTCTTATCGTCAAAGGCCAGGATGTGAATGACGCCTCCGCGTCCAGCATCGACACCAGAGATATCGATTTGTATATCCCCGGCCGCCGCCTGAGATGCTGCAAGAGCCATAAGGCCAGCGATGAATGCAGTTTTGGTCATTGAGTTTCTCCTGAACAGTTAACCGATGTAAATTCCAAACAGACGCCATGCGAGATCCTGCACGACGTAAAGCAGCCCGAAGGCGAACCACATGATCGTGATGGCGTAGAAAAGGGGCGGGTTTTCCTGGCTGTCGATTGTCTCAATCAAAAAGGCCTGGCCTGTCATGAAGGATGAGGCGGCCCACCACATGAACAGCAGCCCCCAGATTGCGTAGATCTGAAACCATGTTGCCAACAGCAAGCATAAGAAGATGATCCAGGAAAAAGGGTGGGATTTGAGGTATTGCATTGAACTTCTCTATCTATTTTCGGGGTTTGTGCCCGCATCAAAGTGGGCACGACGAAGGGATACCTATGCCTCAAAAAACTGCGTGGCTTTGAAGAGGCAGTGTAATTTTCTGGCTTACGCCCATTGCAGATCAGTTGAAGCTCCGTCCACGTGGGCGACCTGCCAGCTGTTTAGTCATGGATTGCCTGAAGCTGGTCGAACTGCGCCTTGTCCAACCGGTAGAACATCAGGGCAACAATCGAGGCCATGTATATGAAGAGGCTAAGGCAGGCATAGTTCCATCCCAGTGCACGGGTGACCTCGGGGGTCAGGTTCGATTGGTCTGGCGCTTCCGGGAAGCCTACATATGCCAGAAACATTCCGGAGATCGCTAACCCGCCAGCCGTGCCCGCCTTAAGCACGAATGTGATGACCGATGTGATGATCCCTTCGTTCTGGAAACCGTTCTGGCTGATACCCAATTCAACGACGTCCGCGGTCATCGACGTCAGCAGAGATGTGGTCCAGACAATCAGGATGATTTGCAGAATGCCGTGAACAAACAGCAACCAGATCAGAAGTTCGGTGCCATTTGCAGGGAAGAACCCGATTTCACGCAGCACGTAAGGGGCGACACCGACAATTGCCGAGAGGATCGACAAGTATATGGCGCTCGATTTTTTGTCGCCGGATCGTGCGATAGGTTTCAGGGTTACGCCCGCTATCAAAGCGCCGATCAGGTTGGCCATCAGGATCAGAGCTATTTGGTCATTGTTTAGCTCCCAAAAGAACGAGGTCAGGTAGGTCCACAAAGCTGCTCCGATCCCGGCGCCCACCGCGAAAACGGCGGAGCTGACAAAGATGGCAAGTAATGCGGGCAGCTTGAACGCTGCGAAAAACTGTCTGAAAAATCCAGAGATGCTGTAGGTTGCCGCATGCGAAATATCCAGCATTCTGTTCTGCCATTTGCGCGTGCCCAATGCGGTGATAGTGATAGCCAGCGCTATGAGGATTGCACCGACAAGGCCTGCTTCCTGATAGCCGGCTTGGTTGAGGATGCCGTAAGGCATCGTGTCGGTCGGAACCAACCAGATCACATACATCGCGATGACCATGATCTGACCGGCAATCCAGGTGACCGAGACCTTGAGGCCAGACAACATGGTTCGTCCACCATAGTCCTTGGTCAACTCTGGCACCATCGCGTTGTGTGGTACGTCAAACAACGTCATCGCCGTCCGCAGAAGGATCGTTGTGATCAGCAGGAACCAGAACAGCTGGGTCTCTGAGGTCAGTGCTGCAGGTGGGTTCCAAATAAACCAGAACAGGAGTGCGACAGGAATGATCGCCGCGTAGATGAACGGGTGACGCTTGCCGGCACGAGAACGCGTGTTATCCGACAGGTAACCGACAACAGGATCGGATACAGCGTCGAACATCAGAGCAATGAAAAGCGCAAAACCCACCGTCTCGGCCGGAAGGCCGATGACCAGATTGTAGTAGATAAGCAGGAAAAAGCTCAGCCCGTTCGACAAGATGCCGTTGGCTATGCCGCCCACCCCATAAAACAGCTGCATGCCGACCGGCGGGCTTTCAGTATTGGTATTCATTTTTCCTCCGGATCTTCTTGCAGCAAGACGGTGAGTGATCGATCACTCAAAGCAGATCACAAGGATCGTTTTTTGTCAAAGGTGTTAGATAAAGGTACCTAACGACCCCGTTTGAGAAGCAAATGACCGCCGAAGCAACAGGCAACAGCCAGCGGCCATTCGCGTAGTGGAGTGTCAATCGCGACCGCGTTCGCAGTCGGGTGCTTGATCAAAAGTTATGTGACAGGCTCACACGTACAGCGGTCCCGGAAACATCCCGGATCTGTAGGGCAGCGTCAGGTTCGTTCACATCGCCAAGCGTACCATATGTGACATCAACCAGAATTCGGGTCTGACCAATCGAGTGCACGGCACCAAGCGTGATACCTTTGCCGCCGCCTTCATAGTCAAAGCCAACAAAACCGCCTTCAGGTTGCGACCGAGATAGAATGCCGTAGAAATACCACTTCGGGTTCAGCAAGTATCCGACGCCAATTTGGTAATCGATCGAGTTTTCCGCGAATTCCGCAAGCGGACCGCCGAGGGCCGGAGACTCCACGCTGACGTCATCCCAGTTCCTCCAGCGGACCGACCCGAAGGCGCCCCAAGGACCGCTGATTGCACTTTGTACGTTCAGGGCGACCGTCTGAGGAGTGGATAGTTGCGTGGTCACGTCAGCTGGAGCAAGAGGTTGCAACTGTTCGACGCCGTCCAGATCGTGTTTGATTTCCGAGTAGTATGTCAGGTCGGCGCGAAACGCGAGCGACGGGATCTCATACGCAGCACCCACGAGGAAGCCAGGATTGAAGTCCCCTTCGGAGTCCAGCGAGTAGCTAAGTGAAGGATTGATCAAGGCACCGCTGAAGTCGTTCAACTTTTCAAAGCGCACCCCAGCAAAGGCACTGAAATTTTCATTGAACTTGTACCGTGCCATAAGCGCGACTTCGGTGCCGCGATACCGGACGTTGGTGCCAGCAGACGGAGCACCCGTACCGGTTGGGTATAGTAGCTTATAGTTGACCGAATTGAACCCGTGGATTGCGACTGCCCATTTGTCGCCTACGTCCTGTTTGTAAGCCAGGGACAGGCCGCTGATGCTGGGTGTGACGTCACCGGTCGGTTGGCCGAATTCAGTGCCTTCGGTTTTTGAATCGGCCCATCCTCCGGTGATCTCGACATATCGGCCCTGCTCAAAAAGGAACCGGTTTGCCGACGGAAACCCCTCGATTCCGCCAGCAAATGCAGGGCCTGAAATCAAGCCTGCGCCCAATGCCAAAGTTGCGATTTTCTTCATTCTTCCCTCCCTTTCCTCGGCTTTGTTTCTTTAATTGTGCCGAGGGGATCTGATATGACCGTGGCGCAAGGGCGCTTCGGCCTGTTGAAAGCGCCGTGGTTTGCGCATGGTCGTGCAACCATCGAATGATGTGTCTTCAAATGATTGCGTTTCTGGCCTGTGGAACTGTTTGCGGTGCAGTAGGGAGGCGCGCAGCGTGTGGCCGTCGCAATTGCATGAGATGCGGGAATGTGGTCTTCCGTCTGAATGCAACGCCGCGCCTCTGAAGCGGGCCGTTTTGCAGCAGGCAATACCAATTGGTTCGGCAAACAAGCCGATTGCGCGTTTTTTCATAGTCCCTGTCGTTTTTTTGCAGCCCAGTCTTAGGCCGGGTTTTTGGTCTGATTATTGCGTTGCGAGTGGCCCCGGGGTGACACCTCCTCGTTGCTTAGATGTTTTGATTGGCGCGTTCCTCTTGGGTCTGCGCAGCGTTGCGGAACAACTGTTCTGCGCGAACCCTACCAACGACCAGAATGTATCGTGGATTGGTCATGGAACTGCCCCTGTTGCTTGCCTGCTGGCTATTTGTTTGTCGGTTCTGACAGTTATTTGTTGCACATAGCTGATATCTTTTCAATACGTTTGTATTGTACGTTTGAATTGGAATATTATTTCGTGGCAAACGTTGTATTTTCAGGGCTTTGATCCAATTCTCACAATCACCAGGGTTCCGCTCACACTTTTGCGGGATTTGCGCTAGGAAAGGCGGATGACGCAAAATTTGACAGAGAATCGGGCCAAACAGCGCGACAGAAACCGAGAACAGAAGCGACGTGAACTTGCCGAGAACGCGATTGCGACAATTGCGCGGGCTGGATACGCCAACACCACCTTGCGGGACATTGCGGCCTCGACCGGCGTATCGCTGGGCAAAATACAGTATTATTTTCCCGAAAAAGAGGGGTTGCTGTTGTATTGCGTAGATCTGTCGGTCGACAAGTTCACGTCACAGCTGAACGAGATTCTGAATGCAGAACTCAACCCTCGCGAGGCACGCAGCGCGTATATCGAGCTGTTTGCCTATTCGATCGTCAACTATGCGCATCTGCACAGGCTTTGGTATGACATCCGCAATCAGGCCATGTTCGATGACCAGCTCAGGCCGCGAGTTGCTGACGTCGAGGCCCGGTTTGTCGCAATTTGTGATGAGCTCGGAAAGAAATTTGCTGTTGATGATGTGCGTGGTGTCGAAATCTATGTGATGCTGGACGGCGCCTATCGGTATTACATCCAGCAAAGCATAGCCGGGATGCCAATAACCGCCGAGGACATCGCGCAGCGCCTAAAACGCATTTTAGGTTACCTGACGGGTGAAAAGTAAGGTGCAGACCAATACTCCGCCATCTTGCTATTCGCTTGCCCGGGCGTATTTTCACTCTGATTTCGCTCGGGTTGCAGACAAGATTTCCCGCTGATTTTCTGCGGCTAACCGAACTCTTGCGTACAATATATTGTCATGACAGAAAATAAAGCAAACGAGGCCGCATTGGCTTTTAAAACTGCCGCAGCAACCGCGTTTGCTGTGCTTACCGCTACTTCAGTTTGGCCCGATAACTTGGCACAGGTATTAGGCTTTCTTTCTGCGTCGCGTTGAGAGAGTGCGAATGATATGGTGACCCTGTTTCAATGGGCAGACTTAGTTGTTTTCAGGATTGCTATCGGATCGAGGGTCCTTATACCGGTTCAGGTCCAGCACGCCTGCCTGAATGGGGTCGCTTGCCAGAAACATGGTCATCACCTGATCGCTGGTTTCCCAGAAACCCGGGCTTGTCCTGCGCAGGCCATAAGTGGCTACTAAATCGAGCCATTCGGCCTGCGACCGCACTGATTTGAGGTCGGTTACAAAGGACGCCAGCTGGGCTTCCTGAAGTCGAAAGTAGAAATTTGGATAACTTCCGATCACCCCTGGCAGGATGGTCAGCACGTCGGCTTGCGGATTCCTGCGATCTTTTTCTTCAAACAGGAACGCCACATTATAATGGGCCTTGTCGTGGAGCAGCGAATAGAGAGACGTGGAACCATTTTCGTTGTCCACCAAAAGCAGGGAAACATCTGACAGATACCTGACCCAATCGCCGGTTTGATCCGCGAGCGCCCGCAAGTCGTCCACAACTTCTGAATTGCCATTCGAACAGTCGGCACCTTTGCATCTGTTGATCGTGTCCTCGAGGGCCCAAAGACCGTTGCCGCGATTTAGAAGTTCCAGAAGGAATTCCTGCTTTGGCTTGTCCGTTCCAAAATCTATGCCAGTCGGAAAACTGTCATCGGCACGACGCCGGTGCCAATAGGTGTGCAGCTCGGCCAGAGCTCCTTGGTACCAGGTTTTATGCATCCTTTGCCTGTCGCCTCGCGGCATGAAGTTCAGGAAAGTGTCCTCACTCTCCATCCGCAACTCATCCATGTATAACCGGGTTGAAAGCTGGTGTTCGAGCCGACCGAAAACATCAAAACCTGTGACCAAGTCGTAATAGATACGTTCGAACACCGGATAATCGATAACCCATGCGGTTTCGGGGATGCCGCCGTGGAACCCGGTCATGGCAGAGGCATTGTCGAAATGCCGGAACACGGTAATCAGCGCCTGGGGATTGGTGCCCTCGCCATCCCAGATTGCGTCATATCCAAACCCGTTTTTGTGCGCCGCGCTGTTGCGATATCGGGCATCCCGGAACTCAAGATACTTAATCTGGTTTTCATGGGACATTCCCTGAATGTCCCCCAAGAACCCTATATCTGCAGTACTCACCGGCAATTCCAGAAAGGCCGCCCCGTCCGCCAAAAAGCTGGGTTCTGTGACGGACAGATCGGCATCCGGATCAAGGAAACTGACCCAGAACCGGTCTTCAATCACGTCAACAGCGGTTTCGCCGTGACAGACCGGTCCGCGGATGAAGCTGCGCACATAAAACAATGCGTCGTCCAAGAGAAACTGATAACGGCTGCGGGCCGGTATGTTGGCAAAGGTGCTGAACGGGTTGCCGCCTTCGTCTTCTCCGTACGCAGGCAACTCGGTGACGGACCACGCCGGATCAAGGAATAGCTGCTGGTATCGCGCCAGACGATCCGGACCAAAACTATAGACCAGATGATCTTTGTGCACGATCGTTTCGTCGAATGCCTGCAGTCGATAATAGAACGGCCCTGCGCCGGGGCTATCGAAGGGACGGCGTGTCGCGATGATCTCAATCTTTGATCCTGGCGGGCTGGCGGACCGCACCAGCTGAAAAAACAGTCTTGGATTGTCGGACGGAAAATGGAGACGCGCCAGAAACAGATGTTCGTATATATATCTGCTCATCAATTGATGGCGCAGGTCGGGCGCGTTCAGAAAGGCCTCCCACTCTGTGATCTGATCCTGAATGTCCTGAGGGATTTGTGGTGTGGCCGATGGCAAGGGCGCACCATTTTTAAGCCATGACATGAGGGTCTGGTATTCTTGTTCACTCAGTGGGGCCGTGGCGTAGGGCATTCCCGCCCTTGGGTTTGCCGTGCTGAAGGCGTCGAATTCCTGTGTTGTAGGGCAGGTCAGGGGGCGATCAATCGACAAACCAAGCTGGGTTGGGACAGGCGCGTTAGCCGTCAATCGAGCTTGCCTGCCGAGCTTAATGGAGCGCTCTAACACCGATCCACCCGCGCCGGTCACCTCGGACGACGGAAGAACGGAAAAGAACCCAAGATCCCGCCACCCAGGGATTGTGTGCGCGTCGATTCCAAGCCGCGTTGGTTGCGCATCTTTTAGTCGTTCGGAGTGGTAAACTGCCTCTTTACTGGCACCGCGCAAAAGGCCGGCAGGGGATGTCAGCTTGAGTTGGCAGGGCGCGTCGTAGCAACTGTGACAGACCACGCAGCGGTGGTTCAGGATATCCTGCACGTCGGCCCAGTCTGCATTTTCCTGCTTGTCGACAATGGTCGCGCCGGGTGCTACTGCATCTGACTGGGCCAAACTTTGGTCAGCAAACGTAAATGCAATCGAAGCCGCTAAAACAAAGGTCAAAAAACGCAAATATTGTAATGTTCGCAGCATAGATGCCCCCGTCTGAATGGTTTGATTTTATTGACCATCACGCAAAGCCCATAGGCCCTAACAGGTTTATACTACTGAATTGATTTCGTTTGTCGCGTTTCCTGAACTTTTACGTTGAGGCATCGTTGGGCGTGTTTGCCGCAGTTTCACATGCGGCAAAGTAGATTTATTGGGAGCTTAGTTCGCCAATAATGTCAGACCGTTGCGCCCTTGATGCGTATGGCCGATCCCACGCTACCGGCGCAAAGGCCAATGCCAATAGCAATCAACAGCTCGAATGTATCGACCGCGGCAAATGAACCATGGGCGAAAACGAAGGTCGCCAACACCCCGACAATGCCCCCCATCAATGCACCCAGCCAAACGCGGCGAGTCATCATTCCAAGGGCCAGCCCAAGGATACCCGGCAGACTGATGACGTTGGCCCCGATTGTTCCCAGAATTTCCAGCATGTCGCGTCCCTTTTTCAGTCTGCCCGAGTACTCAGGAATGATTTGATGTCATCGCCGTCAGCTGCGGCCTGTTGTTGCAACGAACCCTGCGCTTTGCTGGCCAGGGTTTCGGTCACTTCCTGATACCGCTCCTGATAGCCGGGTGGCAGGCTATGGGCGATGCCCTGGTGGCAATCGATACAGGTCATGTTTTCATCAATGGCACGTTGGTGCTCAGAGGCAGCGCGCGTTTCCTGCAACGTGAAATCCATATAGTCGAAGTTGTGGCAATTCCGGCATTCGCGACTGTCGGAGGCCTTCATCTTCTTCCAGACGGCGGTCGCCATGCTCAGACGGTGCTCTTCGTATTTCTCGGGCGTACTGATCGTGCCTGCCAGCTCGTGATAGACGTCCTTGACCGCCATGATCTTGGCTTTGATCTTGTGGTTCCATTCATGCGGCACATGGCAATCAGAACAGATGGCCCGCACACCGGAGTGGTTGTTGTAGTGGATCGTCTCGCGATACTCGCCCAGATTGGTCTCCATCGTATGGCACGAGGTACAGAACTCCTCGGTATTCGTCAGCTCAAGCGTCCAGTGGAAGCCACCCCAGAACAGGATACCAGCTAAAAAGCCTGCAAGGATCAGAAAGCCCGAGCTAAAGGCAACCGCCGGGGTCCAGATCCAGTTCCAGATGCGGCCAATCCACCCACGTTTTTCAGGAGAGTCTGCCATGTTGGTGCCCCTTTCATTCTTGCGTTGGATTAATTGCCCGAGGACGGTTGAAAGACGTTGTCAACCAATGGCGGTGCGTCTGCTTGCGGCACGTGGCATTGGTTGCAGAAATAACGGGTGCCTGCGATGTGATCCAACTCGTTGCCGTCGCGATCCAGATAGTGAGTCATCGACAATGTCGGGGCGTTGCGTTCGCCGGCTTTGGTCCAGTCGTGGCAGGACAGGCACTGATTTGTGCGCGTGTCGATCTGATATTGCTCGACCGAGTGTGGGATCAGCGGCGGTTGTTGGCGATAGTTGCGCTGCATGCGCCCTTCGACGTTCTTGTGGATCTGTTCCAAGGGGATCAGTTCATCCACATCGGCACCCCGCAGGGTTTCTACCTGAGCTGATTGCGCAAGGGCGAATCCGCCCAAAAGCAAAACGGGGATAAGGGCTGTAAGGCCTGTTCGGGTTGGCTTGTTCATCTTGGCACTCCCTCAGATAGGTCTGGCTGCGCGCGGATCGGGCGCGGGAACTGGATCGGTAGGTGCGGCGATCTTGTCGTCGAACCGGTGAGTAAATTTGAAAACGTCGACAGCGCATACGTCGATGCAACGACCGCAGGTGGTGCAGTCAGGGGAAAGGATCAGTGGTGTGGAACCCGACTTACCCTTCAGCGCAGGAGATATGACCTGATTTTCTGGGCAAACGGCATAGCAATCCATGCAATCATCGCAGGCTGCGCGATTTGAGGCGCTGACCTTCAGCAAACCTTTGGCACCAATCAGGCCGTAAAATGCGCCAACCGGGCAGATGTGACCGCACCAGCCGTGGCGCGAAACGAACAGGTCGAACACGAAGATGGCAATGATCATGGCCCACACGAACCCCGCGCCGAAAATCAGCCCGCGATGCAGCATGGTGATCGGGTTGACCAACTCCCAGGCGATCACGCCTGTCATGCCCGAGACGATTAAAACAGTGGCCAGTATCCAAAGGCGGGTGCTGCGCTTGGGTTGCCAGCCTTTGGGCAGGTCCAAACGTCTGTGTAACCAGTTGGCTGCATCGGTGACTGGGTTGATCGGACAAACCCACGAACAATAGACGCGCCCACCAATCAGAGCGTAGGCGACCAGAACGATTACACCCCCGATTAGGGCCGTCCATTCCGGCCAATGCCCAGCGATCACGCTTTGCAGCAGGATAAGCGGGTCGGTCAGCGGCAGCACGCCCAGCGTCAAAGAACCCGCGAGCGTGCCTTGCACGATCCAGATGCCGAACCACGGCCCCAGAAGAAACACAGCCAGAAAGAGCAACTGGCTTGCGCGGCGCAGCAGCAGGTATTTGTGGGCGCGCACCCAACCTTTTTCTTCGATGGCCTCCATTCCGGCCGGCATATGTGTGCGTGCACTCATTGTCCGACCCCCGGCAAATCGTATGCTGGTGCGAACCCGCCCGGTGCGGCAAGGTTGTCGGTGCCCGGTCCGGGCAGTCGGTCCGGCAGATCGATGAGGCCTTCAACAAGGGGACCGCCTTTGGCCTCTTTCTCTTCCCAGCCTTTGCGGTAGTGATCGGCACTGCTGCCGCGGGCCAAGCGCGCAGGCAGGACCTTGATCGCGGCCTCGGGCAGAACACAGCTTTTCTCGCACATGCCGCAGCCTGTGCAGTGGTCCGCATGAACGGTTGGGATAAACAGTGCGTGGTGGCCTGAACGTTCGTTATGGGCCGTTTCCAGCGTGATTGCCTCATCAATCACGGGGCAGACGCGATAGCAGACATCGCAGCGCAGGCCGAGGAAGTTCAGGCAGTTCTCCTGATCGACAAGGACGGCAACGCCCATCTTGGCATCATCAATATTGTAGAGGGCTGGATCCAATGCACCGGTGGGGCAGGCGGCCACGCAAGGGATGTCGTCACACATTTCACAAGGCACATCCCGCGCTGTGAAATAGGGCGTCCCTGTAGCAACCGCATCCACGCCCAATTCCGCCAGTTTCAATGTGTCGTAAGGACAATCCCGCACGCAAAGCCCGCAGCGAATGCATGCAGACAGAAACGCCTCTTCCGGTAGCGCGCCGGGGGGGCGCAACGCTTCGGCCGGTAACGCCCGAGCATCGCGGGCAAGCCAGGCCAACAATGACCCGGCGACCACACAGCCGCCCGACGCACGCGCTGCATCCTGCAGGAAGCGACGCCTTTGCGGCGAAAGAGGTTTACCTTCAAAGGGCATGGGGACGGCCTTTGCCTCGCTTGTCCGTTACGCGCGCTCGACCTTACAGGCGCATTTCTTGTAGTCGGTCTCTTTCGACAGCGGGCAAGTTGCGTCCAGCGTCAGCTTGTTGGTCAGCTGATGCTCGTCGAACCATGGCATAAAGACCAATCCGCGTGGCACCTTATTGCGGCCGCGCGTTTCAACCCGGCTGGTCACCTCGCCCCTGCGGGTGGAGAGTACGATCTCTTGCCCACGGCGCAGACCGCGATCCTTGGCGTCTTCCGGGTGCATGTAGACAACGGCTGACGGAAACGCGCGATGCAGTTCGGGCACGCGGCGGGTCATCGAACCCGAATGCCAGTGTTCCAGCACACGACCGGTGGACAGCCACAGATCGAATTCCTCATCCGGTTCCTCGGCGGCAGGCTCATAAGGGGCAAAGATGATCTTGGCCTTGCCGTCCTCGTAGCCGTAGAACTTAACGTCTGCGCCTTCCGGCACATACGGATCATACCCTTCGCGGAAGCGATAGAGTGTTTCCTTGCCGTCGACGACAGGCCAGCGCATGCCACGGGCCTCGTGATACATCTCGAACGGAGCAAGGTCGTGCGCGTGGCCGCGTCCGAAATCGGCATATTCTTCAAACAGACCTTTCTGAACGTAGAAGCCGAAATGCTCCGCGTCGTCGTTGTGGAACCCTTCCGCCGTTTCCGACAGCGGGAACAGGTCGACCTTACCGTTGGCATAAAGCACGTCATACATGGTCTTGCCGCGATGCTCGGGCATCTTGGCCAGCAGCTCTTCGCCCCAGACCTCTTCGATGGTAAAACGTTTCGCGAATTCCATCAGCTGCCACAGGTCCGACTTGGCCTCACCCGGTGCCTGCACCTGCTGGCGCCAGAATTGCGTACGGCGTTCGGCGTTGCCATAGGCGCCTTCTTTCTCAACCCACATGGCCGTGGGAAGGATCAAGTCGGCCGAAACTGCGGTGACAGTTGGGTAAGGATCCGAGACTGTGATGAAGTTTTCCGGGTTACGGTAACCAGGATAGCCTTCTTCGTTGATGTTGGGCGCGGCTTGCATGTTGTTGTTGCACTGGACCCAATAGGCATTCAGTTCGCCGTCCTTCAGTTTGCGGTGCTGCAACACGGCGTGGAAGCCGGGCTTGGGCGGGATAGTGCCCTCGGGGATGTTCCATGCGGTTTCGCAGATTTCGCGGTGCTTATCACTCGTAACAACCATGTCCGCCGGCAGACGGTGGGCAAAGGTCCCCACCTCACGCGCCGTGCCACAGGCCGACGGTTGACCCGTCAGCGAGAAGGGAGAGTTGCCGGGTTCGGAAATCTTGCCCACCAGCAAGTGCACGTTATACATCAGCGAATTCACCCAGGACCCGCGGGTGTGTTGGTTGAAGCCCATGGTCCACAAGCTCATCACTTTACGGTTCGGGTCGGCATATTGCTGGGCCAGTTTCTCCAGCTTGTCTGCAGGGACGCCAGACAGTTCAGAGGTATATTCCAGCGTGTAGGGCGCGACGGCTTCGGCGTATTCTTCGAAGCTGATCGGATCCATCTTGCCCGAGTTCGGATTTTCGGCTTCTTGCTGCAGCGCGTTGGTGTCGCGCAGGCCATAGCCGATATCGGTGGCGGTTTTGGTGATGTTAACGTGTTTTTTGACGAAGTCTTCGTTTACCGCGCCATTTTGAATGATGTAGTTGGCGATGTAGTTCAGGATCGCCAAATCGGTTTGCGGTTCAAAAACAATGCCGTTGTCCGCCAGTTCGAACGAGCGGTGTTCGAAAGTGGACAGCACATGCACCTCACATCCCGGCTTGGTCAGGCGCGTGTCCGTCAGGCGCGACCACAGGATCGGGTGCATCTCAGCCATGTTCGAGCCCCACAGCACGAAGGTGTCCGCGTGCTCAAAGTCGTCATAACACCCCATCGGCTCATCAATGCCGAAGGTTCGCATAAAACCTACGACGGCCGAGGCCATGCAGTGCCGGGCGTTGGGGTCGATGTTGTTGGACCGGAACCCGGCTTTCATCAGTTTGGAGGCCGCATAGCCTTCCCAAACCGTCCATTGCCCGGAACCAAACATACCGACACTGGTCGGGCCTTTCTTGACCAGCGCTTCTTTCCATTTTGCGGCCATGACATCGAACGCTTCGTCCCAGCTGACCGGCTCGAACTCACCGTTTTTGTCGTATTCGCCGTTGGTCTTGCGCAGCAAAGGCGTGGTCAGTCGATCCTTGCCGTACATAATCTTGGATAGGAAATAGCCCTTGATACAGTTCAACCCTCGGTTCACGGGCGCGTCGGGGTCGCCTTGCGTCGCAACGACGCGACCTTCTTTGGTGCCAACCAGAACAGAGCAGCCTGTACCACAGAACCGACAGGCCGCCTTGTCCCAGCGGATGTCCGGCGCTCCGGCTTGGGCATTGGCTTGACCGGCTGCCAGCGGAATACCAGCGGCAGACGCCGTTGCTGCGGCCGCAGAGGCCTTGAGAAAAGTCCGACGGGATTCAGAATGTGTCATTGCGTGGGCCTCCGGCTGGGGGTTGGGCTTGGGGCATCGGGCTGCGGACGGGCGTCCGCAGGATCCTCGAAATGGTGATAAGTCAGTGTCAGTGAGATGACGCCCGGGATCTGGTGCAGATCCATGATGATCTCGGACGCAAGGCGTGATGGCGTGTCTTCGACAACGACAACAAATCGCCCATCGTCTGTTTCGGCGTGAATTTCGATACCCGGTGTGTCCCTCATCACCCGCGCTGCTGCGCTTGTGTGATCAGGTGCGACATGGGCAAGACAACCGCAGATGTTCATTGAGTAGTTTCCATTTGTGGTTGAGATTGGCGTTTAAGCGCAATGGCATCGGCGGGACATAAACTTGGGCAAATCCCGCACCCATTGCATGTATCAAGGTCAAGCACGGGCTCTGCGCGGCCAGCGGTCATCAGTTTGAAACGGATGGCGCCCTGATCGCAGTTGTCCTGGCAGATGCGGCAACTCACGCCGTTCATGGATAGGCAGGTGTCCGCTGTCAGCGCGGCGCGCCATGGCCAATCTGGCAGACGGTCAATCGATAACGCTTCGGTTGGACAAATCCGGGCGCAGTCACCGCAGAAGGTGCAGGGAGTGTCAGTTGGCTTGAACAGGGGGTATCCGTCTGTCCCGATGACGATCGCATCTTCGGGGCAAGTATCTGCGCAATCACCACATTTGCTGCATGTTTCAACAAAGCACAGCTCAACCGAGCCCGGAGGTCTGGCGATATTGCCGTCCTCTGGTCTAATTTTGGCGCTTAGAAACGCGCGTCGGCTGGTCAATTGTTGCATTGCATGCGACCTGGCTACACTCGATTCCTGTAATCGAGTGTATCGCATACCGTGATCTGTGGGGGTCTTTTTTGATTTAGGTCATTTTGCCCGATTATTATTAGTCATTTGGGAAACTTTAACTTTTGCACCTATGCGACCTTTGGCGATCAGCGCCGAGGTCGAGCGGTTCGGATCAACAGAAGAAAGACAAAAACCGATCCCAGCGATGTCGTGACAATACCAACAGGCAGCTCTTGCGGGGCAAGCAACAGACGACTCAGGATATCCGAACCTGTAAGCAACGCTGCCCCAACAATGGCGGCGGTAGGCACAAGCTGGCTGTGCAATGGCCCTGCGATACCGCGCGCGATGTGGGGAACCATCAAGCCGACAAAACCGATCACGCCCGCAACGGAGACAAACACAGCAGTCGCAAGAGCGGCCACGAAGAACATTCGGAACCGCAAGCCCTGAACGGGCACACCCAGGGTGGCGGCGGTCAAATCACCAGTCAGCAGCGCATCAAGCCAGCGGCTGCGGTACATCGCATAGGCGAGGATCAATACTAAACCGGCGCAGACAAGCGGGAATGTCTCCCACCGGGCAAGACCCAGACCCCCAAGCATCCAGAATATTACCGAATGGGCCGCACGGCTGTCGCCCGCGAAAATGAGATAATTGGTAATGGCTGAAAACAAAAACGAAACTGCAAGCCCTGCAAGGATCAGTTTTTCGGGCGCGCTTGTGCGCAGCCCATGAACTAAAGCCAGCACAATGCCTGATGCGACAAGCCCTCCGAAAAACGCGGCCAGTGGCAGGGTCCAAAAGCCCAGCACATCTCCGGTTACTGTAATGACAAAGACAGCTCCCGCCGCAGCGCCAGAGGACAGTCCGAACAGAAACGGGTCCGCCAGATCGTTGCGTGTGGTGGTTTGCAGGACAACGCCAACGACGCCCAATCCGGCACCGATCACCGCGGCAAACAGCGCGCGTGGTAAGCGCAGGTCAAACACGATGCGGTGGAGCGGAGACATCTCTCCGTCCATCAATCCTGTGCCCAACAAGACACCGGCTAGCGCGTCAGAGGCCGGAATGGATGTGGTTCCGTAGATAGTCGAGGTCAGCAAAAGGGCGGCCAATACAGCCGCCCCCAGCAAGAGTGTAAGGCCAAGACGGCCCATATCAGTTCAGGCCCGGGTGCATGGCTTTGGCCATTTTCGAAATTGCTTCGATATTTGCCGGTCCGGGTGTCAGTTCTTCGTAGCGCAGACCAATCCAGCGTTCGTTCCTGACCGCATCCGTCTGAGACATCACGGGATGGTCCTGCAGGAACTTGAAGGTATCTGCGGCGCCATTTCCAGTTTGATAATCAAGTAAAACCAGGAATTCCGGGTTCGAAGCGGCAACAGCCTCCCACGAGGAACGACCCCAGCTGGTGTCCATATCATGGGTGACGTTCTCGCCGCCAGCGGCAGCAATCATCGCGTCGGGAATGGCAAACTTACCAGCCGTAAACGGGGCATCGGCGGGGCCGTCCAGCAGGAAAACGCGGGGTTTCGGCAGGTCGGCTGTCTGTGTTTCAATTTCGGACAGTTCCTCTTTCCAGCCGGAAACAAGCTTTTCTGCCTTGTCCTCAACGCGCATGACTTTGCCCAAGCGAAGAACGTCGGTGAACAGCAGGTCCATGCTGGCTTCGGGGCGATCCTTATCCAGATGTACGCAGCTTTCGGTCAGGATCATCGTTTTGATGCCAAACGGCGCAAGAGTGTCGGGGGTCACGTCACCGCCCGGCTTCATGCCATAGTACCAGCCCGCAAAGAAAAGGTCGGGTTCGACAGCGACCAGATTTTCTACTGTTGGATACTTGGGCGCAAGTTCCGGGATGTCGCCGCGCAGGGTTTCAAACTCGGGGCTGGTTTTGTACCAGCCGGTGATGCCCGTCAGGCCCACGATCTTGTCCTGCAAACCCAGTGCAAAAGCCATGTCGGTCATGTTCATGTCGTGCACGACCAGCCGCTCGGGTTGAGTTTCAAACACCATCGGCTCGCCGCAATTGTCGACGGTGATCTCGCGCGCTGTTGCGGCACTTGCAATGCCGCTGATCAGTGCAGCGCACCAGAGAGTTTTGTTCATGTTACTTTCCCTAGTTTGAGGTAGTGGTTCTTCGGATATCCAGTGCCGGGATCATGCGGCCTTCATGCTGAAAGCTAAGAAAATCGACACCGAACGTTTCACGGACCCTTTCGGGTGTCAGCACTTCGTGCACTGGGCCGAAACCGGTCAGGCGTGTGGATTTCATCAACGCGACATGGGTCGCGAATTCCGGGATCATGACCAGATCATGGACGATCATGACCACCGTAATGCCCAGCTGAGCCACCAGCGACAGCATGCGTCCCTTGGCGTCCGGGTCCAGATGGTTCGTCGGCTCATCCAAAAACAGCAGCGACGGGTTCTGCGCTAACGCCCTTGCGATATGAGCGCGCTGGCGTTCCCCCCCGGATAATACGGCCATCCGCTTGTCAGCGAGGGCAACCAGTCCGGTAAGCTTCAGGATGCGGTCCAATTCCAAGGCGTGCTCAGCCGCAGATCGATCGGCGCGGATCGGGATTTGCCCAAGGGCCACGTAGTCGCGCAGAAACAAACGCCCGTCCGGCGATTCCTGTTGACTGACCACGGCGATCATTCGGGCGCGGTCCATCGCCGAAAGCTGCCGAAGGCTGCGCCCCTTTACCAAAACGTCCCCCAGCACAATCTCTTCACCGCCGCACAAAAGATTCAGCAGCGTTGTCTTACCCGCACCGTTTGGGCCGGCAATTGCCAGAGTGGCCCCTTCACTCAGTTCGAAATTGATGTTTTGCAGCAGTACGTCGCCGTTCAGGGCGTAATACTCCAGCCCGCGCGCCTCAAGGAAAGCTCCGCAGGTCATGCGCTTGTCTCCAGCTTCAGCCGGGGCAGGCGCGCCAGGGTCTTTTCAAGAAGGGCAGGCGGGCGCTGCGTTGCGTTGGTCCACCCATCCGCGCTGCGATGGTATTGATGTGCAAATTCGGCCAAAGCATCCACGTCCTCAGTCGATTGGATGTCACCGAAAAGGTACTGCGCTTTGTCGAATGCCTGAAACCCGACGGTTGTGGGATGACCGCAACCGGCCATGCAGGAAACGCTTTGGATGTCAAAACTGGATGGAAGCTTGCTTGCAAGCGCAGCGCGCAATGAATCCGCCCGGTCAGAACCCTCGCAGGTCTCGCAAATCAGAAGGAAATGATCAGGACTGATCGACATAGCCCACTCCGCCTGTTGCCAAGCGCGGGCAGAAGGTGCCAATCATGTCATCACGTCTTAGACGTGTCATAAAGCCTCCTTCCAGGACGCCCCGCCCCGGGTTGGTTGAACATCGGATGGTAGGTCTCCTGACTTGCGGGTCGTGGCTTGGCCATCCTTCCCGACCCATTTGGGGTCAGTGGGTACTTGGCGTCGCTCACCGCTTACAGTTGCGGGGGCAGTCACGGACTTGGCGCTTGTTGGCAACCTCACCGTATTCCCTTTTCATCCCTTGGCGAACCATAGGGAACCATCGTGGGTGATGCTTGCCCGAGTTCCGATTTTGGGTCAAGCGATAATACTCAGCGCCCCACGCACAGAGGTCATTTGTCATTTGCCAACGATCTGACTACGCTGCGTCGCAGAAATGTAGGGACAAAGGTGGATATGTTCTGGTTCCGGAAGGGCCGCACATCCAATGTTTAAAACGACGAACACGCATTCGTAAACAAAGCCGGTTGAGATGAAAATTCAAGAAAACAGAACCTATTCTCAACTGAAGGTAGGCGACAAGGCGCAGGTCACCCGATTGTGCACCGTGGACGACTTGTACGCGTTTGCCTCGGCTTCGGGTGACCACAACCCGCTGAATCTGGCGGCCTATGACGGAGATGGAGATGGACACCCCGAGGCTGTCGCGCCCGCCTTGTGGCCCGCGGGTCTGGTGGCTGCAGTCATTGGAAACATCTTACCGGGGGCCGGTACGCAAACACGTCGGGCGGACCTGAGTTTTCATGCTCCGGTTATGGCGGGCGAAGAACTGACCGCCTTTGTGGCTGTTACCGAAAAGCGTGAAGACGGCGACCTGACCTGTTCCGCCGAGGTGCGCCGGGTCGGGGATAACGCATTGATCCTGAGCGGTACCGTACAGGTCACACCACCGTCGCGGCATTTGACCTTCGACTCGGTTGAGATGCCGGGACTGATCGTTCAACGTCACCGGCACTTCGACGCTTTGTTGGAAAAGGCACGTCCTCTGGACCCGATGCCCACAGCGATCGTTGCGCCAGAGGAGCCAAATTCGCTGGGCGGGGCGTTGCTGGCGTTGGAAAACAGCATCATTACGCCGATTTTGGTGGGCGACCCGGACAAAATCACCGCCGCTGCCGCCCAGCTTGGAGCGGATTTGGCCGGAATTGAAATTATCCAAGCCAAAGGCCACGATGTGGCTGCTCGTCGCGCCGTCGATCTGGTCGTCGAAGGCAAGGCCCGGATGCTGATGAAAGGTCACTTGCACACAGATGTCCTTTTACGCGCCGTTCTTCGCCGCGAAAACGGCCTGAGGACCGGGCGACGCTTGTCGCATGTGTTCGTTATGGACGTGCCGGGCATGTCCCGGCCCATCATGGTTACCGATGCGGCGGTGAATATCGCACCGGATCTCGAAACCAAGGCCGATATCGTTCAAAACGCCATCCATCTTGCGCATTCTATTGGCATCGAGATGCCCAAGGTTGGCGTCTTGTCGGCGGTTGAGACCATCAACCCGCATTTACCGTCGTCTGTCGATGCGGCGCTGTTGTCGAAAATGGCCGAGCGTGGACAGATCACCGGCGGGCTGGTCGATGGCCCCTTGGCCATGGACAATGCGGTTGATCTGAACGCCGCGCGGACAAAAGGCATCACCTCACCGGTCGCGGGGGTCGCAGACATTCTGGTTGTTCCGAATATCGAAGCCGGCAACATGGTAGCCAAACAGCTGACATATATCTCGCATGCCGAGGCTGCCGGCGTCGTGATAGGTGCTGCGGCACCGATTATCCTGACATCTCGGGCAGATGATGATGCTTCGCGGCTGGCGTCTTGTGCTGTCGCGGCGCTGCATGCAATTGCGAATGAAGGCAAAATCCATGGCTGAACATGTTTTGGCACTGAATGCCGGGTCGTCCTCGTTGAAATTCGCGCTTTACGAACTGGTCGAGGACCGACGTCCCAGTATGCGCTGGCGCGGTCAGATCGAGCGGTTGGGGGATGCACCACGCTTGTTGGCCCAATCAGCAGGGGGGCGGTCTGTCGACCGTCAGTTGTCTGGAGCCAAAACACATGACGAGGCCATCAATGCGTTTCTTGAACTTACCCGCGAATACCTGCCGGACATTCACGTCCGGGCCGTGGGCCACCGCGTCGTTCACGGCGGACCAGTCTATTCGGAACCTGTCGTGGTGGACGAGCACGTCTTTGATACGCTAAGCGGTTTCATTCCCTTCGCGCCTTTGCACCAACCCTACAGCCTTGCGGGTATCAAGGCGGCCGCGGCAGCCTTTCCGGGTACCACCCAGATTGCGTGCTTCGATACCGCGTTTCACCGGACGCATCCTTGGGTGAATGATACTTTCGCCCTTCCGCAACGTTTTTACGAGAAGGGTGTGCGCAGATACGGGTTTCACGGGCTGAGCTACGACTATGTCTCGCAAAAGCTTAAAGAAATTGCGCCGGGCTTGTACGACGGCCGCGTCGTCATTGCGCACCTGGGAAATGGCGCGTCGATGTGTGCGGTGTCGGGCGGTCGGGCCGTGGCCTCAACCATGGGGTTTTCGGCGCTCGACGGTCTGCCCATGGGCACCCGCAGCGGGCAATTGGACCCGGGGGTCGTGCTTTACATGATGCAGCAAGAAGGGATGGAGGCAGACGAAATCGCCGAGCTTCTTTATCGAAAGTCTGGCTTGCTTGGTCTGTCCGGCATGTCCTCAGACATGCGCACCCTGTTGGCTGCTGACACTCCGGATGCGCGCAAAGCGATTGAGTATTACGTCTTCCGCATCCGTCGGGAACTGGGTGCCTTGTCTGCTGCGCTGGAAGGCATCGACGCTTTGGTCTTTACCGGAGGTATCGGTGAAAATGCCGCCCGTATCCGACAGATGGTCTGCGAAGGGATGCGCTGGATCGGGATTGATATGGACCCGAACCGAAATGCAGACAACGCCACGGTTCTGTCCACTGATTTCAGCCGGGTGCGTATTCTGGCCATTCCCACAAACGAAGAGATGGTGATCGCGCGTGCAGCGGCCAGAATGGCATAATCGCTACTAATTCGTTTTGTTTTTTCCACGCCGCGCGTATCTGAGTAGGACGCCAAGAACCGTGCTGATAATGTCAGGCGACAGCATCCCGATCGGATCGCGTTTGAGACCGACAATCATGTTGCGCGCTTCGGTGACATTGTCCCGGACTTCATCCTCAATGTCGTGCAGCGCCATATCCCGCAACTCGACGGCCGCTGAGGTATCAGTTTCGGCCGTCATGGAATTTGCGACCAATGCGAGGATTACGGCCAGAACAAAGTTCACCCCGGCCACTATGATTGCCGCCAGAGACTTTGACATGGTCTCGGACAGCCAAAAGAACCCGGCGACGTTTAGCATGATAACCGCCAGCCCAACGGCCAACCCGGCAGCGGCATAAAAACCCGTGCGCTTTGCCGCGACGGCCAGTTGCCGTTGTGCAATCAACCGTTCAGCGCGCAGGATGATCGAAATGTTACGTGAAATACGGCTCATAATTCAGACTCCTACCGGGAACGGCCCAGAAGATAGCCAAGCGTGAAAATCCCAAGGGCGAATAGGATCGGCCTTTTATGTGGAAACTCCTCAAGCTCAGTCATGACCTCTTCTAATTGCGTTGACCACTCATCCAAACTTTCGACAATTCCGTCCGTCATCGATTTGTGTGGATCAGCTTGTTTACCGCTGTTCGAATCTGCGACGCCTTCTCGTGCGCTGGACTGTTCGGCCAGCTGACGCCGCAACTCTGCGACTTCGGCTTCTAGCTGTGCTTTGGTTACCATCACTTGGGTCCTTCGATGGTCGCGCAAAAATCAGGCTCGCGACTTTTTCCTTTGTCGAGGGCCATGTTAATTCGATTTTTTGAATTCGGGAAAGGGTGTTATCCCGATGCTACGATCAGCACCCGGCCCGGATGGCGCGTGATCAAGCCGGCGCACGCGCTATCCGTTTATCAATAGTCCGATACCAGCAAAAAATCGGGCTTTGCATTTTCTTCAATCGTTGCAAAGCGCGGAATGGGATCCTCGAACACATTATCGGTCCGGTCATCGTTGACAGTTGACACCTCGCCAATCAGGCAGTCGCCCTGTTCCGCCCAAAATGCATGCCAGATACCCGGCATCAGGGTTACGCTCTGACCGGGTTTCAGCCGCAGCAACTCACCAGGTTGGATGGTGACAGGGCAGTTGTCACTGGGAACAACCACCGGGTTATCCCGATCTATACCGCCGTCCGGGTCCGAGGCATAAATCTCCATGACCAGATCACCGCCGCCCCGGTTGATGATGTCTTCGGCCTTGATGATGTGGCGATGCATTGGCGACAGTTGTTTGTCCCGAGAAACCAAGAGCTTTTCTGCGTAAAGCATCCCGCGACCTTTTTTCAGATCCTGCACATCGCCATTGCGCAGGGTAAATAGGAACAGGCCAAGCTCATCAAACCGGCCTTGGCCGTAATCGGTGATGTCCCACCCAAGCCCGCGGTCACGGATGCCTTGTGCCTGTGCGCTGCGCATTTGTTCCGGCGACCAGTTCGCAAAGGGGGGCAAGACGGCCCCGAACGAGCGAATGAAGGCCTCGGCTTCGGTTTTGATGTCGTTGATATCTGATCTTTTCATCTCGGTCCCTTAGGGGGTCAAAGTTCATGCGCCCAGGGCGGGTTTGCGCCGGCGCGGGAAACGGTGATGGCGGCGACGTCTGCACCTTTGGCCAACGCCGCGCGCAAGACGTCTGGGCCTAACGTCCGGAGATTGGCCTTGGTCAATCGACCTGCACGGTCCAACTCAGCCAGAACGCCAGCGTTGAACGTGTCACCAGCACCCACCGTATCGACCACCTCGACCGCTTTGACAGGCACCGAAGTTTCGGACCCGTCCGCCAGATATCCCGACGCCCCATCACTGCCGCGTGTTACGATAACCACGGAAGGTCCTGCTTGCAGGAGTAGTGGGACTTTCTCGGCCAGTGTTTCAGGCCCTGGAACGATCCAGTCCAGATCTTCGTCCGAGACTTTCACGATATCAGATTGAGCGATCATACGGTTCAATCGCGTACGATACCGTAATTGATCCTTAATAAACCCGGGTCGGATGTTTGGGTCCAGCATGACCGCCCTATCTGATCCGTGACGTTCCAGCAGGGCCGCGTAGGCGTCCGCGCACGGCTCACATGCCAGGCTGATCCCACCAAAATACAAAGCGGATACAGCAGGCAGCTGTTTTGGCATGTCCTCAGGCATCAACATGCGCCCAGCCGAGTTTTCGTCGACAAAGCTGTAGGTGGCATGGCCGTCCACTAGCTGCACAAAGGCCAGTGTCGTGGGGCGATCCGATTGGATCACATGGCTTGCCTCCACATGGCTGGCTTGCAGCGCGTCTGCCAGTTGCTGTCCGAACATATCTGTCGATAAGCCTGTCAACAGACCCGCCGGCGCGCCCAGCCGACCCAAAGCAATGGCTGTGTTGAAGACAGCACCACCGGAATGGGGCACGAAACCGCGCGAACCAGAGACGGTCGGCTCGGCGATCATGTCGATCAGGGCTTCACCGCAGCACAAAATCATGCCGTGGTCCTTTCTGTAACAGGTTCAGGCGGCCAGTTTACCGCGCGAGCGCACTTTTACAGAAATTGTTAGCGCCAACAATGCCAAATTCATCCTGCTCGGACACATACAGGTTCATTGAACGCCGCAAGTCACTGAACCGCCCACCGGCGTTAAAGGCATCCCGGAACGCATCCTTGAACAGCCACCGGTTTTTCTCGGCGACGCCACCCACAAGGAAAACACCTCCTGTCGGCATGTAGGCGACAGCCAGATCGCCCATAATAGCCCCAAGGTGGGTTTTGAACATATGCGCAGTTTTGACCGCAATCGGGTCGGATTCCGCCAGCGCGTCCTGCAGTATATCCTTGGCGCTGCGCCTTGGAGCATCGGTCTGTCCAGCGGCCATGCTGGCGGCTTGGTACAGAATGGGAAGGCCGGTTCCGCTGAGGAACATTTCCGCTTCGAGCACTAGGCTGTCATCAAAGAAGCATTCGGGCGCGATATGGCGTGCCGCTTTGAAGACTTCGACCTCATCCTCGTGGCGTGGGGATAGCCCGATATGGCCTCCTTCACCCGACGCGGTATGGTATCGCCCTTGGGAATACAGCAATGCGCCGACGCCAAGGCCAGTGCCGGGGCCCACAACCAGCCGCGTTCCGGCCGGTGGTGTCTCAGCCCCTTGCAGGACCTCGACATGGTCACCGGTGATTTCGGCGACCGACCAGGCAGCAGCGGTGAAGTCGTTGATAACAAAGGTATGCTGCGCGCCGGTTGCCTTGCTGATGTCGCGTTCGGACAAATCAAGATGCGCATTTGTCAGGCGGATTATCCCGTCTTTGACCGGACCTGCTCCGGCCGCGACGACGGCGCGTGGATCGGTGCCAATCTCGTCGCGCAGGCTGTGAAACGCATCCAGAAGCTCTGGCAACGACCCGGTTGGGTGTTTCCGAAGGTCAGTCAGCTCTCCGTTCGAGATGACACCCAGTCGTGTGTTTGTGCCGCCAATATCCGCAACAAGATTCCAATGCTCATGCATGGTTCCGGCAGGTTGAGCCATTGGCAGGGAAACAGACCCACCGGATAACGCGGATTTTAACGCCTTGTAAGAGGCTTTGGGCGTCCGTTCGAGCGTATCGAAATCGACATCGACCAACCCGAACCGTTTTTCATAACCAAAAGACCATTCGTAGTTGTCCAGCAGCGACCAGACGAAATAGCCTTTGACCGGAACGCCTTCGTTCAGCGCTTTTTGAACAGCGCCAAAGTGCTGGTTGAGGTAGTCAATGCGATCGTCATCTTGCTTTCGTTCCGGGCTCGCCATGCCGTTTTCGGTGACAAAAATCGGCAAGTCGCCGGTATAATCGCGCACCGTACGGGTCAGAAAGCGCGTCAGGGCATCGGGTTCAATCTCCCACCCCATCTGTGTTTTGGGAAGCGGGCCGGGTACTTCTTCCAGGCTTGGCCATGCGGTATCGGCAGGCGCGATCAGTTTGCGGGTATAGTAGTTCAGACCGCACCAATCGACGGGTGCACCAATGGTGTCAAAGTCGTCTTGCCAGCCGGATGGAAGATGAGGTTCCAACCCGTCTAGAACGTTTTGCGGATAGGCTTTTTTGAACACACCACCTAGGAAAAACCGGTTGTATATCCCGTCATAAAGGTCCGCAGCCTTACCCGAATCAGGGCTGTCATCAGCGGGCTCGGCCCATTCCAGATTGAACACAGCGCCAAGGTTGGACATGCCGAGGCCACGCATCGCCTCAATGGCGCGGCCATGAGCCAGCAGAACATGGTGCATCGCGCGAGCCGTGGCGCGGATGTCGCGCATTCCAGGCGCGTGATGTCCTTCAAAATGGCTCAGCCAGCTGACACACCACGGCTCATTGATTGGCGCTACACTGTACATGCGGTCGCCGATGCGGCCCATGATGACCTCGGCAAAGTCGGCAAACCAGCTTGCGATATCCCGGTTACGCCAGCCGCCCAGATCAGCAAGCGGAGAAGGCAATTCCCAATGATAAAGGGTCGCACAGGGCCGAATGCCGCGTTCCAACAAGGCGTCGGCAAGTCGGTCGTAATAATCTAGACCTGCCTGATTTACCGGGCCACGCCCTTCAGGCAAAACGCGCGCCCAGCTTGTCGAGAACCGGTAGCAATCAAAACCCGCGTCCCGCACCAGATCGAAATCCTGTGGAAAACGGTTCAGGTGGTCACAGGCCAGATCTCCATTCTCGTTTCGCACCACGTTTCCGGGTGAAGCGGCAAAGCTATCCCAATGGGTTTTCCCCGCGCCACCCTGTGCGTGGCCTTCTATTTGATAAGCCGAGGTTGCGACACCAAAGAGAAAATCTTTGGGGAAGTCCGAGCGTGTATATTTCATTTTTCAGAACCTGTTTGGGGCGGGGCCGGTTGAGCCGCCAACTACCAGTTCGGCCTCCAGCAATCTAGTTTTCACCGGGTCTTCCGGAGATTTGATGCGTTCGATCAGCATTTCAGCCGCCATTTCTCCGGCCCTACGTACAGACGATCTTGTAGCGGTGAAAATCGGTACGTCCTGACCGTTCTTGAGGTAAGATAAGTCGTCGTCATGGGCGATAACCGAGACATCCTTGCCCATCTTCAACCCCGCTTCGTTGAGCGCGCGACGCACTCCGATAGCGGAAATCATAGAGGCTGTCAGGATGGCCGTAGGAGGGTCATCCAGACGAAGCATGTCGCGGGTTTCATGGTGGCCATAAACCTCGGTCATCTCGGCGCTGCGCATCAATTCCGGGTCGGGGGACAGGCCTGACTCATGCAGGGCTTCAAGATATCCGTCGCGGCGACGTTGAGCGAAATCCATATCCTCAAGCCCGTTGATCAGGGCAATGCGGCGATGCCCCAGATCAATCAGAAACCGGGTGGCGCGCAGGAACGAACTTTTGTTGTTCACGTCGATCCAGTCATAGGGCACGTCCACCCCGGTCGATCTGCCATGAACGATAAAGGGCACGCCCATTCTGGTCAGGACCTCGATCCGGTGTTCGTTGACTTTGGGGCCTTGCAAAACAATACCATCGACCGCGCCACGCTGGAAAAGACTGCGATAGGCTTCCTCGATCGAGGTGTCATCTGCATTTGTGAACATCATGTCATATCCATGATCCGAATACTTGCGTGCAGCACCGGCGACAAAATCACCAAAAATCGGGTTTACCATTTCATGCTGGGATGAGGAGGGAATCACGTGCCCAATCACCATCGAGCGGCCTGTTGCCAATCCCTTGGCCCGGCTGTTCGGCCGGTAGCCATGCTTGGCAGCGGCGGCTTGGACGCGCAGGCGCGTGTCCTCGTTCACCTCGGGGTAGCCATTCAGCGCGCGGCTGACAGTGGTTTGAGATAAACCAAGGATTTCTGAGAGCTGCTTTAGATTCATCTTCGCCTCAAAGCGCCTTCAAATTTGATCATTTGCAGATTTGCAGGCGCTTCCCGCCCGACTGTCACATCTTGCTGACACTGCCCTGAATATTTATAATATGGGCATCAGTAAACAGATTATTGACAAAATTTGAATGTTAGCGGATAAAGTGCGTCATCCAAAGCGCTTTGAAAAAGAGTCTCAAAAGCGCGAGCAAAGTTGGGAGGAAACTTCATGAAACACTCGCTTTATGCGGGCGCGGCCACGTTCGCCCTGATGGCGGGCGCAGCGTATGCCGACAAGGTCACCGTGTTCGGCCCGTGGCTGGGGCCTGATCAGGAAAATGTCGAAAAGGTTTTGGACGGCTTTGCCGCAGCGACCGGGCATGAGTACAGCTATGTCGGCTCGGACAGCTTTGAGCAGCAGATCAGAATTGATGCCGAAGCCGGATCGGCGCCCAACGTAGCAGTGTTTCCCCAACCCGGTCTGGCATCAGATATGGCCAAGGCGGGATTCCTGACGCCCCTGAGTGAAGGAACTGCGGATTGGATTCGCGACAACTATGCGGCCGGCCAGTCGTGGGTGGATCTGGGAACCTATCAGGGCCCGGACGGGCAGGACCATCTGTATGGGTTTTTCTACAAGGTCGACGTGAAATCGCTGGTTTGGTTTGTGCCGGAGAACTTCGAAGACGCCGGCTATGAAATCCCGACCACAATGGAAGAACTGAAGGCGCTGACCGATCAGATCGTTGCAGATGGTGAAACGCCATGGTGCATCGGGCTGGGGTCCGGCGGAGCGACCGGTTGGCCAGCGACTGACTGGGTTGAAGACATGATGCTGCGCACGTTGCCGCCCGAAGATTATGACGCCTGGGTCGCCAACGAATTGAAATTTAACGATCCTAAGGTTGTCGCCGCGATTGAAGAATTCGGAGCGTTTGCGCGCAACGATGATTACGTGGCCGGCGGAGCCGGTGCGGTCGCGACAACTGACTTCCGCGACAGCCCGAAGGGTATGTTCAGCTCGCCTCCGCAGTGTTACATGCACCGTCAGGCCTCGTTCATTCCCGCCTTCTTCCCCGAAGGTACGGTTGTGGGCGAGGATGCTGACTTCTTCTACTTCCCGGCCTATGAAGGCAAAGACCTCGGCAGCCCGGTCCTTGGGGCCGGCACAGTTTGGGCCATTACCAATGACAGCCCGGGCGCGCATGCGCTGATGAAATACCTGGAAACGCCCGAGGCGCATGAAGCCTGGATGGCTCTGACCGGGTTCCTGACGCCGCACAAAGGCGTCGATACCTCGGTCTTCTCAGACCCAACGCTGAAGAAGATGAACGACATTCTTCTGGGGGCCACCACCTTCCGGTTTGACGGTTCCGACCTGATGCCGGGCGGCGTGGGTGCAGGCACCTTCTGGACTGGAATGGTCGACTATACGGGCGGAACACCTGCCCAGGACGTCGCCGACGAAATCCAGTCCTCATGGGACGCGCTGGACTAAAGCGTCTGAGATTGGGCAACCCGCTCTGTCGGGTTGCCCGAACCCATCGTCGCAAGGGAGAGCGGCATGCACCCGGCATTTCAAGGCCTGCTGACCATCGCCATCGGCGTGTCAGGTTGCGTGGGCTATTTCTATCTATCCAATCAGTTTCTGGACAGAGTTCTTTTCCCGCCTCGGGGGCCGAATGCTGGCCGCAATATCAACCGCGCGAACATGATCCGGCCTTGGTTGTTTCTGTTCCCAGCGCTGGCTGCTTTGGGCTTGTATCTGGCCTATCCGGTTGTCGAAACCCTGCGCCTGTCACTGACTGATCGTGTCCCGGGCGGCGGCTACAAATGGGTCGGGCTGGACAACTATATCCAGATGGCCAAGGAGCCCAAGTTTTGGGAAGCGATGCGCAACAACATGTTCTGGCTGATCATTGTGCCAGCAATGTCGACGGCCTTTGGCCTGTTGGTGGCACAGCTGACTGACCGCATTCGTTGGGGCAATCTCGCCAAGTCGCTGATCTTTATGCCAATGGCGATCTCGTTCGTGGGGGCATCGGTTATCTGGAAGCTGGTCTATGACACTCGTCCGGCTGAACAAGATCAGATTGGCATGCTCAATGCGCTCTATATTTTCTTTGGCGGAACCGAGCCGCAGACGTGGCTGACGATACCGTTCTGGAACAGCTTTTTGCTGATGGTTGTCCTCATCTGGATCCAAACCGGTTTTGCCATGGTTATCCTATCGGCCGCTCTGCGCGGAATCCCCGAGGAAACGATTGAGGCCGCAATTCTTGATGGGGCCAATCCGTTTCAGATATTCTTTCGGATCAAGGTGCCGCAGATCAAAACCACTATCCTTGTCGTCTGGACCACGATTACGATCACCGTCCTCAAGGTCTTTGACATCGTTTTTGCAATGACCAATGGCCAGTGGGAAACGCAGGTCTTGGCCAACTACATGTATGACAAGCTGTTCCGCGCCAACGACTGGGGCGTCGGGTCGGCTTCGGCCATGGTGATCATGCTCTTAGTGGCTCCGATCCTTGTCTGGAATGTGCGCAATGCGCGGAAAGAGATGGAGTAGGGTCATGAGCGAAATCGCAGGAACCAAACCCGCCCTTCGCTGGGTCGTCCATGCCTCGGTCCTCTTTCTGGTGGTGCTGTGGGTCGTGCCAACTCTGGGCCTTTTGATCTCGTCTTTTCGGACAGCGGATCAAATCGCAACCAGCGGTTGGTGGCGGTCGCTATTCCCGTCCGAACAAAACCTGACCCTGCGCAGCGCGGCCCCGGAAACCCAGGTTCTGGAAAACGGGATCTACGTGATCGAAGGCAATCTGTTTGATGAAGGAACTAAAGCGACAATCTCAAAATGGGGGATCAGCTCTCGCGCGATTGATGCCTTTGCCCCCGGCGAAACAGCTGAGCTGCGAAAGGGCGGCACAATCACCGTAGATGCCGCAGGGAATTACCGCATGGAGAACCCGGGCGAGTTCACCGGCAGCCGCGGATCGCGTGTTTTTGTAACTGCAGAATTGCCGCCTGAGTTTACCTTAGACAATTATCACAAGGTTCTTCTGGCAGAAGACAGCACCGACAGTATGGGACGCGCATTTTTCAACACGTTGACCGTGACGATACCGGCAACGATCATTCCGATTCTCGTGGCGGCTTTTGCAGCCTACGCGCTGGCCTGGATGGATTTCCCCGGGCGCGCGTTGCTTATTGCGGCTGTCGTTGGCCTGCTTGTTGTCCCGCTGCAACTGGCCCTGATCCCGTTGCTGAAATTCCACCTGAATATCGGGATTGGCAAAGGATATCTGGGGGTTTGGATGGCGCATACCGGGTTCGGGTTGCCGCTGGCGATCTATCTTCTGCGTAACTACATGGCCGGCCTGCCCCGCGACCTGATCGAAAACGCGCGGGTCGATGGCGCGACCGAGTTTCAGATTTTTACCAAATTGATCTTGCCGCTCAGCTTTCCAGCGCTGGCGTCTTTTGCGATCTTCCAGTTTCTCTGGACGTGGAATGACTTGCTGGTCGCTAAGGTGTTCCTGATCGACGCATCCGGACAGACCACCGTCATGACCAACCGCATCGTCGAGCTTTTAGGCACGCGCGGTGGGAATTGGGAAATCCTTGCCACAGCGGCCTTTGTTTCGATCATTGTCCCGCTGATTGTTTTCTTCGCAATGCAAAAATATCTGGTCCGCGGTCTGTTGGCCGGGTCCGTCAAGTAGAGGCGTCTGATGAACGTGCAGAACACCGTAGAACTACATAAAGCAACCAAAGCGTCCGCCGATTGGTGGCGGGGCGGAGTGATATACCAGATCTATCCGCGCAGCTTTCAAGACAGCAACGGCGATGGAATTGGAGATCTCAGGGGTATCACCCAAAGGCTTGGTTACATCGCTTCGCTTGGCGTCGATGCCATCTGGATCTCGCCATTTTTCAAATCGCCGATGAAGGATTTTGGATACGATGTCAGCGACTATCGTGATGTTGATCCGATGTTTGGCACCATGGAGGACTTTGAGTATCTCTTGGATCAGGCGCATTCAGTTGGGCTGAAGGTGATGATCGACCTCGTGCTGTCGCACACGTCTGATCAGCACCTTTGGTTCAAGGAGAGCCGATCCAATCGCGGAAATGCTAAGTCCGACTGGTATGTTTGGGCTGATCCCAAGCCCGACGGCACGCCGCCAAACAACTGGCTGTCGATTTTTGGTGGGTCCGCATGGCAGTGGGATTCCCGACGCCTACAATATTATCTGCACAACTTCCTGACGTCGCAGCCGGATCTGAACTTCCATTGCCCGGACGTGCAGGATGCATTGCTGGATGTTGCACGGTTCTGGCTGGACTTGGGCGTGGATGGTTTCCGTCTGGACACGATCAACTTCTACTTCCATGACAAACAACTGCGCGACAATCCTAGCCTGCCGATGGATCAGCGCAATGCCTCGATCGCGCCGATGGTGAACCCCTATAACCATCAGGATCACCTTCATTCCAAAAGCCAGCCGGAAAACATCGCCTTCCTCGAGCGGTTGCGTGCACTAACGGACGAATACGAAGGCCGTGCTTGTTTGGGCGAGGTTGGCGACGCTCAGCGCGGTCTTGAGATCATGGGTGAGTATACCAGTGGCGATAAGCGCATGCATATGTGTTATGCTTTTGAGTTTCTCGAAAAACGCGCTTTGAGCGCCGCGTACGCCAAGCAGGTGTTTGATCAGTTGGAAGAAAAGGCTGGCGATGCATGGCCTTGCTGGGCTTTCTCGAACCACGATGTTCAGCGCCACGCGTCGCGGTGGGGGCTGGACGACGCAGCCATCCGTCAACATGCAGTGCTGATGATGTGCCTGCGTGGGTCAGCATGCTTGTACCAAGGCGAAGAACTTGGCCTGCCCGAGGCGGATGTTCCATTTGAACATCTGCAGGACCCTTACGGCATAGAATTCTGGCCGGAGTTCAAGGGCCGTGATGGCTGCCGCACTCCGATGGTTTGGGCTGCGCAGGACGAACAGTCTGGGTTCAGTACTGGAGCCCCCTGGTTGCCCGTCAGCCAAACGCAGGCCGAGCGTGCGGTTGACCGGTTAGAGCAAGAGCCAAATTCGACGTTGCACCATTATCGCCGTGCCATCGCGTTGCGCCACGCGCATTCCGCATTGATGTCTGGCCAGCAGCGCGAGATGGCGCAGTCTGGACCGATCCTGACCTTCTTGCGAGAGGACAATGCCCAACAGATATTCTGCGCATTCAATTTGGGATCTGACAGCGCGGAAATCACACTGCCCGACGGTAACTGGCAGGCAATCGGGCAAGAGTTGGGCGGCGTCGGAGGGGCGGGGACCATCACCCTCGGTGCGGCCCAATTCTGTTTGATGGCTCGGGTGCAGGGGTAAGTTATGTCTGAACTCAATCTCACGGATGTTGCCAAAACGTATGGCAATGTCGATGTCTTAAAGAACATTAACCTCGACATCGAACGCGGTGAATTGATTGTATTTGTCGGGCCTTCGGGTTGCGGTAAATCCACGTTGCTGCGTATGATTGCGGGGCTAGAAAAGATCACTGGCGGAACGCTTGAGATCGAAGGCCAGGTGATGAACGATGTGCCGCCCGCGCAACGGGGCATTGCGATGGTTTTCCAAAGCTATGCCCTGTATCCGCACATGACAGTGCGCGAGAATATGGCCTTTGCATTGAAAATTGCCAAAATGCCATCGGACGAGGTCGACGCAGCAGTTGACCGCGCAGCTCGTATCCTACAGTTGGAACCGTTTCTGGACCGACTTCCCAAGGCCCTTTCCGGTGGTCAGCGGCAACGGGTTGCAATCGGCCGGGCGATCGTGCGTGACCCCAAAGTCTATCTGTTTGATGAGCCTCTTTCCAATCTTGATGCGGCGCTTCGCGTCGCGACTCGCATCGAAATCGCACGCCTGAAAGAGGCGATGCCCGACAGCACGATGGTCTATGTCACCCACGATCAGGTCGAGGCGATGACATTGGCCACCCGGATTGTCGTCCTGGCCAACAAGGGGATCGCACAGGTTGGCACCCCTCTCGAACTGTATGAAACGCCTGACAATGAGTTTGTCGCGCAATTTATTGGCTCACCTGCAATGAACCTTTTGCCGGGGGTCATCACGCAGACTGGTGAGCGCACCGTCGTAAAACTGGATGGTGGTGGGACCGCGGTGACCAGCATCCCAACCGATGCAGCTGACGAGGGTAAACAGGTGAATATCGGAGTGCGTCCCGAAGACTTTCACCCCGTTGAAAGCAATCCGATTATGGAAGGGATTGTGGACTTTACCGAAGCCCTTGGCGAGGTCACGCTGTTGTATTTTGCGGCAAAAGACGGGGAGGACGCCACAATCGCAAAACTGCCGGGCGTCCAAAAAAACATGCGGGGTCAAACGGTTGCCGTTTCGGCAGATCCGGGCAAGGTTCACCTTTTTCACCAAGGTCTGTCTATGAGAAAATAACTGTAACCCATACCTGATGGATCGAAGGGTGCTATGCAGTACGCGAATGTCCCTTTTCATACGGCTTGGAACGTTGTCTGGGCCCCACGGCAGCAAGTCCCGGGATCTGTGTGCGTTGCCAAAAGCATGCTGTTTACGACTGTTTTTGGCGTGATTTCTTTCGGCCTGGCATAACAGAACCCGCTTTTCCCCTATTTGATTGCGGCCCAAAATCTGGTCCCGAGCCGGACGGGCAACTGTGTCAATTTCTTAAGAAACGTTGCAGAAATAGGCTACTTCGGTCTCAATATGTGACTGCGGTCCTAGGGGGTAACTAGCCATATTTGCTAGATTAAATCGCAATCTGGACATGCGAAATTCCCAATCCGTCACTTTTGGCCTGACAATGCCCCCGCAAAGTTCTAGCGTGGCACCCATAATAACAAAACAACACAGTCCAATAACGGGAGAACTAAAAATATGGCTGAACGGAAAACCGTTTCCAGACGCTCGGTCCTGAAAGGCGCGGGCGCAGCAGCACTGGCAGCACCGCTTTACAGCAAAAGCGCGCTGGCATCTTCGGGTGAAATCAACATTTTGATGTGGTCGGACTATCTGCCGCCCGCATTCCTGCAAGAGTTTGAAACTCTGACCGGAATCAAGGTGAACTATACCGGTATCGGGTCGAACGAAGAAATCATCAACAAGATGAAGGCCACCAAAGGCCAAGGCTTTGACATCGTATCGCCGACGAACAACCGCTCGCTGCAGTGGGGGCCGCTGGAACTGTTGCAGCCCTTCGACATGAACAAGGTTCCGATTGATCTGGTGAACCCTGCGATGGCGCAGATCGGCACCGACGCCTGGAACTTTGCTGACAGCGGCGTGCACTGGCTGCCGCATATCTGGGGTACCGAGGGCATTGCCTACCGCACCGACCTGTGGCTGCCCGAGGGCGACGCCCCGTCCTATGGGGACGTCTGGTCCGAAGCAAACGCAGGTAAGACCATGGGTCGCGCACACTCGATGATGCTGGGCGCGGGTCTGTATATGGAAGCCTCCGGAGAGATGGAGCCTGGCTCTGTCTGGGCCGCGTACGGCGACGAAGACACCATGCGCAAGGTCTGGGGTCAGATCACCGACTGGTGCGTCGAGCGGAAGAACCGGATCAAGCTGATCTGGAACGACGCTGACACCCAGAAAAACGGCCTGTTGAACGAAGGCGTTATTGTCGGCCAGACTTGGGATGGTCCGCCGCTGGCGCTGAAATCAGCTGGTGAGCCGGTGCACTATCAGGCTCCGGTCGAAGGTGCGATGGCATGGGTCGACGGTTTGTCGATGCCGACCGGTGCGCAGAACATCGACCAGGTTTATGCCTTCATCGATTTTGCCTATCAGGCCAAGCCTGCTGGTGTCGCCATCGATAGCCACGGCTACAACTCGCCAGTTCTGGGTGCCGACCAATATGCGGGCGACACCTACAAGAAGAACTTCGCCGAGGCCTATCCGGGCGACTCACTGGCAAACCTGAACCCATGGCCTGCTGAGGCTCCGTGGTATGCCGAAACTCGGACCGAGTTCGTCAACAAGTTCAAAAGCGCCTGATTGCTTTGACAAGGTGCCCTCCGCCACTGTGCGGAGGGCTATCAACCCGCATGCCACAACGGCGTGACGGACGCTATTTCGGTGCGGTCACGGACCGTACCTGACGGAGATACCAAAAATGAGTGCAGGGGTCGGTGTAGATCTTGAGAACCTGTGGATCCGCTTCGGTGATTTTGTTGCCGTGAGGGATGCAAACGTGAACATCAACGGGGGCGACTTCTTTTCATTTCTCGGTCCCTCGGGGTGCGGCAAAACAACGATCCTGCGAGCAGTTTCGGGCTTTCTTGAACCAAGCGAAGGCAAAGTTCTGATCGGTGGCAAAGATATGCGGGGCATCGGCCCGAACAAACGCCCGACCGCCCTTATTTTTCAGAACCTCGCGTTGTTCCCGCTGATGAAAGTGTGGGAAAATATCACCTTCTCATTGGAGATCAGTGGCGCAAGCGCAAAAGAGCGCCGAAAGCGTGCCGATGAGCTGCTGGACATGATCGCACTGCCCGACCAGGGTGACAAATTGCCAAGCGAGTTGTCCGGTGGTCAGCGCCAACGGGTTGCCATCGCCCGCGCGCTATGTGCAGAACCGGATGTACTTTTGCTGGATGAACCGTTGTCCGCGCTGGACCTCAAACTGCGCCAGCATATGCGCACCGAGCTGCGAGAGATTCAAAAGCGCGTCGGCATCACCTTCATCTATATCACCCACGACCAGGGTGAAGCCCTGACCATGTCAGACAATATTGCGGTCATGCGAGCTGGTGTGATCGATCAAATCGCTGATGGCAAGACCATTTATAATGATCCCAACACTGCATTCGCGGCCTCTTTCGTAGGTGAAAACAACGTATTCCGCGGCAAAATTAAACAGATTATGGGGAACGAAGCGCTGATTTCAACGAACCGGTCTGGTGAATTGGTTGCACGCATCTCGACCGCCAACCAAGGAAAGCTGGCAGTGGGTGATGACGCCATGATGTTCATTCGCCCCGAGGCTTTTGCGATCGCCTCCGATGGTGCGTCAGGCGATCACTTTGTCACCGCGCGGGTGAACCACGAAGAATTCGAAGGTAACGTCTTCAACATCTTCACCGAAGGTGACGGCGGTAAAGAGATCAAGGTGTCCTTGCCAAACCTCGGCCAATCCTTCGATGACCACACAGGCCAAAACATCACGTTGGAATATGAGACCCGCAATGCGGTTCTGGTTCCGGCGGGTGAATTGGCCGCGGAATAAGGGGCCCGACTATGCCAGGCTTCCTGAAAGAATTCTTTAACCGAAACGGCATCGGCATGGGCGCCGCAATATTGGGTCTTGTCCTGTTCTGGACCATTGGCCTGATCATTCTGCCCCAGCTGTCGATGCTGGATTTTTCCTTCCGTCCGAACCTGCCACCGCCCGAGATTGGCGGGCCCAAGGACGTCTATACGCTGGAGAACTACAAGTACCTGATCTATGGCCCCGAAGGCGGTAGTCAGTCCTATAATGCCGTCGACCTGAGGGTCTTTTTCCGCACACTGCTGGCCGCAGTCTGTGTGACGATCTTCAATCTGATCCTCTGCTATCCGATTGCCTATTACCTGGGTCAGTCCAAAGGCAACCACATTCGCATTTTCGCGATCATGCTGATCATCCCATACTGGATCAACGAGATTTTGCGTGCCTTTGCCCTGCGGATCATCTTTGGTGAGACCGGTGTTTTGAATACCCTGTTCGTGGGGCTGGGCATCTGGGATACGCCGTTTGACTTTATTCGCAATGACATCGCGCTCTATGCCGGTCTGGGTTATGCCTACATCCTGCTGATGATCTTCCCAATGTACAACGTGATCGAAAGTCTGGACAAAAACCAGATCGAGGCCGCGCGTGATCTTGGTGCGCCATGGTGGCGGATTCACTGGCGTGTGGTCATTCCTTACGCCAAGCCAGGCATCAGCTCGGGCTGTACCATGGTGTTCATGCTAAGCGCCGGTGCGCTGGCCGCGCCGCAAATCCTGGGCGGACCGTCCAGTCTGTGGTTCACGCAGCTGATTTACCAGCAATTCAACGACAACAATGACTGGCCGCAAGGTGCCGCCTACGCCATCGTTCTTCTGGTGACATGTATCCTGTTCGTGCTGGCGATGATGCGCCTGTTCAAGGTGAACATGGGGGATATCGGGAAATGAATAATTCCTTCCTTCGTGTAAGCATCTGGGTCTATCTGGTCATCTTCTTCCTGTACCTGCTGGGCCCGCTGGTGATCATGTCGGTCACCGCCTTCAATTCGTCGGCCTTCCCACGGATGACGCCGTGGGAGTGTCTGACCTTCCAGTGGTTCGGCGAGCTGTTTCAGGATCAGCGCATTCTGAACGGTATCAAGAACTCGCTGATCATTGGCGCCGGAACGGTAGTTCTGTCGGTGGCGATGGGTCTGGCCGGTGCGCTGATGCTGACCCAGATCTGGCCCAAGTTGCGGGCGACCTACTATACGATCATAATCGCTCCGATCCTGATCCCGGGTGTTGTTCTGGGCATCTCGACTTTGGTGTTCTGGGATCGGATCAACCGGATGCTGGGACTGGGTGCAGATAGCTTCCTGTCCAACGGTATCTTCCTGACGGTAATCGGCCAATCTACCTTCATTGCAAGCTATTGCATGCTGGTTCTTGTGGCGCGCCTGCAGCGTTACGATGTGGCATTGACCGAAGCGGCACTGGACCTTGGTGCAACGCATGCTCAGGCTTTCCGCAAGATCCTGTTGCCCTTCATGCGTCCTGCGATCGCGTCGGCTGCTGTGCTGGCATTCCTCGCTTCGTTCGAGAACTACAACACGACCACTTTCACCTTTGGTGAATACCCGACGCTTACGATCGAACTGGCCCAAAAGGTGCGCTACGGCATTACACCCGCCATTTCGGCTCTGGCCTTCATCATCGTGGCGTTGACAGTGTTCTTTGCCTTGTTGAACGAAGCCAAGCTGAAGCGTCAGGAACTGGTGGCCGCAGCCCGCAAGAGCGCCACAGTTGAGGAGCTGGCCGGCAAGATTAAGCTGCCCAGCTTCTTTGCTGGCAACATGGCGGCTGTCCTGCTGGTTGTGTTTGCGGTTGCGACGATCACTGTCGTTGGCACCGCAACGGCCTACAACCCCGGCCAATGCATCGCCAATGTGAAAGAGCAGAAACGCCTGGAAGCCGAACAACGCATTCAAGAGTTGCGCAAGCAGCGCGAAGAACAGCGTAAGAAGCGCGAGGCCGAAGAAGCCGATCAAGGTGGTGCGCAGCAATCCACACCGAAACCATCCAACAACAGTGGTTTTGGCAATGTCTTCGCGCCGAATACTCTGGGTGGTGATGCCGAGGAGGAGAGTTCAGATACTGAAACTCCGCCTTCAAACAACGGTGGCTTTGGGGGGGTGTTCGATCCCAACAGCCTGCAGACTGACCAGTAGGTTCCGAAGTTAAATCCTAAACGTGCGCCCGGAGAGGCTATTCCTCTTCGGGCGCGTCTTTCTGCGTGACAGCAACGTCACAGGCGTCAACGACGTCACCGTTCCATGCGACCGGTTGCGCATTGTAATTTATTAGGAAAACATGCGTGGCCGTCTCGCGACGGCGCAACCCCTTGGGCATCGGATGAAGGGCAACGTCGGTTTTGCGCGCGGCCATTTCAACAACCCGGTCCCATAATGTGTCATCCGGGAAACCTGCCAGATACCAAAGACGATTTTCACCCAAAAGCGCAGGGGTGCCATCTGCAAATGTCAGCAAATTGGGGGCAGTACCCGAAACCCTGTCGATCCAATGTTGCGCCGCACCGCCGCCATCGACGCCACGGCGGATGTTGGGCGGCAGGGTCTCGACCAGATCGACGTCGCATTTCAGACCGTTCAGACCGGGTCGTTCCCGGGGAATCTGGAAATCATGTGTGATCGCCCCGCTGCGTGGACCTAGGATGAGCAGATCACAGGCCTCCGCCAATTGACGTTCCAAATTGTCGCTCATGGTGGCTATCCCAGGAGCAAGGATGAACTTGTAGCCAACGCGCGGAATGTTGGTTGAGGACACGAAGTCCACAGACAAGCCCGCCCGCCGCAAAGCGCGATACGCCGAGAAAACCAGACGGAAATAGTCAAATCCCGCGCCTTGGGGCTGTGTCGACCAAGCCCAATCCGAGGCGTAGTCGAACAGGATGGCCACCTGGGCCCGTGTTTGCACAACGTTGCCGATTTCTGACAACGCGTCCGAAGTCTGCTTTGCCTCGGTCAGGGCCGGGGCAGGGCGGTTGTTGGGTGTCAGCAGCCCCGCATGCATTTGCTCTTGCGCAAACGGCGCCTGCCGCCAGCGGAAATAGCTGACAACCTCTGCACCATGCGCCACTGCCTCTAGGGACCACAGCTTAACCATTCCGGGTAGTGGTGCCGGATTGTACGGGGCCCAATTCACCGGGCCGGGTTGCTGCTCCATCACCCACCAACGCCCGCGGCCGACCGCGCGATACAGGTCATGATGAAAAGCCTGCATGTCTGGATCGCCCTGCTGAAGAAAGGCGGTTTTGTGGGCTTCATCCGCCTCAAGCCGATCAGAGAGGAAACCGATTGGATAGCTGTCCCATGTGGCGATATCCAAATCTTCGCCAACCTTGAAATGATCGAAATCCAGCACTCGGCCCATATAGTTGTGCAACAAAGGTGCATCGGTCAAAGCGCGCAGTACATCTGCCTGGGCTTTGTTATACGCAACGACCTGATCCGAACTGAAACGCCGGAACGCCAGAACATGCGCCGGGTTGGGTTCGGTTACTGTCAGATTGGGCAGATCAATCTGGTCGAAATCGCGATACTCCATCGCCCAGAATATGTTGCCCCATGCCTCGTTTAGCGCGTCAATTTTGCCGTATTGATCCTTTAGCCAAAGCCGAAAGGCATGCAGAGCGGCGAGGCCATAGCTGACGGTCGTATCGTGGCAGCCATATTCATTGTCGATTTGCCAAGCAGCAATATTCGGGTTTCGTCCATAGCGCTCGCCCATGATCCGGGCAATGCGGACGGATTCTTGGACATAACCCGGATGGCTAAAACAATAATGCCTGCGCGAGCCGAATTTGCGGGGGTTTCCTTGCGCATCCACTGCCAGCATGTCGGGATATTTCTCAAGCATCCAACGCGGAGGTGTCGCAGTGGGTGTCCCCAGCACAACCTTGAGCCCAGCCGCCCCAAGCGTTTCGATTGCACGGTCCAGCCAATCCAACTGCAGATCGCCTGGAACCGGCTCCATTCGGCTCCAGGCAAACTCACCGATCCGGACCCAGCTTATGCCAGTTTCAACCATTCGAGCCGCGTCTTCGGCCCACATGGCCTCGGGCCAATGTTCCGGGTAATAGCAAACACCAAGTTCTGGTTTCATAGAAGGACTCTGTGTTCTGCCTGGCCTGTGCCCGCGTCCAATGCGCCAAAGGTCATGCCATTGGTTGGTTGTGTTTCAACAGTGTCTGCGTCCAACCCCTGACGGGCAGTGGTGCAAAACAGCGTCGTCAGATCGTCGCCGCCAAAGGCAGGGCAAGATGTATGTGCGGCCTGAAACGAGACCGCATGCCGAAACCGTCCGTTCGGGTCGTAGCAGGCGACACGGTTTGCCCCCCATTGGGCGATCCAGATATTGCCTTCTGCGTCGACCACAGCGCCATCGGGATAAAGGTCATCAGCGCTCAGGTCGAGAAACACCGTGCTATTGCCTTCGGGCCAGCCCGTGTCAGGCTCCAGCGAGCAGCGCCTGACCTGTTGTGTGACTGTATCGGTGTAATAGACGCAGGACCTGTCTGAGGAAAAACAGATCGCGTTCGAGATTGTGACCTCGGGCACAAGCAGGCGCAGCTCACCCTGCCAGTACCGATAGATCGCGCCAGCCTGCTTTTCAGCGTTCTTTCCCATCGTCCCGATCCAGAACCCGCCCCACGGGTCTGCGCGCCCGTCATTGGAGCGGGTGACCGGGTTGTTCGCCTCAAGCGAGACGATCAGGTCTTTTTGACCACTGTTCAAACCAAACCGCCACAGACCGGTTTCCGAGGCCATCATTATTGTATCCCGGTCCACCCAACCTGCCGCTGAGACATGTTCCGAAAACTGCCAGCCGTGTTGCTCGCCCGCTGTCTGCGTCATCAGACGTTTGTTGATGATGTCGAACCAGAACAGTTGCTTGCGTTCAGGATGCCACAGAGGCCCTTCGCCTAGCTCACATGGACGGTCGTCAAAAACAAAGCTCATCCAGCTGCCTCGTCATAGGCAGCGACGATCCGCTTGGCCTGACCGGCAATTTCCGCGACGGACATCCCCGGTTTGAACAGGGCCGATCCGATGCCAAACCCGTCTGCCCCAGCCTTGATCCATTCGGCGAAGTTCTCAGGTCCAGCGCCACCAACGGCATAGACCAAAGTACCCGATGGCAATACGGGTCGCAGTGCGGCCAAACCACTTGGCCCGGCGGTGACACCCGGGAACAATTTCAATCCCGTCGCGCCAGCCTTAAGCGCAGCAAACGCCTCGGTCGGGGTATAGACGCCCGGCCAGCTTTGCATGTTTAGTGCGACAGAACGCACAATAACCTCGGCGTCATAATTCGGGGAAACGATCAGCTTACCGCCAACTTGTGCAACGGCTTCGACCTGTTCGGGGGTCAGAACCGTGCCAGCGCCGATCAGAGCTTGATCGCCGAATGAGCTGGCCAACGATTCAATGCTGTTCAGCGGGTCAGGCGAATTCAACGGCACCTCGATCTTGTCGATACCGGATTCGATCACGGCATGGCCTACATTGACGGCTTCTGCTGGTTGCAAGCCACGCAAAATGGCGATGATGGGTCGGCTCATGCGGTTTGCCTCGTTAGTTTGCGGGCCTGCGACAGGCCTGCCAATGTACATTGGGTTGCACTAGCGGTGTCCACGAAAGCACCCTGCAGTTGCAACGCGCCCGCATAGATTTGGGAAATCCCTTCAGCGCCGATGATTGCCAGCTGCTGCCCCAACCAATAGGGGCGTGTTGCGCCCAGTTCAGCCCCGATCAAGAGCCCGGATAATTTTGCCCGGGCTGTCCCCTTGTCCTGATCGTGCAACAAATCCGCCGCCCGCAGTCCAAACAGACGTGCAGCCAATTGTTCGGGTTTTGACAACGTGTCTGCCGTAGCTTCTGCAAAGGCATCGGCGTCCCAGCCGTCACCGACCGAATGCTTGAGCACTGATTGCTCGGAGAGAAGCTCAAACATCTCACCTGTCATGAACGTTCGAAAGCTCACGACTTCTCCAGCGCTGATCTGAACCCATTTTGAATGCGTCCCGGGCAGGCAGATAACCCCGTCCCAGTTCGGGCGGGTTGCCAGAAAGCCAGATATTTGAGTTTCCTCACCGCGCATAACGTCCGGCGGTGCGTTCTGCTTCAGCCCAGGCACCACGAATGCGCGTATCCGGGCATCGGTACCGGGTACCCGTATAGGCGCATCCGGCAGCGGTGCTGACGGGACGGCCGAGTAGGGTGCTTCGACCCAGCCTTGCCGCGCACCGACCATGCCGCAGGCCACAACGTCGACAGGTTCAGGACCCAGCCAGTCGGCGATCAGGTCAAGCAAGGCAGATTGAAACGCATCTCTGCTCAGCCGGGCCATTCCCCGATCAGACTGGGATTGCGCCAGTACGGTGTCGCCTTGCATGGCCCAGGCCCGCAGTTGGGATGTTCCCCAGTCGACAGCTATCCACTCTGCATTCATGGCTTTACCCCGTTACTACAACGCCGCCATCGACGGCAATGCACTGTCCGGTCATCGCGCGGCTGGCATCCGAGGCCAGGAACAATGTCGGTGCGATCATGTCATCGGGCGTCAGGTGTTCTTTTAGGCACTGGCGCTCCAAATGCGCCGCCAGGTCTTCGGGCGTGGCCCACATATCAAGTTGCTTTTGCGTCAATACCCATCCGGGAGCCAGCGCATTGATACGAATTTTTTGCGGCCCCAATTCGCGTGCCAAAGATCGCGTCATCCCGGTAATCCCGGCATTCGACGTCGTATAGATAGGGTACCCCGCATTCCCCATCATGTAGCTAATTGAGCTGAAGTTGACGATTGATCCGCCTTTGCCAGCCATTTGGCGCGCGGCCTCCTGACAGGCGAAATAGTAGGCCTTGAGATTCACCTCGATCATCCAATCCCAGAAGTCGGGGGTGGTTTCGTCAAGCGAGTGGCGTTTGTCATTGGCTGCGTTGTTGACCAACACATCCAAAGGTCCGTGTGCCTCGGCAGCCTTTTGCATTGTGGCGTGCAGCAATCCGGTATCCGTCATGTCGCCCTGCATGAACAGCGGCGCGCGGCCATGTTTGTCGCGCATTTCCTCAACGAATGCGCTGGCGTCCGAGCGGCCGATAAAGGCAACGTTTGCGCCCTGGGCCAAAAAACCGTCTGTCAGGGCGGCCCCGACACCAGAGCCGCCGCCGGTAATATAGACCGAGGCGCCGTTTAGATCGTGAAAAGTGGCTGGATGGTCCATCAGTGGCTCTCTCTGGTCACAAGGCGGGTGTCTTTGCCGACGAGGAAGTCTAGGTCCGCGCCCTGATCGGCTTGCAGCACGTGGTCGACATAGAGTTTCGCATAACCGCGCGTGTAGTGCGGATCATCCGGTTGCCACGCGGCGCGGCGGGTTTCCAGCTCCTCAGCGGCGACAAGCAACTCCAATTCCCCGTTGCTGGCAGAAACCCGGATACGGTCCCCGGTGTTGACGAGTGCCAGCGTACCGCCTGCCTGTGCCTCGGGGCTGACATGCAGGATGACGGTGCCATAGGCGGTGCCGGACATGCGGGCGTCGGATATGCGGATCATGTCGCGGACGCCTTCCTTCACCAGTTTGGCCGGGATCGGCATGTTGCCGACCTCGGGCATGCCGGGATAGCCCTTTGGGCCGCAACCCTTCAGGACCAGAATGGTTTCAGACGTTACTGGCAGATCATCCCGGTCAATATTTGCTTTCAAGTCTTCGATGCTCTCAAAAACGTAGGCCTCGGCTTCTGTTTCCAGTAGCGCATCCGTCGCGGCCGAGGGTTTCACAATGGCCCCGTTGGGCGCGAGGTTACCGCGCAGCACGCGCAGACCAGCGGCGGGTTTCACCGGATCGTCGAAGGGGCGGATGACGTCGGGGTTAAAGCATTCTGCCCCTTCAAAATGCGCCGAGATATCTTTGTTCAGAACGGTTTTTGCAGGGCGCAGGAAGGGTTTCAACTCGTTCAGAACCACGGGCACACCGCCTGCGTAGCAGAAATCTTCCATCAGGTATTTCCCTGAAGGCATGCAGTTCACCAGTAGCGGGATTTCCGACCCGATTTCAAAGTCTTTCAGCGTCAGGTCTACGCCCACGCGGCCCGCCAGCGCGAGTAAATGCACCACTGCATTGGTCGAGCCGCCAACGGCTGCATTGGCCAGAATGGCATTTTCGAACGCTTCCTTGGTCAGGATGTCCGACGGTTTTAAATCTTCGTCCACCATCTCCACAATCCGTTTGCCTGTCAGATGCGCCAGCGCCATCCGGCGGGCATCAACTGCTGGTAGGGCGGCGTTGGTTGGGAGGGACATGCCCATTGCTTCGACCAACGATGCCATGGTCGAGGCCGTGCCCATGGTCATGCAGACCCCGGCGCTGCGTGACATGCCGGACTCGGCGTTCATGAAATCCTTCAGTGTCATCTCACCCGCGCGCACAGCTTCTGAGAATTTCCAAACATCCGTGCCCGAACCAATGTCTTTTCCCTGGTACTTCCCATTCAACATCGGGCCAGAGCTGACCACGATAGAGGGCAGATCTACCGAAGCGGCCCCCATCAGCTGCCCCGGCGTGGTCTTATCGCAACCACCCAACAGGACTACGCCGTCGATGCCATAGGCGCGAATAGATTCCTCGACATCCATTGCCAGCAGGTTGCGGAACAGCATGGCGGTGGGCTTCATTTGGGTCTCGCCCAGCGACATGACGGGAAATTCGACCGGAAACCCTCCAGCCTCCCACACGCCGCGTTTGACACCCTCGGCCAGATCACGCAGGCCCGAGTTGCAGGGTGTGAGTTCCGACCACGTGTTGCAGATGCCAATGATCGGACGACCATCGAAGGCGTGATCAGGAAAGCCTTGGTTCTTCATCCACGATCTGTGGATAAAGCCATCCTTGTCCAGCTTGCCATACCAATGCTGAGAGCGGCGTTTTTTTGTCATTATTTTCAGCCTTTCAAAATTGGGATCAGGCCGCCTTGGCGGGTTTGCACCAGTCTGGCAACCAATCGGCATGTGCCACCAACAGGTCACTAACCAAGCTGCGGATCTGACGCAGGTCCAGTTCAGCGGCCGTATGCGGGTCCATCATAGCGGCGTGGTAAATGTATTCTGGGTTCTGCTCAACCAATGCCCGCACAGTCAGTTCCTGCACGTTGATCTGGCTGCGCATCAGCGCGATCAGCTGGGGCGGAATATCTGTTACGACCGAAGGTTGGACACCGTTAGTGTCGACAAGGCAAGGTGTTTCGACAGCCGCGCCAAGGGGGAGTTGAGGGATCTGTCCAGTATTGGGCAGGTTCCCATACGCCACGTAGGGCGTATCAGTCACGATCGCATTCATCAGGTCGGCGGCGAACTCATGGCTTCGGATCACTTCAATATCACGCCCGTCAGTCAGGGTCTTTGCCTGTTCTTTCCAACTGGCGATCTGTTCCTCGCAACGGGTTGGGTATTCATCCAGAGGGATGCTGAACTGCTCAATCAGGTCCTGGCGGCCATCTTTGATGAACCATGGAACGTATTCCGCCAAGTGTTCTGAACTTTCCGTGCAGAAATAGCCCAGATGTTCCATCACCTCATACCGCACCTTGTTGGGGCAACGTGGCATCAAAAGCGGTGGTTTGGGAATTTGCCCGCCGGCATACCCTTGCCGCAATGCCGGGTAGAGGTCGCGCCCGTCATGCTCTAGCCTCAGGAAAAAGGCCACGTGGTTCACGCCTGCCACCTTGTAGCGGAACTCGTCCTTGGGCAGGTCCAGATCGTGAGCAAGTTCTTCAACGGTGTTTTGGACAGAGTGACACAGGCCGACATGTTTCAGCGCCGGGAAACGTTCTGCCAGGGCCCATGTGTTGATCGCCATCGGGTTCACGTATTGCAGCAGCGTTGCGTTTGGGCAGAGCTGCATCATGTCTCGTGCAACGTCCCACAACACAGGAACCGTGCGCAGGCCTCGCATGATGCCGCCGACGCCCAGGGTGTCAGCGATGGTCTGGCGCAGGCCGTATTGTTTGGGGATCTCGAAATCCGTCACCGTGCAGGGTTTGTAGCCGCCGACCTGGAAGGCGGTGATGACGAAATCGGCGCCTTCAAGCGCGGCGCGCCGGTCGGTATGCTTTGAGACAGATGCCCCTGTTCCGACAGAGCGGATCATCGCCCTGGCGACGGCCTCGCTTTCGGCAAGGCGCACGGGATCGATGTCCATCAGCGCAAAATGGCTGTCGGCCAGTGCAGGTGTCAGCAGGGCGTCGCCCACGATATTCTGCATGAAGATCGTGGAGCCTGCCCCGATAAAGGTGATCTTGGTCATGTGGCAAACCTTTGGTTTGACGTTATTTTACGGCACCGAGGGTCAAACCCGCGATGAAGTGTTTCTGCATGAGGAAGAACATGGCCACCGGCGGCAGAGCCGCGACGATGGAACCGGCACTCATTAGTTGATAGGCCGCCCGAAATTGGGCGTTAAAACTGGTTATACCTGCTGTCACGGGTTGGCTTTCCGCACCCTGTGTCAGGACAACAGCCCAGAAGTAGTCGTTCCAGATGAAGGTGAAAATCAACACACTGAGGGCCGCGATCGCCGGTTTCATCAGCGGTAGGACCACGTACCAGAAAATGCGCCATTCACTGATGCCTTCAACGCGAGCCGCCTCGATCAGTTCGAAGGGCAGGGCGCGGATAAAGTTGCGCATGAACAATGTGCAAAAGCCCGTTTGGAAAGCAATGTGGAACAAAACGAGGCCGGTTTTGGTGTTGTAGAGACCCAGTTCTAGAGTAAGATCTCGCACAGGAACCATTAGGATCTGAAATGGTACGAAATTCCCGGCAACAAACATGAAAAAGATCCAGATGTTTGAGCGGAATTTATAGATCCCCAGTGCAAACCCGGTCATGCAACTAAGCGCAACGGCACCGATCACTGTTGGAATGGTGATCATGAACGAGTTCAGCAAATAGCGTGGCATGTCCGAGTTGAAGAATACCTGCCCATAGTTGTAGGCACCCTCAAAGCTGGACGGCATCCCCCAGTAGTTCGCATTGGTAAAGTCGGCTGCCGGCTTGACCGAGAACAGCGCTACCGCCAGCAGGGGGCCGAGCCACAGCAGCAGTGCCAGGGGCAGCATCGCCTGGTAGGTGATCTGAGCCCCGCGGGGTTGTTTTTCGATGGGTTTGGGAAACATCTTAATGCCCCCTTTCTTCGCGGTACATCGACCACAGGAAATAGGCGATGAAGCACAGCATGATCAGGAACAGGATCACCGCGATGGCGGCGCCATATCCCATGCGGAAGCCGTATTCAGACAGCGCGACTTCGAACATGTAATAGGCCAGCACACGGGATGAACCGAACGGGCCACCTTGGGTCATGATTGAGATCAGATCGAAAGACCGAAGCGCGCCGATGATGGTGACAACGAAAGCAATGAAGGTGGCGGGGCGTAGTTGAGGCAGTATGATATGCCACAGCATCCGCCCGCCTTTTGCACCGTCCAGACGTCCGGCCTCGATCTGTTCAGGATCCACAGCGTTCAGGCCAGTGAGATACAGGATCATGCAGTAGGCTGTTTGCGGCCAGAGTCCGGCAAAGATGATGCCGTAGGTGACGAAACGCTCATCCCCTAGAACATTCAGCGGGCCGAAGCCGAAGAAGCCTAGGAATTCGTTCAACAGGCCGAAAGTCGGATCATAGAACCACGTGAAAACGAGTCCGACGACGACCTGAGAGATGACAAAGGGGAAGAAAAACAGCGACTTATAGAGCCGAATGCCCCAGACGGTTTGATTCAGGAACAGAGCAATGAACAGACCAGCTGGGATTGCCAGCAGGTACATGATCAACCAGATCAGGTTGTTCTTCAGTGATATGTAAAACGCGTCGCGATCGGCCAATTCCCAATACAGGTCTTCGTAGTTGCGAAAACCCACATATTCCGCTGCGCCAAGCCCATCCCATTCGTACAAAGACAAGTTGAAGGATTGGAATACCGGAATGATCACATAGACCATGAAGAACAGCAGACCCGGAGCCAGAAAGAGCCAGGGCGCTATGCGCTGTTGATTTCTGTGGAACCAGCTTTCTTGTTCAGGGACATCGACGGCTGACATGTGCTCACTCGGTTTTGGATCAAAGGAGTAAGCCGGGTATGCACCCGCCTTACACAAGAAGTGGTGCAGGCCGGGCAAAAGCCCGACCCGACCGGTTTAGTTTTCGTAGATACGCTGACGTGCGCGTTCCAGTTTGGACAGGATACGGTCAGCATTATCCGGCTTGACCATAAATTCCTGGAACCCTTCCATCGACACCTTCGCCATTTCCGCAGGTGCGTCACGATCCCAGAACTGGGCGACGCCGCCGGGGCTGTTGGCGGACAGCATCTCAAAGCCTTGCTGCAGGAACTTGTCTTCATCGACGGACGATTGGGCGTTCACAGGCAGCTGGCCCAGGTTTGCGCCGTTGTTGATCTGAGTTTGCTCGTCTGCGGAAACGGCAAAGCGCAGAAACTCACGCGCGGCTTCTTTATTCGATGCGTTGGCCGGGATGTGAAAGGTATCGGTTGGCGCATCTTCCGCCAATTCTACATCCGGGTTGATAGAAACGAACTGATAGAAGTCCAATTGGTCGTCGGTCAATCCCGCTTCGCGCAGCGGAGCAACAGCAAAGTTACCCATCAGGTACGCGGCGGCTTCGCCGTTCACCATGAAGGGCAGGGCCTCTTGCCAGCTATAGGTTTGATGGTTGTCGACGAAAGCGCCCATGTCGATCAGCTGTTTCCAGTTGGCGAAGGTTTGTTTGACCCGGTCGTCCTCCCAGCTGATTTCGCCATTGGCAAGCTGGTTGTGGAAGTCGAACCCGTTGGTGCGCATGTTGAGATAGTCGAACCAACCGCCAGCGGTCCACAGGAACTTGGTGCCGATGGTATAGCAGGCACGACCGGAATCGACGATCTTCTGGCAGTTTGCCAGCTCTTCTTCCCAGGTTGTGGGTTCGGTCAGGCCTAACTCGTCAAAGATGTCTTTGCGATAGTAAACACCCCACTGATAGTATGTGTAGGGCACACCCCACTGCTTGCCGTCAATGGTCATCGCACCTTTGGTCGACGCCAGATTTTCGGCGATCTCAGGTTCGGCCCACAAATCCGATACATCTTCGAACAGGCCCGCCTCGACGTAGGGCTTCATGCGGTTCGCCGCATACCACGTCGCCACGTCCGGCGTATCCGCAGTTAGAAAGTTACGGATCTGAGTTTTGTACGCCTCGCGGTCGATCACGGTGGTTTCGATTTCCAGACCCGGATGCTGTTCCGCGAATCGATCGATCATCGCCTCCATCGTCGCGCGTGGCGCCGGGTTGGAGGTATCGAGAAAGATTCGCAGCTCGCCGGTCAGTTCGGCGGCAACAGGTGCCGCAAGTGCGACACTGGCTGCCAAAGCGGCGGCAGTGCGCTTGTACATGGAATGCATGGTTTCCTCCCTTAGCTTCCATTTTATGTCTTTAAGGTTCCAAATAATGAAACCGTGTTTTATATATTGAAAACTACACATCGACTCGGTTAGTCTTGTCAAGACCCTCGTGTCGATTGCGATGGGTTAATGGGAGGAGAACAGGCACCCGTGGCTGGTGACGGAACAATAGGAAAAGCATGTGATGTGCTGGATCAGGTGGCTGCGTTCGCGCGCCCGGTCCGATTCGCAGAGCTGTTGGAAAGCAGCAATTTCCCCAAGGCGACCCTGTATCGGTTCCTGCAAACGCTGACCAATCAGGGAATGCTGTCGTATGATCCGGACCGACAGACATATACGCCAGGGTTGCGATTGGTTCGGCTGGCTCATGCAGCGTGGACACAAAGCTCGCTCGCGCCGATTGCGCGACCGTTTCTGGATGCATTGAGCCGGGAAACCGGGGAAACGGTGCATTTGGCACAGCTTGATTCAAATCAGGTGCTGTACGTGGATAAACGCAACGCAGCCCAGCCGATTGAGATGTATTCGCAGGCTGGCAAGGTCGGTCCGGCCTATTGCACAGGCGTGGGTAAAGCCATGATGGCGTTTCTGGATGAGGCCGCGCTGGACCGCGCCGCGTCTCAGCAAAGCTACCACCGCTTTACCGACAAAACACTGACATCCGAGGCGGCGTTGCGCGCCGATCTCGACCTGATCCGCAGTCGTGGCTACGCCGTCGATGACGAAGAGCATGAGCCCGGCATCATCTGCATTGCCTGTCCAATCCTCACCTCGGGCGGGCGGATGTTAGGGGCGATTTCCGTGACCGGATCGACCGAACGGATGAATTTCGACCAATTGGAAACCTGGGTTCCCCGTGTTCGCCGTGTGGCCGAACAAATCGGAGCCGAAGCACAGGCCTGGCGGTTCCCCGAGACCCGCCCGAGCTCCGAAACAAACAGGATGCAAGCGACATGACAGGTGTGACTCTGAACCAGGCGATCAAGCGGTATGGCGAGACGCAGGTTATTCACGGCATTGATCTGGAGATCGAAGATGGAGAGTTCTGTGTCTTCGTCGGCCCTTCGGGCTGTGGTAAATCCACTTTGCTGCGGATGATAGCGGGCCTTGAGGAAACGACCGAAGGGCAAGTCCATATCGGCGCACGCGACGTGACCCATATGGATCCGGCCAAGCGCGGCGTGGCCATGGTGTTCCAGACCTATGCCCTTTATCCGCACATGACCGTGGCCGAGAACATGGGCTTTGGATTGCGCATGAATGGTGTACCCAAGTCCGAGATCAACAAGAAAGTGCAAGACGCCTCGAACATCCTCAAGTTGGATCAATACCTTAAGCGCAAGCCCAAGGCCTTGTCCGGCGGGCAACGCCAGCGTGTCGCCATCGGGCGTGCCATCGTGCGGGGCCCTGAGGTGTTTTTGTTCGACGAACCTCTGTCCAACCTTGATGCGGAGCTGCGCGTAGAAATGCGGGTCGAGATTGCGCGACTGCACAATGAAATTGGCGCGACCATGATCTATGTGACCCACGATCAGGTCGAAGCGATGACAATGGCCGACAAGATCGTGGTGCTGCGCGATGGCCGGATCGAGCAGGTCGGCGCTCCAATGGACTTGTATCGGGACCCGGACAATCGGTTTGTAGCGGGGTTCATCGGATCGCCTGCAATGAACTTCCTTGACGGCGATATTATCGATGGGAAGGTCTCGCACCCGGCCCTTAGTGAACCGTTGGATGTGCCTGTAAACGTACCGGCTGGGATGAACAAAGTGACTCTTGGTATACGTCCGGAGCACATCACAGTGGACCGGGCAGGCGACACTTGCACGGTTGATCTGACCGAAGCGCTTGGCGGCGTGAGCTATACGTATTTGCTGACGCCCAATGGCGATAAGTTGATTGTCGAGGAACGAGAAGATCAGCGCAGCAAGCAAGGTGAGCGCATCGGGCTGTCAGTGCGGCCGGAACGCGCGATGCTATTTGATCCCGAAACAGGTCACCGCCTTCGCTGAAAAATCCATTTTGTAATTTGAGCGCGCCCGATCATCGATCCGGCGCGTTTTCAATTTTTCTGGATTTTGTATCCAATATCCGTTATGGCGATTCCAAAAGCGTGTGTAACCGCCCAGCCATCGAGGAATTTACCAATGTCGACCAATGTGTTCACCGGCACGATGCCCGCTCTGATGACACCATGCAAACCCGACCGGACGCCTGACTTTGATGCCTTGGTGCACAAAGGAAAGCAGATGATCGGGGCGGGTATGTCCGCGGTGGTCTACTGCGGTTCGATGGGGGATTGGCCCTTGTTGACAGATGCGCAGCGGATGGAAGGCGTCGAGCGTTTGGTCGATGGGGGTTTGCCCGTTGTGGTCGGGACCGGCGCCATCAACACCAAGTCCGCCGTAGCCCATGCAGCCCATGCGCAAAAGGTAGGCGCCGTTGGCCTGATGGTCATTCCACGCGTTCTGTCTCGCGGCAGTTCACCTACCGCACAGAAGAACCACTTCAAAGCGATCTTGACAGCCGCCCCCGATGTTCCGGCAATCATTTACAACAGTCCGTATTATGGCTTTGCTACGCGGGCCGATCTGTTCTTTGCTCTGCGCGCGGAACATTCAAACCTGATCGGATTCAAGGAGTTCGGTGGCAAAGACGACCTGCGCTATGCGGCTGAAAACATCACCAGTCAGGATGATCAGGTCACCCTAATGGTTGGTGTTGATACCGAGGTTTACCACGGTATCGTAAATTGCGGTGCAACCGGATCGATCACGGGAATAGGCACAGCCTTGCCGCGCGAAGCATTGCTGCTGGCCGCCCTGTCCAAAAAGGCGGCGCAAGGCCATGCCGAGGCCCGCCAACGTGCGCAGGAACTCACAGAGGCGATTCAAGTGCTTTCCAGCTTTGACGAAGGCCCGGATTTGGTGCTGTACTACAAGCACTTGCTGGTCCTGAACGGGGAGCAGGAATACCGTCTGCACTTTAACGAAACGGATGAACTGACCGATGCACAGCGTAATTATTGCGAGCAGCAATATGATCTGTTCCAAACATGGTTCGCCGATTGGTCGAGGCAGGGTGGGGTGATCGCTGAATGCATGTGATCGACAGTCACACAGGCGGTGAACCGACGCGCGTCATTCTGGATGGCGCGCCGGGACTTGGATCCGGGTCTTTGACTGAGCGGGCAAGTCGCCTGGCGACCGAACATGAGGCGTTCTATCGCTCGGTCATGTTAGAGCCGCGCGGTCAGCCAGCCATGGTCGCTGCGTTACTGGTCGAGCCGGTTGATCCGACATGCGTGACCGGTGTGATCTATTTCGATGTCGACGCCGTTTTGGGCATGTGTGGGCACGGAACCATCGGTTTGGCGGTCACATTGGCTCATCTGGGACGAATCGACGTGGGCCAACACCGGATCGAAACGCCCGCCGGTGTGGTGACGGTCCAGCTGCACGATGCAAACACCGTTACCGTGACCAACATTGAAAGCCGTAGGATTCATCAGGCCGTTACACTGGATGTCGCGGGTTTCGGCCAGATTACAGGCGACGTGGCATATGGCGGAAACTGGTTCTTTATCGTTGACCCCAGCCCGATCCCCGTCGAGCCCGTGAACATTCGTAACCTAACGGACATGTCGATCGCCATCCGCGAAGCCTCGATCGCGCAAGGGGCTGGTGGAGAAAATGGCGAACCGATTGACCATGTCATCTTACAGGAATCTTCACCGGACCCGGCGGTACACAGTCGCAATTTCGTTCTGTGCCCCGATGACAATTACGACCGCTCACCATGTGGAACGGGCAGTTCGGCTCGGCTGGCCTGTCTGGCGGCCGACGGCCGTTTGGCGCCGAGTCAGGAGATCATCCAGCAAAGCGTGATTGGCAGTTCCTATCAATTGTCTTACCAGCCCGGGCCAAACGGGGGTGTTATCCCCTCGATCACTGGGCAGGCCTTTATCATGGCTGAGGCCACGTTGTTGTTCGACGAACACGATCCTTTCAAAGCCGGGATCGAAACATGACCCCACAAGTCGTTGTCATCGGTGCCGGAGTAATTGGGATTACGACCGCGCTCGAACTGCAACGACGCGGCCATTCCGTCCTTGTATTGGACCGTAAGGGCATCGCGGCCGAAACATCAGCCGGCAACGCCGGTGCCTTTGCCTTTTCTGAGGTCGAACCACTAGCCACGCCCGGCATCATGCGAAAAGCTCCAAAGTGGTTGTTGGATCCGTTGGGCCCACTGTCTATCCCGCCGGCCTACGCCTTGAAAATTGCACCGTGGATGTACCGGTTTTGGCGGGCCAGTCGACCGGATCGCTATGAAAACTTACTCGGCGCACAAGCCAGTTTGATGGCGTTATCCAAAACTGCGCTTGATCAGCTGATACCAAACGTCGACGCCGAATACTTGTTGCAACGCGATGGGCAGATGCAGTTGTATGAAGGCGAGGCTGAATATCGCGCCAGTTTGCCGACATGGAACTTGCGACGCGAACACGGGATCGAATTTGAACTGCTTGAAAGCCCGGCCGCGATTGCTGAGATGCAGCCGGGCCTCAGCCCTCGGTTCACCCATGCGGGGTTTACACCGAACTGGCTGAACACTGTTGATCCGAAGCGATGGGTCGAACATCTTGCTGAGGTTTTTCAGGGTCGCGGCGGTCAGATCGAACGGAAAGATATCCGAATGCTGTTACCGCTGGAAAATGGTGTGCGCCTCGCATGCGCGAACGGAACAATTGATGCGGCCAAAGTGGTGATTGCCGCGGGTGCCTGGTCTCATCACATAGCGCAAACATTGGGCGATCGCATCCCACTGGAAACCGAGCGTGGATACAATACGACTTTGCCGGAGGGCGCATTTGATTTGCGTATGCACCTAACATTCTCGCGCCACGGCTTTGTTGCCAGCAAGATCAACGGCGGCGTGCGCGTAGGGGGGGCTGTCGAACTGGGTGGATTGACCTCGCCGCCAAACTACAAGCGCGCCGATATTTTGTTGGAAAAGGCGGCGGCGTTCCTGCCTGGACTAAAAACAGAAGGTGGCACGCAATGGATGGGGTTTCGTCCATCCTTGCCAGACAGCATTCCGGTGATTGGCGCGTCTCGTAGATCGGTGGATGTCATTTACGCCTTTGGGCACGGGCACTTGGGCTTGACCCAATCTGCGGGAACTGCGGAACTCGTCGGGGCGCTGGTCGATGGGCAAGACCCACCAATATCATTGTCGCCTTACGCCGCCACCCGGTTTTGAGGAGGGGATATGCGCAGTATCAAGACCATTCATGTCGTGTCGGCCCATGCCGAAGGCGAGGTCGGCGATGTTGTCGTTGGCGGCGTCTCACCGCCGCCGGGTGACACGATCTGGGAACAACGAACGCATATTGCCAACGATCAGACGCTAAGAAACTTTGTACTGAACGAACCGAGAGGCGGTGTATTTCGGCACGTCAATCTTCTGGTTCCGCCCAAACACCCGGATGCCGACGCCGCTTTTATCATCATGGAGCCCGAGGACACTCCACCCATGTCCGGCTCAAACTCAATCTGTGTTGCGACGGTTTTGCTGGATAGCGGGATCATCCCGATCCAAGAGCCTGAAACCAATCTGACGCTCGAAGCGCCCGGAGGCCTGGTTCGCGTGCGCGCTGAATGCCGAGACGGTAAGGCAGAACGGATCCACGTGCAAAACCTTCCCAGTTTTGCGGGTAAGCTCTCTGTCCCGTTAGAGGTTCCGGGTTTGGGCACGCTGACTGTTGATACGGCTTTTGGAGGCGACAGTTTCGTGGTTGTAGATGCCGCTAAGCTGGGGTTTGACATAACCCAAGACGAAGCCTGTGAAATCGCCCGGATCGGCGTTTCAATTACGAATGCCGCCAACGCGCAATTAGGGTTCTCGCATCCCGAGAACCCGGATTGGCCCCACATTTCCTTTTGCGCTTTTTGTGGCCCGCTTGAAAAAACCCCGACTGGTTGGCGCGGTAAATCTGCTGTTGCCATCCAGCCCGGAAAGGTTGACCGCTCGCCCACTGGCACAGCGGTATCTGCGCGCATGGCACTAATGGCGGCCAAAGGGCAGATGACGGTCGGGCAAACCTTTGAGGCCGTCTCGATCATCGGCTCGCGCTTTACCGGGCGAATTGTTCGGGAAACGCAGGTTGGCGCCCAACCCGCTATCATCCCAGAAATCAGCGGGCGCGGCTGGATCACCGGAACCCATCAGCACATGCTTGACCCAGACGATCCCTGGCCGGGTGGGTATCGGTTGAGTGACACTTGGGGCGTTTGATCAACTTCTGCGATTGCGCTTGTGTCTTTTCCGTTTCATTACGCAAATTTGGCGACCCGTTTCCTTGAGTATAGGTTCTGGATTGCCACTTTAAGGTGAGTGCTTTGAACAGATTGGAGGTGTAATGCACATTCGTCTTGCCGCCCTGGCTATTGTGATCGCCACGTTGTTGCTGTCCTTCAATTCACCATCAAAATCTGGACCAAACTACACGCAGCTGGCCCAGTCATGCCTTGGCAACAAAGGCGGCATGGCAAATGTGGTTGCGGCCTGCACAACTTTGATGAATGGCGTGGATGTTACCCCAAAAAACCGGAGCACGCTGCTGAGATCTCGTGGTTGGGCGTACTACAGCGGCAAACAGTACGAAAAGGCAATTTCGGACTATAGCAGTGCTTTGGCTCTCGCTCTCGACGACCCACATTCAACTTTGTGGCGTGCTATTGCCTATCACGCGACGGGCGATGTCCAATCTGCTGAAACAGCGTATGAAAAAGCTCTGTCGCTTGCCCCAAGCAGCACTGAGGCATTGTTTCACAAGGCCCAGTTCGACAGGGATCAAGGAAACACATCTGCCGCTATTCATGGTTTTGAGAAGGTTCTGGATCTCGACCCGAGTCATGCGGGGAGCGGGAACCTCGGTTCCACGCGAGGCGGACGCTGGTTCTGTTGAGCATTTGGACACCGCAATTGAAGATCACGTGAACCAAATTGCAAACGAAGGCGGGTTCAAGGCGTTTTGGACCGGCAAAAAGCTGGATCAATAACTACCCGCAAAATTACTGATCAATAGTTATACCCATGGTCCAATCCGTAAATCTGACTACCCGTGGCAATATGCGCGCGCTTTAGATGATTGATCCCAGGCCCTTCCTGATTTATGGGAGGCCCTGTCAAATCAGAGTCACCGTCGGGGCGGTAGGAGAAACGCGCCCCACCTACGCCACGCAAAAGTGGAACACTCTTGGATCGCACGTCCCGAAAGGTTTAAAAAAGGTAAAAGAATATGGCAGATAACTCGAACTTCGACATATTGTATACCATTGTAGACGAAGCGCCCGAACTGGCCAGCGCCTCGTTTCTGCCCATCATTCGCAAGTTTGCTGGTGCCGCAGGTGTCAGTGTTGGCACCAAGGACATTTCATTGGCCGGTCGTATTCTCTCGACCTTTCCGGAAAAACTGACTGATGCACAGCGCATCACCGACGATTTGGCCGCATTGGGCGAGCTGGTGAAAACGCCCGACGCCAACGTGATCAAACTGCCAAACATCTCGGCATCGGTCCCGCAACTGGTGGCGGCCGTCGAGGAACTCCAGTCACAAGGCTATGACATCCCGAGCTACCCCGAAGAGCCGTCGACCGATGAGGAAAAGGCGATCCGTGCGCGTTACGACGCTATCAAGGGCTCGGCCGTGAACCCGGTTCTGCGCGAAGGTAACTCGGATCGTCGCGCGGCGCGTGCGGTGAAGAACTATGCTCAGAAGAACCCGCATTCGATGGGGGAGTGGGCGTCGGACAGCAAAACCAAAGTGTCGTCGATGTCTGGCAATGATTTCTATGCCAACGAGAAGTCCGCCACCATTACCGCCGCTCAGGCCGGTGATGCCAAGATCGAATTTGTCGGCAAAGACGGCAGCGTCACTGTCCTGAAAGACGCCTGGCCACTGGCCGAGGGCACCGTTGCAGACGCCACATTCATGTCCGTCAAGGCGCTGTCATCCTTCCTGACAGATGCGATTGAGGACACAAAGAAAGACGGCACGATGTTCTCGCTGCACATGAAAGCCACGATGATGAAGGTCTCGGACCCAATCATTTTTGGTTACGCCGTCAAAGCGTGGTTGGCTCCGGTGTTCGAGAAATTTGGAGCAGAGCTGGACGCATTGGGAGTGAACCCAAACTCGGGTCTTGGCGATTTGCGGGAACGTGTTCAGGACAATGCCGAAATCATGGCGGCAATTGACGCGATCAAGGCTGACCGGCCGTCCATGTACATGGTCGATTCAGACAAGGGCATCACAAACCTTCACGTGCCCTCGGACGTGATCATCGATGCCTCGATGCCTGCCGTAATCCGTGCAGGCGGCAAAGGCTGGGACGAGGCCGGTGCCAAGGGCGACACCAACTGTGTGATCCCTGACCGCTGCTATGCATCGGTTTATGATGAGAGCATTAACTTTTTCAAAGCCAATGGCGCGCTGAACCCAGCCACTGTCGGTGCTGTCGCCAACGTCGGCCTGATGGCGCAAAAAGCGGAAGAATACGGTTCGCACCCGACGACGTTCCAAGCGCCGGCCGACGGCACCATCCGTATCGTTCTGGCCAATGGCGAAAGGCTGCATTCACACGACGTTGAAAAGGGCGACATTTGGCGTGCCTGCACTGTGAAGAAAGCTCCGATCGAAAACTGGATCCAGTTGGCCATGGACCGTCAGCGCCTGACCGGATCCGAAGCGATCTTCTGGCTGGACGCAAACCGCGCTCACGATGCGGAATTGATCAAATACGTCAAACCGGCGCTTGAGGCGGCTGGGGTTGCCGACAAGTTCCTGATTATGGCTCCGCGCGAGGCGACCCGCCAGTCGTTGGAAACCATCACGGCAGGTAAGGACAGCATCGCAATCACGGGCAACGTTTTGCGCGACTACCTGACTGACCTGTTCCCGATTCTGGAACTGGGCACGTCGGCCAAGATGCTGTCGATTGTAAAGCTGATGAATGGCGGTGGTCTGTTCGAAACTGGTGCGGGTGGGTCCGCTCCGAAACACGTGCAGCAATTGGTCGAGGAAAACCACCTGCGCTGGGACTCGATGGGTGAATTCTGTGCTTTGGGTGAATCGCTGAACTTCCTGGCCGACAACAAAGGCAACGCCAAAGCGGGTGTTTTAGGTGCTGCGGCCGAAGCGGCCACGCAAGGCATCCTGGACAACAATAAATCGCCCAGCCGTAAAGTTGGACAGCCGGACAACCGCGACAGCCACTACTGGTTCGCGCGTTATTGGGCCGAAGCCCTTGCCGCGCAGTCCGATGATGCTGAATTGGCAGCAGAATTTGCGCCGATTGCAAAAGAGCTGGCGGACAACGAAGGCAAGATCCTGTCTGAATTGGCGACCGTTCAAGGTGCTGCGGCGGACCTCGGTGGATATTACCACACCGATCCTGCGAAGACCGCAGCGGTAATGCGCCCCAGCGCAACACTGAACGCGATCATCGGCTGATAAACAGTACCCACGCTTTGCGGCGTGGGTATTTTTGGATTGATGAGATCAATAGAAAAAAGGGGCGACCCCCAAAGTCGACCCTTTTTTGAGTGAGTGGTCAGGCCGAAGCCTCACCGGTGCAGTTGATTTCATGTTAACCAATCCACAATTCTTGGAAATTAGGGGATTCCCGTAATCTTCGAGTTTTAAGGTCCAAACTTCTCATAAATTCCGATAAAAAATGAAAAAGGGCCGGTCAGAAGACCGGCCCAAGGCGTTCGGATTTCCGAATTATCAGTTGGAAGCTGCCATCAGTTTTTCGTTGTGTTCACGCAACGTGTCCGAGACAACGGCGTACCATTCACCGGATTCACGCATCTCGTTCAGACCTTTGTTCAGCATCGCCAAATACTGCTTGCCAAACGGATTGCTGCGGTGGCTGATGAAGCGCAGCGACGACAGCGAGGTGACGAAGGGGTTCTCGATCAGGTCGTTCTGGTTCAGACCCATTTCTACCATGGTGTCCGAGAACAATTGAACTTCGAAAGTAGCGACATCTGCGGTGCCGGTCAGAACGGCGTCAAGGCATTCGCGCGCCGTGATCGGCTGCATCAGCGTCATGGTATCGCCGTTGTGCAGGCCTTCCTGCTCCATGTCATGGATGAACCAGCCGTCCATACGGCAGATTGTGGAACCCTGAAGCTCATCGAAAGTAGTGGCGCTTGCGTACTGGCTTTCCGGCAGCGTGTAGAAGCCAACGACAATATCATAAACCGGAACCGACGAGTCGAACTGAGTGCAACGCACTTCGGTTTCCCAGGACCATTCGTATGTGCGGTTGGTGCAGTCCGGCATGTTCCAGGCCATCGAGACGTCGAACGCCCCCAGCGGCAGCAGTGTTTCCAAGTGCGAATTCCAGTCATCCACGAAGCTGACCGAGTAGTCGCGTGCGTTGCCGCCACGCTGCAGCGCGGTTGTGCCCAGACGAGTGATCGCGCCACCACCATTCAGTGATTCATCAGCGAAAGGTGCCCAACCGTTGCCGGTGACCAGCTTGATCGGCGGCTGATAAACGCTGGAGCGTTGCACGCTCGCAGCCCGCTGCTCTTCCGCCGCGATGATTTCCTGGGCGGTCTGACCGTTCGGCAGGCTACCGTCTTCGCAGGGCAGGGCCAGAACCAGGCCCGGCGCAAGCGCGTTCGGGTTGGTGATGACGTTACGGTTCGCGTTGAAGATCGGCTGATAGTTCGATGTGCCGTAAGCTGCGATCGCGATAGTTGCCATCGTGTCGCCATCGGCAACGGTATAGTTGGTACAAGCTTCCTGCGCAGCCGCGGCGCCGGCGCTCAGAGCGGTGACGGCGGTGGCCGACATTACAACTTTCTTAAGGTTGAATTCAAACATTTCCACTTCCTCTAGACTTTTCTTATAGTTAGGCCAAAAGGGGCCTTAACCGTTTTCCATTTGATGACGCAGAGCGGCTGCCACGATGTCTCGCCACTCTCCGGATTGCTGCATGATCGCCAGACCCTGATTGAGCGTCTCAAGGATCGCTTCCCCATCCGGATTGTCTTTGTGGGTCATGACGTTAAGCGACTTGATAGCCGCCAGATTGGGGTTCTCGATGATACGGTGTTCATAGCCCAGACGTCCGATTGCCTCGACAGCCAGGTGGGCTTCGATCGCAACGATATCGGCCGTCCCGTTCATAAGCGCGTGAAAGCAGTCATCGGGTGAAACCGGACGCAAAAGCGAGATTGCCGGTTCGTACAATCCAACCGTATCCATGTGCGACAGAGACCAGCCTTCCGGGCGACAGATGGTTGTCCCGGCGAAGTCGGCATAGGTCAGGGTTTGCTCATAGCCCGAGCCGTCGCGGGCAAAGAACGTGTCCACAACTTCGTAGAACGGGTTAGAGAAGTTGTATGTATCACACCGCGCACGATCTTTTTCAGAAAGCGCCCCGGCCTCTTCGCAGTTTGGACGCGACCAGGGGAAGGTGGCATCGAACGCGAGTGTCGGCATCAGAAGGTCCAGATGCGATGACCAATCGTTGACGAACTGGATTTTATAGGACTGTTCGGGCGCGGCACGCAGCATCGCTGTTTCGACAAGGTAGGTGTAGAGCCCGCGATTGGGCAGCGCCTCGTCGGTGAACGGCGCATAGTCACCGCCAGTGATAAGCAACAACTGACGGTCACGGATTTCCGGGCGTTCGCCGGCATCTGCATTACGGATCAGCGCTGCGGCTTCTGCTCGGGCGGCTTCGATCTCGTCCTTGGCTGCCGCTTTTGCGGCAATCACTGCATCTTCGCTTGCCTTTTTGGCTTCTGCTTCGGCATCGGCAACGCGGGCTTCCGCCTCGGCGATGGCTTTCGCCGCGCGATCCTCGGCGGCCTTGACCAGCTCGGCTGCCATTTCCGCGGCCATTGCCTCGGCTTCGGTCTGCGGAGCGGCCGGGGCACGACCGATCTCTTCCAGACAAGGCATGGTCAGAACGTCACCCACCCGGATGATATTCGGGTTGTTGCCGATCACGTCCCGGTTTGCATCGTAAATGATACGAAAGTCTTCGGTCGAATACACTTCGATCGTAAGCTCACGCAGGCTGTCGCCGCGTTGGATTTCGTAGGTTGAGCACGCCTGTTGCGCCGAGGCTGTGCCCGCTGCGGCAGCAAGTGCCAGGCTTGATATGATCAGATGGTTTCTCATGGGTCCTGTTGCTTTGCCTTGTTTAGTTTTTTGTAAGTTTGACAACACCGATTGAAATGTTGTCCTGATCCGGGTCGCCCTTAGCGTTCAGCGCGGCCTGCAGCGCCCCGGCGATGTCTTGTGCAAGCCCGCTGGCATTGGATTGAAGAATGGCCTGAATTTCTGCGTTGCTGAGATATTGCAGGCCGTCGCTTCCCAGAACCAAAACATCCGAAGGTGTCAGGTCCAACGGGGTTTCCGGGCAATCGACCTTTGGAATTGCAGCACCCATGATGACCGAAGTCAGTTGGTTGCGGTCAGGATGCGCCAGCGCTTCGGCTTCGGTCAAAGTGCCTTCGGCCATTTGCGCATCAATCATGGGTGCCATCGAGTGATCTTCGTTGATCTGCGACAGCTCTCCGTCCCGGAACAAGTATAGTGGACTGTCGCCGATCGAAATCCAGAACAGCCGTTGGCCCAGCAACAAAGTGCCCAACATGGTCGAGCCCATGTTGAATCCAGCCCCTTGTCCCTCGGAATAGCCGGCGATGGAGGCATTGGCCTGCATCGCCGCCAGGGGCAACGCGTCGATCAATGCGGACTCGGGTGTTGTTGCACCTTCAAGCTCGGCATCTAACGCGTCACGCCAGGCCTGGATCACAAGGTCAGAGGCGACTTCTCCCGCCGCATGCCCGCCCATGCCGTCAGCGACGATGACATAGCTTGCATTCGCCGCATCGAACATGCGCGAGGCAACCGCGTCCTCCTGCGTGTCACGCTGGCCCTTGTCCAGGATCAGCGCAATATCATATGCCGGTGTCGCCAGCATCTATCAGGAATCCCGCCAGTCAAAGCCATCGTCACAGAAGGCGGCAAAGCGGATTGAGGTTTCACTGATGCGGATCAGGTCCCCGCTGGACAGTGGGACGGTGCTGAGGACCGGCTTGCCGTTCAGGCGCACCAAGTTGGCCTTGCCACCGTGTCCCAAGTAACATTTGCGGTCCTCGGGATCATAGGCAATCACCGCATGGTTGCTGCGGGAAATACCAGTGTCTCCAAAGTCCAGCTGAATGGCCTGATCGTCATTGCGTCCAATCTGCATCAAGCCCTCGGTCAGCGTTACGCTTGCACCCCGACCCGGACCGCCAGTGATGACCAGCCAACCAACCGGGAAAGACTGTTCGGCATTGTCGGTTTTGGCTGCAGGTTCTGCTGTTTCAATGAGGTCCTGCACATGTGTATCGGCGCGTTCGAAACCCAGGAAGGTTGTCTTGACGCGACCACGACGATCTTCGGCAGCCGCGGGTTGCGGAACCGGTGCAACCTCAACCAGTGGTTCTTCGGCGACTGGTGTTTCTGCCACTGGTTCAGCGGCGGGTTCGTCAGCAACGACCTCGATAATCTGTTCCGGCTCGGGGTCCTCGACTTGAACTACTTCGTGCTCGACAACCTCTTCAGTGACCGCTTCGACCTCTTCCTCAACTGCCGAGTGCAGCGTCAACACGGTCTCTGCTTCGGGCGCGGGTGCCTCGTCCGCCACGTCCTGAACTTCTGCGATAACTTCAGCGACGACGATTTCATCCTCAGCCTCAGTTGTGTCCAGCGCGCCTTCCTCAAAGAAATCTGGCATTTTCTCTTCGGGTACCAACTCATCGGTTTCTTCGTAGCTATCCGAGGTCATATTGCCACCTGCCAGCGCTTCGCGCAGGGCATTGAAATCGGCGATTGGTTCGGTCTTTTCCGCCTCTGGCGTTACAGCTTCCTCGGCTTCGTTCTCTTTCGGTTTGCCGGCACCTTCGAGAAGCCGGCTAAGAGGGCTTTTGTATTTGAACATGGTGTCGACACCTTTATTTCTTGGCACAGGACAACGGTCCCATGGGGCTGCTTCTTACCTCTGTGCGCGGTTGCACAACGGCATGGATAGTTGCGATAACAAGTCACTTTCTACTTCCGCGACGGGCCGGTTCCCGTCAGGGGTGCCGAATTTGACACAACCCTCAGCAAACACTTACTGGCAGATCACACACGAACCGGTCAGATCACTCCTGCGCTAAGGGCATGTCAGCATTCGTTTCGACCCCACTGCGCAAAACGCTAAAACGGGCCTGCGGCTGGTTTTCGGAAACAAGTTTGGTCAACAAAACATCAAGGCTGTCCGAGCCATCAATGCCAGTTCCCGAATTTGTCTCTGCGACCAGGACATCCCCTTCCTGCAAGCTGCCTATCGCCTCGGGCGGAACCGAGCTCAGGACTGTTTTCCATCCCGCACCGTCTTTGTTCTGAATTGTGAAAACGTAGCCATTTTCCAGGCCGAGCACGCGCATCGCGGGCAGTGCCAACAATCCGTTCTGAGGGCGGGTTTCACCCAACGTGCGATACCGGGCAGAAACGCGGATGTAGCCGTCTGGATCTACCTTCAGATCGTTCAACACCTGAGCGGCAAAAGTCGTATCCGCCTGCACCGGTGTGCCATTCAGAGTAAAGATCGTGGCGCCGCGCTTGACCCACTCACCCACAACTGACGCGTCCATATCTTGGTCAACACCGGTTATCGCAATCACATTGCCTGTCGAAGCCCGGCGGCGTGATGTCTGAAACGGGATGTCTACGTCCCAGTGAGAGAATGCGATCTGCTGTTCTGCCAGGTTCACCGGTTCCGCCGGAACAAGCGGCGTCGGCTCGACGGTCGCGGCTTCAGCCGTTTCTGTCGCCGCAGCTTCTTCCTGCTCCGTGGCAACCGGGTCTTCTTGCGCCTGCTCGACAGGCTCTGGAGTGGATGCGACTTCGGCCTGCGTGGGCTCAGTTGGTTCTGGTGTCGGCTCCACTTCGGCTGCGGTCACTTGCTCGACCGGTTCCTGCTCAGATGTTTCGACTGCGGCGGTTTCTTCCACCGTTTTCGTCACGACAGGGGCTTGCGTCGATGCGGTGTCCTCGACCGGAGTTTCCTCTCCGGACATCAGGAAGAACCCGCCTGCCGCCAAAGCGGCGACCACGGCCACGCCCGCAACAATTTTGCCTGCACCACTGGATCCGCTTTTGACAACGGTATCCACCGCGACGGGAGATTCATCCTTCAATGTGAACGTGGCGAGCCCGTCGTCGTTCTTGTCCTCATTGCCCAGTGCAATGTCAGTGTTTCCGGCAAGCAATGCGGTGACAACGGCTTCGGCGTTTTCGCTTTCAGCCTTGATCCTGGCCTTTTCTTCTTCTTCGTCTTTCTGGTCCATCGCCACGATCACAGACACCGGCCGATAGTCAAAGCTGTCGAACATCACGCTGGGGCCGCGGAACATGCGTAACCAATCGAGTGCCGTCTGCAGGCGGTCCGTTGAGTGAACTTCCATCGCCTTGTCGATGGCTTCAAGGAACCCGTCGGGATAGCCTTCGAAGCGCCCGGCGAGTGGAGTGTAGGGGTCCTGCTGGCTGTTGTTGAAGGCGTTCAGGCGGGTTTGGCCGTCGATCGGACGTTCGCCACTGATTGCGTGATATAGCGTCGCCGCAAGAACATAAAGGTCACTGCTCGGCCCTTGCTCTGCGCCGCGCACGTAAAATTCGTGCGGTGAATACCCATCCTTTATGACCCGCAGTGTCATCAACGCGGCGGACTGGTGCGCCGCCTGCTCACGCGCGGCACCAAAGTCGATCAGAACCGGATCGCCGTTTTCGTCTATTAGGATGTTGTCGGGCGAAATATCCCGATGCAGCATGCCACTTTGGTGGATGAAAGACACCGCCGACAGCATCTTTTCAGTGACCTGAACGATAAAATCGGGGCCAGCCTTGTTTTCGGGGTTCTCGACATAATCCAGTAGATCGCAGCCGCGGACGTAGTTCATCGCGATATAGGCTGTCTCGTTGTCTTCGAAGACCTGATGTACATCCACAATGTTGGGGTGCACCAGACGGGCGTGATTGCGCGCTTCGAGGATAAACAGGTCGATGATCGCGCGCAGATCGTCTTTGTAGCCCGGTTCAACCGGTTTAACCAAGTCGCCATTGCGACGGCAAAGGGCACCGGGATAGCACTCTTTGATCACCACTTCACGTTCCAGGCTGTCACGCGCTAGATAGGTGATCCCAAACCCGCCATTGCTGATAAAGCGCAGTATTTCATACTGCCCGCGCAACAGCTTGGCGCCTGGTTGAAGACCTTCAATTTTCGGTTCGTCGTGCGTCGCGCCGACGGCCTGGTTGTGGCTCATTTCTTTCCGCCCGTTCTAATCGTTTTGCGGCTTACTTAACTGGGCTTTCAGCCCGCGAACTCACAACCAAACACAACCGCAGGACACTCAAGTACGTTAGACGTTTCAAATTTGACTTTATTGGGGCCGCCTGATGGCTTCACTAAGAACTCAGAGCAAAGAAAATCCACATATGGTGGCTTTGCGAGCGCATAACCCTAAATGTTGACTTTTTACCGGTAAAACTTGCGGACTGAGTGCCTGTTTTTTGCGGATTGGTCACTAAACCCGAAACAATAAACGCGCGATTCTGAGGGCTTCGAATCGCTGCATTGCGGCTCAATTAAAACGGGTAGGCGTCAGGTTCCGGTTTTTGCCTGAACGGAATCGACGCGGCTGCCGGCCCAGGCGAGGTTGTCGCTGAGTTGGGCGAGGATGCTGATTGCGTCCTTCAGCGGCGCGTCACCGCTTTCGAATTGCAGCAGTAAAAGAAGATCAGTGGCCTTTTCAAACTCACCAGGAATCCAGTCGGCTTCAGTGGCGATTTCGCCCCCTTGCTCCAGACGCTCTGCAAAATCTTCGACGATTTCCTGACAACTGTTCAGGAATGAAGCCGGTTCTATATCTGATGTCTCGCGCAAGTCGTCATAGATGCTGGCAATTGCCGCCAGCCAGTCTTCAAGGATTGGGTTTTCAAGTGGGGGAAGGGCGGATTCCAACGTTGCATGAATCGAGGGCGCTTCGACCTGCGCTGGTTCAGCTTCTGCGACGTTCAGGGTGGAGAGATACGGAAGAAACTCTTGCTCGATGTCATTTCGGGCAGCTTCCAAATCCTTCAAACGCCGCTCGGATGCTACTTGCAGGACCTGTTCGGCCAAATTTTGACCGCCACAGGTCTCCCACAGATCAAAATCGGGCTCGGGTTCTTGCGCCATGGCTTTGACCGCGACTGGTGTGCCGATAGGCACGACAGACCGGAAGAATTTACCTTTTTCTTTTTCCAATCGGTTCAGAACACGGTCCAGCGCGTCGCGAACCGGGGGGAGATCCGCGTGGGTTACGGCTAGCAAGCTATTCGAGCGCAACTCTTGCGGAACTTGTGCCCACAGGTGGCGCTCAGTCTCACGCCAGGCATTGGTTCCGTTCGTGCACCAGATGGCACAATCGACATAGGACAATAGGTCCAAAGTGGACTTGTAGGTGTCATCCAATGCGCCGGTTCCCGGCAGATCGAACAATGAGATCTCTTGCAGGGCAGGGGTATTCAGCCCGATCGAGATAAAGTCCGGGTCATCTGCCGCGGCTTTTTCCAGCGCAATGCCGGAATAAACTTTGGGCTCTTTGTCCCACCAGCCAACGGTGGTTTCCGGTGCATCCGCATAGGCCACGATAACCAATGGCAATTTCAAGTGTTGAGGGCCGGTTGGCAGAATGTCCGCCCCGGCTAGCATGTTTGCGAGGCTGGATTTTCCGGCCCCGAATTCCCCGGCAAAACCGATGTTTACCGCATTCGAAAGCCGTTCGGCATGGAACAAGGCGCGCTCGCGCATCTTGTCCAGACCCGCCTCTGAAGGCAGGTTTTCGGTGGCGGTCAGGAAGCGTTCAAGCTTGCGTACTTCCTGTTCGGTTCCGGGAAATTCAATCATTCCGCAGCCTCTGCTAATTTCTTGTCGGCGCTATTGCCGCCAAATACCGCATCCAGATCATCTGCAACACGTTGTGCCTGATCGAATGCTGCCTGTGCTTCTGCACGAACATTGGTTTGGCCGGTTCCGGCGCGTTGTTCAAGATGTCCGGCCAACAAGGCCAGATAGTGATCAAGAACGGTGTTCAGACGCTCAAGCAGATCGGCGCGCGCCGTGTCCACCAGATCGTCCCCGATCATTTCGAATTCCTGAACGATCATCCGTTCGGCCCGAGCGACCACACTTTTACGCGAAATCAGACGGGACAGCCAACTGACGCGCAGTTCCACGGTAATGCCACGCGTCAGTGCGGTGGTATCCGGACGGAACCACCGAACCGCACTGGTATTCATCCGACTGTCGGTCGGGTCTTGCCAGCCGGGCAGGGCGCGAAGTGCGGCATTGCTGTTCATGTCGACCGCATAAAGCTCGCTGAGCATTCGCTGCCGCACCACCTGTGTCGCACCCTGAACCAGTTCGCGCATGCGGTCCCGCAGCGGCGAAAAGTTCAATTCGGTGTCACCGCCCTTGGCCAACAAAGGGGAATCGCCATTCGGCCCTCGGACAACAGCAGAAACGGCCTCGGACACAGTGTCATCCATGACGCCGCGAAGATTGGCCAACACATCATCCATATCGTCAATGATCTGTGTGGTTTTTTCCGAAACCAGCGCACGCAGCTCGGCCAATGTTTTGTCGTTTTCGTCGCCGTCGGTCATGTCGGCGGAGTTTTCGTCGTCAATTACGCGCAGATGGGCCTTGGACCGTTCCAGCTCACCTTGGGCAAAACTGTTAAGGTGCTGCCAGGCCATCTTGAGCTGTTCGTCACGGGGCCCATGCGTCAAGGCGTTGGTAACATGGCGGCGGAGATCGGGCAGACCCGAGGCGATCATTGCGGCAAAGCGCAACACGCCCTCACGGCTGATCGGGCCGGGACCTTGTTTGATCTCTTCTACACCGTCCAGATATTGTTTCATCTGCTCGGGGTGGGCGCGCAGCCAAGCCAGAACGTGATCGTGGTTCACGCCGGTATCGTCGCCGGTCAAGGCATAATGGGCCCATTGGGCGCTGCCCATCAGAACATCAATGTCCGAGTTGCCCAGGGCTTTTTCCAGGCCTTCCAATACATCCGTCCGGACTTTTCCGGCATCCTCGGCCCCGCCGCCCAACTCGTCCACTCGGTTGATGAACACGACGATTTGTCCCAGTTCCAGCGCCTGCATCAGGCGGAACAGTTTCAGATCTGCCCGTGAAAGGGCCTGATGCGCTGACAAAACCACAACAAAGAAATCGGATTCTTTGAGATACTGGCGCGAGATTTCTTCGCGGATCAGCAGTGGGTCGTTGACGCCGGGCGTATCCGTGACCGTCAGCGGGAACGGAAAATGGCCAATGTCAAAGTAGACCTCGGCTTTGCGTGTGATGTCACTGTATAGTCCCCGATCTGAACCGGGGTCGTATTCTTCACCGTCGGTTGGATCGTCACCGGCGCAAACATAGCGGGCCAGATCGTCCGAGTTCAGCTGCTCCAGATCGTGATGCTGACCAAGCAACTGCTCATAGCTGTCGCCCAATCGCAGTTGGGCGCGGGTTTTCATCGCGTCGACCTGCTCTTCGATCATCTCGCGTTTATAGCTGTCCTCGTCATCGGGGAACATGTTGCGCAGCTCTTCACCTTCGGCGATCAGCGCCTGCCACTGACGGTTATCGAAGAAATGAAATTCGGCCCCTTCGGTCCGACCCGAGGGGTGACCGAAATGCATATCGGTAATCACGGTCGTCCACGGATTCACATCCGAAGGCAGGTATTCGGCCTGCCCGGTAAAGCCATTGATCAGGCGAGACTTGCCAGCCTTGATCTGCCCGACAAATGCGATTGACGGTTTTAGATTTGAAAGGTCGCCGACAATACGCGAAATGAACTGGCGGGTCTCGTCATTGCTGACCCCGTTCATATCTTCGGCGATTCTTATTAACTCACGACGGTTATTTTCACTCATACTGTTACCCTGGGCACTTGCAATCACAGATTGAATTAGTCGAAAAATTGAATATTACGGGCGCGCTCATTCGGAACGCTCCGTCAGAGATGTCCACAGATTCACAATGGCGCCTAGCTTGCGCGCCTCGTGAACGACCATGGAAAATTCTTTGCCGTCATTCAGGACGGCCAAACCAGACCCCTTGCCACCGGACGGACGCATGACGATCAGTTGTGGATGATCCAGCGCGGCGGCCGCGTCATCATCCCAGCCCGACAGGTCACGCGCGAACTGCGCCAGCAAAGTTTCATCTGCATGTAATGGCTGATCTTCACTACAATCGCCGTCAGACTGAACCATTTCCCCGCCTTCAGCTTTGACCCGGATGCGACCAACAGCCAAACGCTGGCTACCGAGATAGAACTGGTTGGCCAAATCGCTGGCATCGTCTGTTGCTTCCACGTCATTTGCGGGCTCGGCTGCGTTCGGAACGATCGCTATGACGGGTTCAGCGGGCATTTCGATCATCGTGCAAGCACTAGCGATTTCGCTAAAAGTGATTCCGACATCGTCCGCTTCCAGCGTGGCGTCCGGCCGTAGGGATATCAGGCTGAGCGGTGCAGGCGCCGCGGCAATATCGGTTACCAGTTGCGCCAATTGTCCAGCCAGCGTATCGCGCTCTTCGGTTTCAAAATCAGGCGCAACGCCGGACCGGACACGAAAGACATCAGTAACCCGAGAGCTGTTGACCTCAATCGCGAGACTATCGCCATTGGCAGCCGTAAACTCCAACCGGCGCGGCAAAACAGTGCCACGGATGGACTGCAATACCTTTTCGCGGCGCTCAAGCGCAGTGTCTCCAGCAAGCGCGACGGCTGGCTCCAGTCGGGCAACCGATGATCGCCCAATGTCCTCGAGCAAATCGAGTATGTTTGTATCCATCATGCCGTGACCCCCTCTGGTCCCGTCTAAACTGCGGCCGCGACGGGCCCCAGACTGAGATGCGATTTTGTCAGTGCCAACCCTACATTCGCGCTGTTGCGACAGATGTAGCAGACCACATGATCCGGATAGGCCTGCGTCCGCAAGAAAATGTTCAACCGATCTTTTGAAAACACCGCGATTTCCCCAAATCCCGGATTTTCGGTATCAGCGTTACCCGATTTCCGCAGCAATGCTTCAAAAGCGCCCACGCCGCCGCCCTGAAACAGGTTCGCCACTGCAAGCGCAAGACTGTCCAGCACTTCGGCGTCCTCTTGATCGCGGACACTGGTCCCCAATAACATCCCTGTTTCCATGTCGATATACCCGGCTGCGACGCAGTCGGGTATCGTTTCCATCGCAGATTTCAGTGCGGCTTCGATAGACATCGGGCTTCCCGTCCTTCTACCTTGATTTCACGTTATAAAACATGCCATTCAGCCCCGCCCTTGTTCCCGGCTTTCGGAAGCGTTGAAACGTCTTTTTTTGCGTCGCGGGCGCCGTGTTCAGCGGCGATCTTGTCGAACTCTTCCAGGAAGGCCACAAAAACTTTTTTCAGGCGTTCGGAGTCTTCAGGAAGATCCTCACCAGCGGTGATCTCGCGCCACATCGCCGATGCGCTGAGTGTTGATCCGGCGTCCGCATTCAGCAATTTCTCAAGGGTTTCAGACTCAGGCTCGGCCTCGGACGTTCCGTTTGACATAGGCACGACCTGTGTTTCGATCAGGCCGCTGGTTTCGGGTTCCAGTTCGAACTCATCGGCCGTACCATCCGATTGCTCGGCGAGCAATGCAACGATTGACGACACAGATGTGTCAGCACGTTGCGCGTCTGCTTCGGTGTTTTCGGATACAGCATCTTCAGCTCCGTCAGCCAGCTTATCCTCAATCGACGCCAATAGGTGATCCTGACCATCGGAGCCGGTGTCAGGCTGATTTGCCTCGCCTTCACTCTCGGCTTCCAGTTCCAAGGTCTCTTCTTCGTCGAAATCCTCGTCATCCAGTTCAAGAAACGCGTTTTCTTCCGAAGGGATCTCGGCAACATCGGCCAAATTCAGAGGCTGACTGGGCGTTTCCCGGAAGAAAGAACGCAGCTCGTCCTGATCGGTTTCGGTCTCAGGTTTGGTTTCTTCCGATATCGCGGTCATCTCAGCGCGCAACCGTTCAGCCTCATCCGCATCAATCCGGGGGGCACGTTCCGTATCGTTTGAGCGTGCTTCAACGCGGGCAGGGCGTACAGGAAAGCTTGTCACCACTTCGTCCTGCGCATTTTCGTCCTGAACGGGATTGACCAGCTTTAGTGGAGTGGGCTGTTCGGCGCTTTCAGTGGTTTTGCGTGGGGGGATCGGTTGGACACGTGGCCCATCAGCAAGGCTATTGTCGATCTGGTACCGCGCCAGCATGTCTGCGCGATTGTCCATGATCTGCTCGGTGATCTCAAGAAAGCTGTCTACCATCTTGCCGCCACCGCTTCGTCCCCACAGTTCGGCATCGCCGCTCTTGTCGCGGGCGGTGATCGCATCGCGAGCTGAGAACAAAATCGACCGGTTGAACAGATGCCCTGCCTCGCGGTTGACGCGGCGCAACACCTTTTGGCGGTCTTTCGGACCCAGTGTATCCGCACGTGTTACCAACAGCAGCGAGTTGTGCTGCAACCGTTCGGGCAGGGCGACCCAAGTCGCCCGCTCGGTCTCGCGCCAGGCTTGGGTTGCATGTGTGCACCACAGCACGCCATTGGCCTGACCTACGGCGCGACGCCAAACATCGGTTGAAATCTTGGGGTCCGAGATACCCGGCGTGTCGATCAGATCAACCGCTTCGAGGATATCGGATTCAAGAAAAATACGAATGAATTGGGCGTCGTTTACGCCGACCGATTCCAACGCATCCAGTTCAATATTCTCGCGCGTACCATCATGGCGCTGCACATAGGCTGATTGCTTACCCCAGCTGAACCAGACCGGCGGTAACTGTGTGGCCGTCACCTGGGTTGGCAGCGCGTGCGACCGAAGCAGAAAGTTCATCAGCGTCGATTTGCCGGCGCTGAACTCTCCCATAAGGGCAAAGACCGGCTTGCGGCGGGACCACTGCTCGATGCGTTCCCATGCTTTGGGCGAGACGAAACGGGTTTGTGAGTCTTTTGCCATATCGCTACTTATGCTGCCTCGTTGCTTAGATCTTTCAGGATGTCGCCCAGAATATCGTCACGCGATTTCTGTGGTGTCAGTCCTGCCATCAGAGCTGCGTTGCGGCTTGGGTCATTCTCGGCCGAGGCCGAAATGCTAAGCAACGTCTCTTTCTGCTCGCGCATGAAATCCGACAGGACGGCACGTACGTTTTCCAATACGGCTGCGACCTGATTTTCTTCGATATCCTTGGTGATCGAATTCGCCTCGGACGCGATCAGGCGCGTATAGTCGGCTGCATAAGCTTCGAACCCTTTGCGGCGCTGCCACCAGCGACGCCACCAGGTGCTTTGCAAGTCCAAAGCGATTGTTCGCCCAATTCCGAGTGGGGGTGGGACACGCGGAACAATGGGCGCTTCGATACTGAACTCACCCAAGTGGTTGCCCAGTATCTTCTGATAAAGCGTCTCAATATCTGCGGCCGCCGTATTGTACAGCGCACTTGCTTCTTTGCGCATCGACCGCGCAAAGCTGAAATATGCGGCCTTTTGCAAGGTGCGCAGCCCCGCTGGGTCATACTGCCATGTGCCTTGTTCGCCGTTCAGCTCAAGGTGGGCAATCAGCGAATCCGTTGCACGTTTGACAAAGTTCGATTCCGCTGAATTCAGTCGCTCCAACACCTTCGCACGCAGGGATGCGGTCAATTCGGCCGCTTTCTTTTCATATTGATCCGAGAGTGTGGCAATCGCTTCCTCTGGCGATACCCCGTCCAAATCACGCACAAGGCCTTCGCCGCCCGAAAGGGTCTTGGCAACGGCCGTGGCGCGGATTTGACTGGCGATATTGCGGGCGCGGTGACGGACGCGATCCAGCAAACGGGTGCCTGCGCCTTCAGCGATGCGTTCGTTCATGGCCAACAGCAAATCGGGCAAGCCGGACAGTGCCCAAATCTTGTCGAGCGAGGGTGCCTGATCGCCAAAACCGGCGGCCAGATAGAACGTGTTCAACGCCTCGCGGGATTCATCGGAAAGAATCTCGGGGTTGCCCGTCAACGCGGCCTCGGCCCACAAGGCGCTGCCAAAGACAACACTGGTATTGGCGTCGATATTGTTCTGTTTGAGTGTATCCTGAATGCGGTCGCGGATTTCCGGCACCTGATTGACCGGATCAGCCAATTCGTCAATTCGGTTCACAAACAGGATGATCTGCCGGTTTTCGAATTGCGCGATAATGCGCATCAGCGCCATGTCCATTGTCGTCAGCGCCTGGCTGGCAGCCAGAACAACAACGCAGACCTCAGATCCGCGCAAGCTGCGCAGGGTGATCTGTTCGCGGACCATAAAGGTATCGTTGACACCCGGCGTGTCGCACAGTTTGAGCGCAATCGGGTATTGCGGAATATCCATATACAGCTCTGCCGACTTCGTCACATCGGCGAACCGCCCGGTCTTGGGGTTGATGTCCGGGTCATCTTCGTCACCCAGACAGACATAGCGCTGGATCAGCTCTTCGTCGAAGTAATCATATTGATGGCTCTGCCCCAGAATCAGGTCGAAATGCTGGCCCAATCTGGATTCGGATTTAGCCTTCATCTCGCCGATCTGGCGGCGAATGTCATCCATCTCGTCATCGGCTCCGGCGCGGTTTGCCAGCTCACCCAGGCGGCCGCCGCCGACCATCAGGTTGTCCCATTCTTCTTGTTCAAAGAAGGTAAACTTGGCGCGTTTGTCGCCTTCGGTGCGGGTGTTGATGTTCAACGTGGTCACCACCGATGTCCACGGGTTTACATCCGATGGAAGCAGGGCAGGGCGCCCGGCCAGGATGTTCACGATCGAGGACTTACCAGCCTTGACCTGCCCGACCATTGTAACGCTGGCCGAGAAATTCTCCATCCGCGTCTTGAGCGTGGCAAGACGTGCGGACGAACGTGCATCCGCCACCTCTGTCAGTTGATCAATCTGTGCGGTCAGCGAGTTCATCGCTGACGTCATGGGCGTCAGTGCCTCATTGCCAACTGACAAAAGATGGTCGTTGCGCGCCATGTTCAGCCTCCGGTTCCTGTCGCGGCCAACGTGTCTGTTGGCGTGCTGGTCATGGTGTCGATTCGGGCAATCAGATTCAGGGCATTGCCCAGGATCGCAGCTTCGGCCCCCGGCGAAATCGATTCGAAGGTGTGGCAATCCGCCAGAACTTCGATCGAGCTAAATCGCTCGCTGTTTTCAAGGCGGGCAAGACGACGCCCGGTCGGAAAGCCCTCGGATTTGGTTTCGGGCAGCGGCATACGCGAGTTGGCTAGCAAATATCGCCGCCCGGAGCGGGTGCGCAACGAAACGCCAAACCCGGTGTTTGGATGGTCGCGGTTCAGGGATTTGAGTTCACCAAGAAAACTTTCACGCGCAAGGCCAACGGCTTCTTGCTCGGCAGCAGCGGAGTTCATCATATTGGTCACGTTTCAGACCCTTGTACTGGAGTTGAGCGAAAAAACTCGTACAGCGCCCGAAGGCAAAAAAGACTCATTAACTCCTACTGCTCATAAGTGACTTTCAAGGCGGTCTTATTTTGACGCGAATAAGATTTTTTGGCGTTTGAATTGTGGCGCAATTGTGTTTGATCGTATTTTCAACCACAACCTACGAGCGTATTTTCGACGTCAATGTGAACAGCGCCATTTATCGTTAGCAGCATTCAAGAGCAGAAAACTTGCAACGATGCGCACGTGTGGTATTTTTGGCAATGCGTCTATATCACTGTATATAAACAGTAATTATTCTATTTTTTGAAATCAACCTGACACCAAATCCACCCAGAGGACGTCTGTAAAATATATGTATAATGCATTCGTCTTTGGGTTCTCATCATAGCCCGCCCTTAGATGAGGGGCATTTTACTCAACGTAAGATAGTTTTCTCCTTCTCACCAAAAGGACCTGAATGTTGCTAAATACAAAACAATAAAATTAGTCAAACTTGCCCAAGTAATCTTTTCTATCTACTCGTAGAACGCCAAAAATCAGGCTACTTTCCTGCCGCGAACAGCATCACATGAGGATATCCCGCATCCCGTTTAGCGGCAGCGTCCGGCAGACACCATATTTGCACGACGGTCAGTTCAGAAGCATATTGCGCCGATGTCATCAATAATCTTGCGCACAACTCAATTTTCCCTCTCGCACTCCGTGGCAAGCTTTGCTATTCACCCCGACATTCCGGCACCGAGTGCCTGGGTTGCGGGTGTGGCGAAATTGGTAGACGCACCAGATTTAGGTTCTGGCGCCGCAAGGCGTGGGGGTTCAAGTCCCTCCACCCGCACCATATTGAAAACTAACGGTAAAATCAAGATACTGGTGTTCTTTCGCTCGGTGACCATTTTCGAGTTTCCCGCTTAGATTCCCGGTTTCCCGTTTCGTTTTTGTTCTGTTCTGTGGTTATTTCCGGCGTGATTGCGCCCGTTTTGACAGCTGCTTTTGGTTTGCCTGATTCCTATACTTGCGCACCATTTCAAGCGTTTTATGCCCGGTGACAGCCTGTATCTCGCTGTCACTGCAGCCAGCCTCCGCGAGCGCCACAGCGGCGCTATACCGCCAGCCGTGAATGACATAGCCGCGCGCATTGATCTTTCCCCGCACTTCCATAACGCGCTGTTGAATCGTTCGCTTGGCAATGCCTTGTGTCAGGTTCTTCGCCATAATGAACTTGCCCGTTCGGGGCAGGCTTTCAAGATAAGCGCTTAGAAAATGCGGGCAGGCGACCCATAGCCTGTGATCGGTCTTATCCTGGACAACGGCGATAAAGTCACCGTCATAATGACCCCATTCCATTTGAACAACGTCACCAATTCGCTGGCCTGTTCCGGTGCAGAGCATAAACGCGGTTAGCTCCCATTCTAAGCCATGCTCTCGGCAGTAGCTTTCAAATGCTCTTAGCTTAGTATCGGGCCACGGCTCATATTCCCCGCCGGTCAGTTTCTTGACGCCGGCTGCGGGATTAGCCGTGATCCATTCAAGGTCGATTGCATGGCGGGAAAGAATAGAGAGCATTTCCACCATGGAATTGGCCTTGCGCCATGTGTCTGCGTATTTGTCGCGTGCTGCTATCACACCCTTGCGGCGCAGTTTCGTAAAGTCAGCTTTACCGTTCTTTTCTCGGATTAACTCAAGCGTGCGGCGGTATTCCTTTTGAGTTCCTGGCTTCTTCTTTCTGAATTCTGGCGTTTGATAGTAGCTTTGGATTAGCGCATCAAATGTTGTCTTTGACAGTTTCTTTCGGTTGCCGGACCTGATCGCCCAATATTCGGTGTCAAATTCGGGACTGTCGGGGTTGTTAGGTAAGCGCTGGTAAACTTCGCCGCGACGAAAATAGTAGTATGTCCGACCTTTGACCTCTTTGGATACAACGTATTTCCGCGCAAGTTTTTTCACCACGTAATCTCCTGATCGTCCATTTTGCTGCCGTTCATTATTTCGTCTAGTTCAGCAACGCTCCAGCGCTGGACGCCATGGCTAAGTGTTTTTGGTCCCGGCAATGACCCCTCACAAACAAGCCGCTGAAACTCTTTGCGGCTCATTTCCATCATTTCGGCAGCCTTTTTTTCTCCAACTGCAATGGGTGCAAATTCCGCCATCACTTCCCCTCCTGAGACAGAGCGCGCAGGGCGGTATTCATTGCCTCAAGCCCTTCCGTTTCCCAAATGTGACGCATGTTGCGCGCCGCCTCTGCTACGGGATCGGCCACAGGTTCACCCGCGATGTAGGGTTGTTTTAGCAACCATTCCTTAAAGCGGTTTCCCGACTCTACGGGATCGGCCACAGGGGCAGGGGTGATGGCGGATAGGATGGCGTCAGCAAGATCGAGTGCCTCAATCATTGCCAGCGCACCCCCATTTCTCATTAGCGAAAACTTTTCTTGGATCGCTAAAGCAATCGCTTCCCGGTTCACCGTCACCGATGCGGGTAGGTCGGCGCGCCACCCACACGGGCAGCTTGTCAGCGATGATCCAAGTGGCCTTGCGCAATTCGGACAATAGTTCATTCCCCTGCCTCCTGCTTGAGTGCTTCGATTGCCTCGGCGTATTTTTGCGGTAGTCCTTCCGTTCCCCATGACGCGCTTGGAACAGTTACCGCCAACGCCTCATCCAGCCCTTGCAGGCGTCCGCTTTCAAAAGCTATGTCGCGCTGATCCTCCAATTCACGCGCAGTTATCTGCTTTCCGTCTTTGCCAATGTAACGGTAATGCGGTTGCGCCTCCAACTCAGCCACACGGGCTGAGAGGGCGGAGGCTAACCACGAAAGCCCCCACTCCTTAGCTTCTAAAAGGCTGTCGCGCCACACAAGAACAGGAAGGGTACTCGCCTCGCCGTCGGGCTTCCCTGTTGCATCCGAAACGCACCATTTTTCCTCTCCCCAATCGCTGTAAATTCGCAAAATCAAATCGCCAGACTTCGCTTCAAACCAATCCGGCTCCATTACGCCCATTCGCCGCCACATTATGACACCTTCTTTGCTAATATCAGTCATCTCCTACCTCCTATGTGCCCGCGCCTTGCCCAAGGGCCGGGTTGCGCTCTGTGAACAGGTTCCATGTTGTCACCGGGTTTGGCGCGTGGCCCTGCGCGCTCTCCGGGGGCGTTGAAATTGGGCCGGGTGTTTAAGGCTAGTCCGCTACGCGGCGCGCTTGTTTGAGGAAGGGGTCAAACTCACGACTGATGCGCATCTCGTATACCCCTGGCGGCATGTCGTGCGCTTCATGTGCGTTTGCGGCGTTCTGCTTTAGGCTCGTCGGTTCTTCGACAATCGCATAGAGAATACGCATACCCTCGGGTACGTCCTTGGTGCGCTCCATGACTTTCACGCCAGGCGCGTCAATCACATGATGGTGGCCGCTTTCGCTATGGCTGATAATCCAAGCACCAGTTGTGTCTTTCTCAGTAAACGGCTCTAGGCCATCGGGCAGGTTGTCGATCTTGCGGGCGTAAATCTCGCCCTGTGCAAATGCTGTCATTTCAGTTCTCCTAGGTTCTAACTTTGGGGTAGGTAAATTCGGATGCAGGCAGGCCAACTCGCCATGCTTGCGCCTCCAAAACGGTGGTTATTTCGTTGGGTACGCCTTCAAAAATCGTTCCATTCCGAGGGCATTGAGCTTTCAGGAAGCGCCCAGGCTCCAGTAGATCAGGAATTTTGACTTCAAATAGATCTCCATGTGAAGGGTCGGGATCGCTGTCCAAGATGCGATGTTCCAAGCTGTCCAGCATGCGCTCCATGCCGAGTATCGCCACACCTGCAGCACGTTGTTCTACGTTTTCGCAAGACAAGACCGCCGACGGGTCAAGCGTGTCTTTTTCTTCAATCCACCCACCGGGAACCCGAACGCCACGCCACGCATAAACGGAAAAGCCGTCACGATACCGTATAGCTGGACCATCTTCACAATGCAGCAGATTGTCATCACTCAATTTGATGACTTCCGGCCGATTGGTGATTATCGCACATCCTTGGAACGGCCAGACCCAGCCGCACTCACGTGAGACGTCAAATAGTCCGGTCGCTCTTTCTGAGAGGCTAAATTGGGAATTAAAGTAGTGGTGGAATGACAACCACGGTGCCTCATGTGATCCATAGACGGCGCGTAAGACCTGAGTCCTGACCTGAGCCCCGACCTGATCCCAGACCTGAGCCCCGACCTGATTCCTGACCTGAGTCCTGACCTGATCTCCGACCTGATCCCAGACCTGATCCCAGACCTGATCCCTGACCTGAGTCCAGACCTGAGACCCGACCTGATCCCAGACCTGAGTCCTGACCTGATCCCAGACCTGAGCCCCGACCTGATCCCCGACCTGATCTTCGACCTGATCCCAGACCTGAGTCCTGACCTGATCCCCGACCTGATCCCTGACCTGATCCCAGACCTGAGCCCTGACCTGATCCCTGACCTGAGCCCCGACCTGATCCCAGACCTGAGCCCCGACCTGATCCCAGACCTGATCCCCGACCTGATCCCTGACCTGAGTCCTGACCTGAGTCCTGACCTGAGCCCCGACCTGATCCCTGACCTGAGCCCCGACCTGATCTCCGACCTGATCCCAGACCTGATCTTCGACCTGAGTCCTGACCTGATCCCTGACCTGATCCCAGACCTGATCCCTAAATTTCGTATCCCTCAGCATCGACGCAGCGATTGCGCCTTGCTGCGGGCTGTCCAGAAAGATGAATACTGACGGTGGTGCAAGGTTCGCACACTCGTACATATTGGATACAGCAGTTTTGGCCCGATCCTCATCGATTGGCGTTGTGGAGAGACCAATCTCAAGCCACATATCCCGCCATTCAGATAGGGCGGAAACTTGTTGTTCTGTTAGCTTTGTAATCATCTATTTTCCCTCAAGGCGTTAGCGTTCCGAAGCGCTCATAAACGCGGATCAGTGTGAGCATTAATGCGCGTAGGATATCATCATATCCGGCGTCTTTTTCGTTGCGGTGGCACTCGCTGCAGGCATGGAAGGCCAAAAAATCCGGTGGCTTCACTGACATGCCCGCTACGCCAAACATGCGAATGTGACAGAGGACGGTTGTTTCCGGGTTGCGGTTGCAGCAATCGAGATTAAGCAAGCAATCCTGTCCCCGCGCGAAGTCGCGGAGTTTCTTCGACTTAAACTTGGCTGGCTTTGGAAAAAGCATGTTCATTTCTTTTCCTCCGGCACTGTCAGGCAAACGCCTTGCTCGGTGTAGGTTCGGAATACGGCGTCCGCGAACCGGCCTAACTGGTTGGTTGTCATGATGCTGGTGACGGGGACATATTTGAGCTTCAGCCTGCGCTCTCGCGGGTCCGGATACATCTCTTTGAACTTGTCATAGAACTCGGCAAAGTCGGCATCCTCGCCTAGTAGTATCGGGATGCCCTGCCAGCCCTTACAGTCCAGCTTCACCTCATCAACGGCATCACCTGTTTGCTTTGCTATCTCTCCAAACCATTTGTGGATTAAGGCATTCTGGCTCAGAGACCGCTTAGGCGGGTGAATATCGCACACCCACCCATCCGGCGCGTCGAACACAGCCTGTGCAGCCAGCCCGCGCACCGAAAAGCGATCAAAGGTGAAGGATTGCGAGTCCATCAGAACGGGATCTCGTCGTCATCGATGCCGCCGGAAGCCGGGGCGTTATATCCTTGGTCATCTGGCCGTTGCTGCTGATAGCCCTGCTGGTCGTCCTGCTTGCCATCCAGCATCACAAGGGTCGAGCCGAACCCCTGGAGAACAACCTCAGTCGAGTAACGGTCCTGCCCAGATTGGTCCTGCCATTTGCGGGTCTGCAATTGCCCTTCGAGATAGACCTTCGAGCCTTTGCGCAGGTATTGCTCCGCTACGCGCGCCAGTCCCTCACTGAATATGGCAACGCTATGCCATTCGGTTCGCTCTTTGCGCTCGCCGGTGTTCTTGTCCTTCCAAGTTTCGGACGTGGCAATTCTCAGGTTGCAAACCTTGCCACCATTTTGGAATGTTCTCACCTCTGGATCTGCGCCGAGATTTCCGACCAGAATGACCTTGTTGACTGAACCTGCCATTAAAACGCCTCCCTTTCTTCCCAGACGCGAACGCCCTTAATGCTACGAATTTTGAAGTTTCGCCGCACATACTCGTCAATAAACCCGGTCACGGCATCGCGGTCGTTCTTTGCAATGTCGTGTAGAGCTTCGCGGTGATCCTGAATCTCGTACTTCTGGACCTTCCGCATTCCCTTGACGGTATCATTACGAGCGGCGCTGGCCTCTTTCACCAGTGCTGCGGCCTGTTCCTTGGCGGCGGCGGCCTCGCGTTGTGCGTCAATGTCACCGCTTGCGGCTTCGGCGGCTTTGGCCTCGGCTTCGCGCCGTGCCTTGTCGGCCTCTTCCCATGCTGCGCGCTCTGCTGCAGCCTTTTCGGCGGCCAGTTTCTTTTTGAAGTCACCAACTAGGGAAACGAGTCCGTCGCGGATGCGGGACAGGTCGTCAATCGTCGGCTTCCATCGTGCCTTTTCCGCCTTCCACGCATCATGCAGTGGGGCAGCGGCTGACTTCTCGCTGGTATTGACCGATTTCAACGCGGCCTTGATTTCTTTAGTTAGGGCGTCAACGGCATCCATCTGGCCTTCGTTTTCAACCTTTGACCCATCAAGCCATCCCTCAGCCTCGGTGATGGTGTCACCGTAAGGCGCGAGGGCTTCGTCAATCGGGTCGGGCGGGTTGTTATGACCCACTACACATAGTTCACTCAATGTCTTTCCTCCTATCAATAAGGGATTTCATCGCCTTCCAAGACGGGCTTTTGAGCCTCGGCCTGTGTGGTAATCTCAGCCTCAATCTGGGCCGCCAGTTCAGGCGCTTGACTGCGGAGCAGAGATAAATCGGTACTGAACCTTGGATCAGCCTGGACCTGTGCCGCTCCGTTTCCTCGGATTGCTGCAAGCATGGCATCGCGGATTTTCTCTACGTCCAAACGCTGGAGATTGGATTCCTGCTCTTTAGGGGCTTGGTTTTTATCCTCCTCCGGCGCCGGATCGGGATGCAGGTCGCCCTTGTGCCAAAGGTCGAGCGCTGCGCCGAAGCGCATAGCCGCATTACGTAAAGCGTCACCGATAACCTCTTTAATCGCGTCCCCGCCGCTCTTGCCGTCTGGGTGCCCGTATCCGTACCGCGTCACACCACAGACAGTTAACTTAATCCACATACCGCCGTTTTCATCTTGTGCGGGGGCTCCTTTTTCAGTGAATGCAAGGGGCTCCCAGTTCCAACGCGGATCGCAATCCAGTAGGCGGTCTGTCAAAGCCGCGTGACCAACGTAGTCAAGGTGGACCACTTTAGGGTGGTGCCATCCGCCGCAAATTTGGCAACGAACACCTTTCTTGAAGTCATCTCTGACTGCCTCTGTTTGTTTTTTCGTCGGCTTCGGCAGCTTTGAAATGGCGTTCTCGGGGAACGGCGCGCGCAACAGATCGAGACCTTTAAGCACATCGCTCTTGGGATCTTCTATCTTCTCTTGCTTGGTCATTTTGAAATCTCCTAGTTGACCCCAGCGGGACGGGAGGAAAATACCCGCCGGGGTCGTTGGTCTCGCCCGTTGGCGAGAACTCGGTGTCTAGTTGGTGCCCAGCGCCGCAATTGCAGCGCATACGACAAGGGCGGCCAGAATGATTAGCTTGTACCGTTCGGCCAGCCAGTCACGGCGCATCTGCGGGGCGTTCAAGCGCTCTAATGCTCTGCGGGTCATGCTTCCCCCCGTGCTTTGGCTAGAAGTTTGTCAACTTTCTCGGCCTGATGCTTGTTAACTGCCGCTATTTCATCGAGACCTAAGTCAGTAAAATACCTGTACTCACGCCAATGATAGTTGGCCTGTTCTTGCATCTCGTCATACAGTTCCGGCGCTGCGGCGATTAGGTGAGCGTTGGCGATCCATTCACCATCGTCTTTCCATCCAAGTTCGCATAATTTATCTGTGTAAGAAGCAGCCCCTCCGGACCCCTTGCATAGGATCATAGGTGCATCCATTCCGCCTGCCGTCACAACTGTGAGACTGCGGGTGTACGCCTGGTCTGGAACCTCCCAAGGCCCCGGCGTGAACTTTGTCTCTGTCATGGCTTAGTCCTCCCTCGGAACAAACGGCGGTAACGGATGGTTCTGCGCCCCGTAAGGGTCCATATTCTCAGGGTCGCGCGGGTGCGGGGCTTCCACCCGCTGCGGGTCATTGCCCTCTGACGCGATACACGAAAACGAAACACTGGTTACTGCTGCGTCCTGCTCTGTTTTGAAATGGCGTGTCATGACAGCGACTCCTTCATTTTTTCACCGCGAATTTCGCGCAAGGCTTTAGGCTTGGAGCCCATACGTAGGTGCCACAATGGGCATGATGTGGCGGTACATTTGCGGACCTCCTGCCAATTGTGCGCGCAATCTAGGCACTTCGCGCGTATGGCCTTGAACCCGACTTGTGCATCCGGTAGGTGCGCCGCGAATTCCTCCGCGGTCAGCTTGCGGGGGTCGCGGCCAATCATTTCCCCGAGATCCGCATCGTATGGAGATTTTTCCAGAAGGATCATGACAAAGACTCCTTCCACTCGTCATAGCGAATATCGTCACCAATACCGGGTTCGGCATATTCGTATTCTTCAATGCGGTAGATTGCAGACCAGCCAAGAACTTTAGCAGCCCAATTACGGTCGCGGTAAGTTTTATCGCCTTCGGGTTCGGTTATTGAAATCCCGGCAATCTCAAGCTGACCGTCTAATCCAGCATCTTCAAGGTATGCCGTGGCAATCTCATTCCGCTCATTCAGCGGATCGGTCTCTTCCACCCACACATCTGTAATGTCGATTTCACGGTCACAAACAGTCCAACTAGGAGCTGTTCTCTGACCAGCGGCAATGCGTTCGCAAAACATATCAATCTCCCGTTTGATGTAGAGAGAATATGCTAAACTAATTTACAATGCAATACCATATTGCTAAAAAATTTTATATTCAGGTTTAGCAATTACTTCCCGTCGCCTGACGAATCAGTATTATGTATAGTGTTATTAGGGGTGGTTTTAATGGGTGATGAGATAACAAGTGACGCGCGGCTTTATTTGGATTTTGCTGGCCGGATCATGAGAATTTACGCAGCTTTAGGGGTCGATTACCTCGAGCGCGCGTTAATCATCACGCTAGTAAAAGACCCTGGACCGTGGGGGGTTTCTGAGCTCGCCACATATATAGGGCAGAACCGTACAACCGTTTATCGGCGCTTGTTGCTGAGGGAAGATCAAGGGGTTTGCCGACGGATCGGGGTAAAATGGGAGGCGACCCCAGATGGTCGCGCGGGAGCAGTTCGGTTGGTCAATGAGGTTGGTGCAGCAGCAGTCAGAGGGACCCCTTTGAGCGAGGATTTAATCCAGCTATGTGCGACCCTAAACCCTAATGCGAACATCAGCGAGGCACGACTGATTAAGTTTTCCCCATTAAACATAACTATATAGCGCATATTTAGTGAGCGTTCAAAATGAACGCCTAGGATATTGCAATTTGAGACTTCGCATCTCTAGGGTGAGGGGGTAATAAAAAAAATCCCTAAAGGTACAGAATGGAACGTGAAGAAATACTAATTGAGGCCGCGAGAAAGACCGGCCTGACTATCGATTTTCTATTTGAACTGACTCAGGGCTTATCGCGCCAAGCGTTGCGCAAGGTCATCGGCAACGCATCATCTATGCCTTCATACATGAAGTCCATTGATAGCCCGTATTTCTTCCGTAGAGCGAGAGCGCCATCCAGCGATAAGCGGTGAGATCCAGCTTCCCATAGGGAGTAAGCAGGTCGCTTTATGTTGATGGACTCGGCGTAGTCAGCCTGAGTCATTTTCTGGATTTCCTCGCGGTGCCATTTCAGACGCTCCGCAATATCCAGGTAGGGTCTGGGCTTCTCCGGGTTCATGGTGTTGACCTTAAATTGCTTAATTGCTTTACGCCAACTCTGCTTTTTAGCTTGACCTTTGTTAAATGATTTAGCATCATGTGCGATATGGACAGTATCGTGCATCAAATCACCAGTGCTTTGGGCTCTGACGCAATCTGCGCCGAGCTTAACGTCAAACATCACTCCATCCGTTACGCGAAATTCAAGGGTCGCTTCACCGCCAGTTGGTATGGTGTGCTTTCTGAAATGTGCGCAGAGGCAGGGATTGATTGCCCCAAGAGCGCATTCACGTTTCTTCCCCGAGCTAACAATATTAGCACCAAGGATAGCGAAATCAAGGGCAGGGTAAGGAAAACCGGCAAATCAGGTACATCTAAGGCGAGCGCTGGTTCCGCGCCTCTCCCTGCGAAAAGCGGGGGCGAGTGAGTGGCTATTATTCGCGAAGAGCGCATAGGCGACTGCCGGTTAATACAGGGCGATTGTCTTGAGGTTATGCCGCTGCTGGACCCGGTTGACGCTGTGGTGACATCGCCGCCTTACGATAATCTGCGCAACTATGGCGAGGATTTCCAAGGTGTAGACCTGCTAAATGCAATTTCCGGGGTCGCAACGTGCTTGAAGCGCGGCGCGGTGTGTATGTGGAATGTAGCAGACGCCACAATAAAAGGCTCTGAAACAGGCAGTTCTTTTCGGCAGGCGCTACACGCGATGAACTGCGGTTTAAACCTGCATGACACTATGATTTACGTTAAAGATAACGTGAACTTTCCAGAGGATGTGCGTTATTTCTCTGGGTTTGAGTACATGTTTGTCTTTTCAAAAGGCGCACCTAGGACATTCAACCCGATCAAAGACCGCCCGAATAAATGGGCCGGGACTTTAATGCACGGGACGGACAGGCAGCCAGACGGTACAACCAAGAAAAGCTCTGGGGTTGGAAAAGAAATTAAGCCATTCGGGATGCGCTTCAATTACTGGCGTTTGACCAACAACAGCAACAAGAGCAACGGGCACCCTGCTCCCATGCCTTACGCAATGGCGCATGACCACGCTCAAAGCTGGACCAACCAAGGCGATACAATCCTAGATCCCTTCATGGGCAGCGGAACAACCCTAGTTGCCTGCGCCAAGATGGGCCGTAAAGGCATCGGTATCGAACTGGACCCGGAATATTTCGACATAGCCTGCAAACGGGTTGAGGAAGCCTATCGACAGCCCGACCTATTTGTCCCTGCGCCTGCGCAACCAAAGCAGGAGGGTTTTGACCTTGGGTAGCCACAGCCGCACAAAGGGCGCGTCGTATGAACGTGAGGTGGCGAAAGAGCTGTTCGCCCTCACCGGCATCACCTTTGCCCGCAACCTGCGCCAGTATCAAGGACCGGGGTTTGATGACCTAATCCCAGATGAACCGGCGTTTCCGTTTTCACCGGAACTAAAGCGCCGCGCGAAAGCAAGCACCTGCGCTGATGGCTGGAAGAAGCAAGCCACAGAGGCCGCAGAACGGCAGGGCAAGATCCCTGCAGTAATATGGCGGGGTGACCGTATGGAAACCCGCGCCACGGTCCCAATGCGGGCTTTCTGTGGGGCTTTTCCGGCTGACCTATGGGCGGATCTTACCCTTGAAGGTTTCGCCGCTCTGGCGCGCGAGATCATGGCAGGAGCATACCTTACATATATCTTTGACGGAGGAAGTAAATGAGCATCCTGCACATCGCCTTTTACCCCTCTGACTGGCTGGCCGGAACGCGCGGAATGTCCGACGCCGAGACAGGCGTTTACATCGCCCTCATTGCCAAGATGTATGAGATGGCCGGACCCATTGAGCGGGACGATAATCGCCTGTCCCGACTGTGCGGTTGTAAGTCAAAAGCATCCTTCCTGAAGTCGCTCGAATACCTGATTTCCGAGGGCAAAATCATTGAGACACAAAACGGCCTTTTCAACGAAAGAGTCGAAAAAGAGATTCAAAACACGACAGAAAAGAGTGCGAAAGCTAAAGCAGCAGCGCAATCACGTTGGGATAAAAAATCCAATAAAAACAATGGAGGCACTAATGCGAACGCATCCCCCAAGCATATGCCCCAGCGATGCCAGTTAGAGTTAGAACCAGAGTTATATAATAAGGATACTAACGTATCCATGTCCGTTTCGCCCGCAAATGGGCTGACTGAAGCTGTAAAGATTTACAACACAGCGGCTGAGGTTTCCGGATGGCCCCAAGTCCAGAAGATATCTCCAAATCGTTCTAAGCAAATTCGCGCCCGGCTGCAGGAATGCGACGGGGTCGAGGGCTGGCGTATCGCCGTTGAGAAGGCGCAAGCCTCAGACTTCCTCTGCGGGAGAACACAGAAGCCGTGGGCCGGATTTGGGTTCGATTGGCTGATCAAGTCTCAGAATTTCACCAAACTCATGGAGGGCAATTATGACAACCGAACTAGCAGTAACCAACCTGCCCAGAGACCCCAAAACAAATCTGACCCTGCCCTTGAGCAGATCGCTAGGCTCGCAGGACTTGGCGCAACATCGGGCAATGGTGGCCGTTGAGATGGAGGTCTTGGCAAAGAAATTCGACCGGTTCGGCTGGGATCGTGACCGCGGGTCTTTGGCGCATGACCGCACCCTTACTGACTGGATGGATGCGCTTCAGGACTATCCATTGAGCGAGATACAGAACGCCTGCAAGGCGGCAGTTCTCAGCAACCCCAACAAGATGCCGAATGAGGGGCATGTGAGGGCGGAAATCATGAAAGCTCGCGCCCTCGTGGTTTCTCGGACGCCTCGTATTGAGCGCGTTGAAGAGAAAACGCCGCCAGTCACGCCTGAGCAGGCAACGAAAATTCTTGAAAAGGCCGGATTCACGCCGCGCCGGTTTGGAGGCTCGAAATGAACGCGATGATGAGAATGGCGCAGCAAGAAAATAAAGCGGCAAAGGCCCATTGGGATAAGGGCCGGGACTTTGGGGTTGATATCAAGGCCGAGGTGACTCGCGTCTTGGGGTTAATGGACACGAAACCAATGTGGGATATCGTGAATGCCGCGGTTGAATCGTCTGACGTGACGGTTGATGAAATTCTGAGTCCAGTCCGGAGTAAAACGGTTGTTAGGATCCGGCAATACTGCATGTGGAAATCCAGGCAGTTTGGGTTTTCGCTTCTGCAAATTTCCGCATTTTTTGACCGCGACCATTCGACAGTCATGCACGGCTGCGAGGTTATTTCAAAAATTCTTGAAGATGGAGAAGGCCTATGACCCTGCATTCTCAGAAGCCATTCAATTACCGAAACGAGGACAAGGGGAGAGACCACGCCGTCGATGACGTTTCCTTGCAGAAGTACAGCGCAGATGAGGCGCGCGCGCTTGAGGATGCGATGATTAACGGCATTCCCAGCGCGGGGCGCTCCAGTAGGAAAGCATTTGCCCCGAACAAAGTAGGCCGACCCTCACTGTTCCCCATTTACGAGGCGCTGTTCCATAAGCATGGGGAACTTACAACAAATGACGTGAGGAACATGCTGCCGAAAGATGCGACGATTGGGAAAACTCGGCAGGCTATAGGCGGCGCGCTTGGTTATTTCTGGCGTCTTGGGCTTTTGGAGCGTGAATGGGTCAAACGTACCTGGCTTTGGCGTTTGGCTGATGACGAGCCGGGCGCATGACCCCCAAGCAATCACATATCCAGATAGCTGCGCTCTACGTTCAAACTGGTGGTAGTTATTTTAACCTTCCGGGCGTTGACCCGTGGGATGAGGAGCGGGACGCGCGTATGTACGGCGGGCCGTACCCGGTTGTTGCTCATTCCCCATGTCAGCGCTGGGGTAGAATGTGGAAAGGTCAGCCTGGAAACATTAAGCGCGGCAAAGTTGAGCGCAAGGGTGATGACAGCGGATGTTTTAAGTCGGCGCTATTTGATGTCCGAACCTATGGGGGCGTTCTAGAGCACCCATGGGGAAGTCATGCTTGGGTACATTTCGGACTAAACAAACCGCCTCGCTCAGGAGGATGGGTGAAGGCTGACGAATATGGGTGGACATGCTGCGTAGAGCAGGGACAGTACGGCCATTATTGCCCAAAGCCGACGCTACTTTATGCCGTCGGGGTCGACCCGCTTCCTTCACTGCGTTGGGGTGTCACTAAGGTCAGGGATGAGGATTTCCCGCAAGAGGCAGTTGCAAAGCACGGGATTGAATACTGCCGCAAGGCTGGCCTCATGGCGTTCAAGGGTGGCGGCAAGGATAGCACAGCCCGAATAGCAACCCCGCCAGAGTTTCGGGACTTGCTTATAGCAATGGCCCGCTCAGTGGAGATGGCCGCATGACCCCCAAGCAAATCGAGACACAGATAAGCCAGCTATGCAGGCAAGTGGACAACCAAGAGGCCACAATAAGCCGGCTGCGCAATGAGAACGGAACGCTGCGCCGGGAGCGCGATTACTGGAAACGGGAAGCGCACAGGCAGGCAGAACGCAAGCCAACGAGAGAAGAGATCCACAATGAGATATTTGGGGGGCAGGGGTGATGGGTGCAGCGTTTCCAAGGCAATCAGCCATTTGTGGAAGGGGTGAGTTATGAGATTTGGAACGTTCTGCTTTTTTCTTTTCTTGGTTGCGGCGGTCGACCCGGAAGGATTCGGGGGTCTCATCGGGAAAATTCTTCTGGCCGTAAGTTTGGGGGTCTTAGAGTAATATGGGCAAGGGTGATAAGCGAAACCGCAAGAGCTTTGACATAGCACCAGCACCACGAAAGAGGGCACGGGGTCGGAAGCGTATGGATGAGATCCGGACCGAAAGGCTCGGCCGCAATCCTCACAAGCCAGCTCTGGAAGCTAGAGCCCGACAGATGGGGCATAAGGCCGATAAGTGGGAGATGATGCAGTTCCAGGCGCTCGGGGAGCCTGCCGGTCGGGCGTTCTTCGCTGCTTGCACAGTGGAGGACGCCGTGGGGCTGTGGTCTGTCTATGCCGGGCTGACAAACGCCGAGGCGCGCTATCACCGCGTCTGTCTGGGTAAGAGCATGGCCGCAAAGGTGGCAAAAGTGGAGTTTCTGCCCGAGTCATTCGAAGCAAATCCGGATGAAGCCCCAGACGCGCGCGACGAGGATGAAATCCACAGGGCGGCGACAAACAATTGGAATAGGTGGCGCGGCTGGTTCAACCAGTTAGGGTTAGGTGACCGGGCTATCATTCAATCGGTTTCGCGCGGCTGGGTCGATCCCATGATAGATGGAAAGCTGACCGCAAAGGGCAAAGTTTTCGTCAAAGCGGTTGAGCATCTATCAGAAGTTGTTGACTGATGGGATGGAACACGCTATTATCATCCCAACGGGATGGCTTGCCTAGTAGATGGGCAGGCCATTTTGATTCCGCCCTTTGGTGGCATATCGAAGCCTTAAAGCTGGATAGCCTAGCGCCGCACTGATAAAGCGGAGTTCGATGTGCCTCCTGAGCGCGGAGCCTGAACGGTACTGACAGGCCCAAATAGCGTAAGCGAGTAGACCAATTCTGCGTCCCAGGGTGCGCCCGAAGAACTGGCCCGCCTCTCAACGATGCGCCTCTGGGCGGGTTTTCTTTAATGTTACTTCCGCCGAACACAATGCCAGTTTATAGCGCTTACGTCATAACGTAAATTTATGACCTTTACGCCATAGCGTACGCTGCGCCAGCCCAGCGGAAACCGGCTGGCAACCAATTCCGGGGGAATGATGGACCCAGATGAAGATCAGCCCCTATTCTTTGAGTACGAGGTTGACGAGGAAGGGTTCACGCTCATCACTAACATGTCGGATGAGCAGGTTATTGAAATGCTGGTAACGCAATTCATTCAGCGCAATACGCAGGGGATGGTTCATTGACCCCCACTAACGAGGAATACGTTATCGCCGGGTTTTGCGAAGCGGTAACAAACGACCTCGATAATCGGGTGACATGGTACGCCGTGCAAAACGCTAGCGATGGCAAGACATTCAACGGGCGACAGTTCGACGCCAACGTAAGCGCAGCCCTACAGGCGGGCGACTGGCTGGACAAGGCCGTTGAGACCTACAGGGGTAGCCAATGATTGAAATCGACTCACTGCTAAACGATCAGGTGAGCGCCTCATATACCGAGGACGATGCAATTCGTGCCCTTATGGGTGAGGACGTGGCCGCTGATCGGGAGGATGCAATGATGTTCGCTCTGACATTCAGGGCTCGCGGCGCATCTCTCACAGAGATAGCCAACACTTTGGGCATCACAGAGCCCGATGTATATGACTTGCTGAATAAGGCAATCTCCAAGGTCACACTGGGACTTTAACAAAATAATCAACACAAGCTAGAGGCAGGCAACCGACACGCTCCCATGTGCGTCGGACCTGATAGGTCATGGCTAAACCAAAGAAAGCGCCAACCAAATTACAGCAAGAGCAAATCAGGTCGCGAATCCAAGCTACCCAGCTCATAAAAAGGTTGGAAAATTATGCACTTGGTATGCCAGAGGCAAATGCAACCGACCCTGACGCGCCGCCAGTTGAGTTAGATAGCGGTAGACTGAAGGCAATTGAGATACTTTTACGCAAATCACTGCCTGACTTGCAAAGCGTCACAATGGAAACGGGCGATAGCGGGTTTGTTATCAACATCGCGTCGGACGTTAAGAAACTTTGACATTCAAACTTAACCCCGGCCAGAAGCGCGCAATGAAGACCGTGCTAGAGCAGGGGTATCGCTACAATCTGCTATATGGCGGGTCGCGGTCGGGAAAGTCTGCTCTGCTTGTGTCATGCGATCAGGACAGGGCTTTAGCCGCGCCGGGTTCAAGGCACCTAATTGTTCGAAAGGAAATGTCAGCGGCCCGTGTATCTATCGCAATGGATACGTTCCCTAAAATGTGGTCGCTCAGATATCCCGGCATTCCCCAGCCAACCTTTCACAAGCTAGACGGTGTTTGGGAATTCCCTAACGGGGCAGAGATATGGCTCGGCGGGCTGAACGATGACAAGGCCGTTGAAAAGATGTTGGGCCGCGAATACGCCACGATACACGGCGAGGAGATCAGCGAGTGGCCTTATCACTGGTTCACGTTGCTGCGCTCGCGCTTGGCTCAACAGGTTGAGTATCAGGACGGGGGCATCATGTCTCAGCGGTTCTACGGCACGCTGAACCCAACGACGCGGATGCACTGGACTTACCGGCTCTGGCGTGAAGGTGTCGACCCACAGGATGAGGTTCCGATCGACCGGAGCCAGTACGCTTACTGCGTGGTCAACCCGTATGACAACCAAGCCAACCTGTCAGGGGATTACTTGGCTGACCTTGAGGCGCTACCTGAGCGACAAAAGAAGCGATTCCTGCTCGGTGAGTATGTAGCCGACGATGAAAACGCACTGTGGCGTCGTGAATACTTCCATCGCTCGGTGCTGCAGGAGGATGGAGATTATCCCGTCCAGATGCAGCGTATCGTTATTGCGATCGACCCGGCTGTGTCAAACAACGCCGGATCTGATGAGACGGGGATTATCGCGGCTGGCTTGGGTAAGGACGGCAACGCCTACATTCTCGCAGATGAGAGTGGCAAGTACCGTCCAGAGGAATGGGCGCGACGGGCAATCAGCCTGTATCACAGCCTCGATGCAGACAGGATTGTCGCGGAGATAAACCAAGGCGGGGATATGGTTGAGTCCACAATCCGCGCACAGGCCTCAGACGTGCCGTATAGGGGCGTAAGGGCAACAAAGGGCAAGGCGGTTAGGGCCGAGCCCGTAGCGGCGTTGTATGAGCGCGGCAAGGTGTTCCACATTGGGCAGTTCCCCGAGCTTGAGGACCAAATGTGCTCGGTCACAACCGGGTTTGATAGCAAGGTCACGGGCTGGTCACCGGATCGGGCCGACGCAGCCGTGTGGGCGTTAACGGATCTATTCCCCAGCCTGACAAGAAAGCAGCACACGGGTTCAATTCCGGTGCCTGAATTTTCAATGATTTAAGGGGTGCGGGATGGAATGGTTACCTTTGATAACGGTTGAGTATGAAGGCGGTTACTACAGCCCAGACCGCAACCCGGAAGCCCCCATAAGGATCTACCCGGATCGCACCATAGAAGATGACATCGCAGCGGCGATGCGTCCATCTTTGGTGCGTGAGCGTTTGTCTCGCAAAGAGTTTCGCAGGGTGCGTAGGGCAGCGAAATTAAATCGCCTCGAAAGTCGGGTTTAAAGGTGTAAGATGGCTGATTTCTTTTCGAGAGAGGCGGGGCAGAACCGCCGCCAATGGCTCGACTCCATGCTCGACTACTACATTGCCAAACCCGCGAACAAGTATCTGGGGCCAACTGGCTTGCCGGGTAAGGTGCAGACCGCGGGGCAGGCACTGGAGTTCACAGACGCAGGCGACATGAGCGCAGCGGCTGACGCATCGGCTAATCTCTGGAACAACCCGACGATTGGTAATGCGGCTGAATACGCTGCAGCGGGCGCTGCTCTGGCACTGCCGATGTATAGCCACAAGATGGGCGAGGGCATTTTGTCCGTCGCTGATGATCTGGTGAAGGGGTACGATCCGAATACGTTGGGTGCGTTTCGCGTGTGGCACGGTTCGCCGCATGACTTTGACAAGTTCAGCATGAATAAGATTGGCACGGGCGAGGGAGCGCAGGCTTACGGGCACGGGCTTTATTTTGCTGAAGCCGAAGATGTAGCGCGGGGGTATCAACAGGCGCTAGCGGCTAACGGCTACAACAACACGGACAACTATTCCCGCGCACTTGAAGCCGGATTGAGCGCTGCGGAATTCGATAACTTCGAAGCCATCGCGCGACAGACAATCAGAGACCCAGATACCTTAGCCAAGGCGTTCTTTGATTGGAACGACGATTGGGCGCCGCTGCGGAATAACCCTGAAGAATATGAGGGTATTCGTAAATTCGCGCAGGACTATCTTGAGGGGTTTCCAGAAGGCCGCCTTTACGAGGTCGCCATAGACGCCGAACCAGAGGATTTCCTTGATTGGGATGCGCCTTTGAGGGATCAGCCCTCTATTTTGGACCGCTTCGGGTACAACGAAGCTAAATATCCAGAGGATTGGATTCCAGACCTAGATATGACAGGCGCGGGGCTCTATCGCCACTTGGGTGGAGATTCCGCAATCGGTCAAACGAATAGCGCAGGCGCATTAGCGTCAAATGCTAGCAGACCGATACGCACTAAAGACGGGTCAATCATTAATAAGCCTTTAGGCATCAAAGGCATCAAGTACCTAGATCAAGGCTCGCGCGGTGCAGGCGACGGAACACGCAACTATGTCCTGTTTGATGACAGCCTAGCCCATATCCTCAGCAAAAACGGCAAACCGGAAAACACCGAGCAAGCGAACCGAATGCGGGCGCTGCTTGAGTCGTATCTTTTAGAGGCGCAATAGATGAACCAGCTTAAAAGCACGATCTCGCGCCTGATTCAGGACGCGACCGATAAGGATGCGTCAAACATCCGCACGGATCTGAATGACAGATACCTGGGCGAGAAGTATGGCGACGAGAAGAGGGGCAAGTCTCAGTTTGTCTCGACGGACGTATCTGACGCGATTGAGGCCATTCTACCCGATATTCTGGACGTGTTCACCTCTGCCGAAGATATCCTTGAGTTTGACCCGGTCGGGCCAGAGGATGAGGACGCAGCCAAGCAGGAAACCAGCGTTGTTTCCCATTTGTTCTGGCAGAAGAATCGCGGCTTTGAAAACCTGTATGTGTGGGTCAAGGAAGCGCTGATCTCTCAGAATTCCTATGTCCGATTTGGCTGGGAGGACAAAGAGCGCATCACGATCGAGGATTACGAGGATCTGACCCCGGATGAACTGACGGCGGTTCTGTCCCAGATTGATGGCGAATATGAAATCCTTGAATCCGATCAGGACGAGGAAACCGGGTCGATCGACATTAAGATCCGCTGCGTCAAGAAGTCCAAGCAGTATGTGATCGAGACCATTCCACAGGAAGAGTTCTTTATCACTCCGCGGTGGAACAAGGTTGGATTGGATGGCGTCCCGTGCTGCGGACATCACCGCAAGCTGACACGCAGCGACCTAAAGGCGATGGGGTTTTCTCAGGAAAGCATAGACCGCGCCTTTGACGATGAGGACGAGTTTCAGGACGATGCCCGCAACGACACTCAGGACCACTTCGAATCCGAGGCAGACGAGGGCGACGGTCCAACCCAGACTGTGCGCGTCTATGAGGCGTATCTATGGGCCGACCGGAACGATGACGGCATTACTGAACTCTTGAAGGTTTGGGCCACTGGTGACGGCTCCCAGATCATGGAATGGGAAGATGGCAGCGAGGCGATTGAGGAAGTCTCTGGCCTGCCGTTCGCGTCCCTGACGCCTTACATCATGCCGCACCGCCACGTTGGTCGGTCTATGGCCGAACTGGTTGACGATATCCAAAAAATCAAAACCATCCTGATGCGGACCACGCTGGATAACATCTATGCCACGCAGTACGGGCGTCCGATTGTAGATGAGGATAAAATAACACCGAACACCTACAACGATATCGTTAACCCGGCGCATGGTTCTCCCATCCGGTACGGCTCCGATGTTTTGAATTTTTATGCCCCTCCGTCCATTGCAGGCGCAACGCTCCCCCTCATGGAGGCGTTTGAGAGCGTGAAAGAGCAGCGCACAGGCGCAACGCGGTACAACCAGGGTCTTGACGCTGAGTCATTGAACAAAACGGCAACGGGCATTCAACAAATCATGAACGCCTCTCAGAAGAAAACCAAGCTGATAGCCCGCACCTTTGCGGAAACCGGCTTGCGGGATTTGTTTCTGGGCATTCACCGCGACCTGCGCGCCGGGCCGATGAAAGAGATTGCGCTCAAGCTTAAAGGTCAGTGGGTATCGATGAACCCCCGCACATGGAAAGACCGCACAGACATGACTGTGAATGTTGGTATGGGCCGCGGCGATCGGGACGAAAAGCGGCAGCTCTACATGCTGATGAGTCAAGTGCAAGAAAAGCTGATGATGGGTCAATCGCGCATGGTCGACGAAAGTAAGTTGTTTGCCACGGCTGAACGTATGGCAGAAACATACGGCGTCGAGAGTATCGAACCGTTCCTGCATGACCCGGCAAAACTTCCACCGCCTCAGCAGCAGTCCGAGCAGCCAGACCCGGCAATGCAGATGGCGGCCGCTCAGATACAGAACATGCAGCAGGAGACAGCCAACCGTGCCTCAAAAGACCAAGCCGAAATCGCCCTCAAGTCCCGCGAATTGGACATCAGGGAGCGCGAACTGGCGGTTAAAGAGGCAGAAGCACGAGGCAAAGCGTTTAAGTCTGCGGCAGATGTTCAGGCGAACATGCAGAAACTGGAGCTGGAACGCGACAAAGCGGTAAACGAGGACGATTACAAGCGCGACAAGATGGCAATGGATGCTGTTACGGGCGCGCTCGATCGTGAGGCGCAGGAGTTCAAAAGCACTCCCGCCGTTCCCTATAATGAGGTTGGCGAATGAACGCCAAGCGCATCGAACAACTCCTAAATGATGAAGATTTTCAGTCAGTCGTTGAAGCCTACAAGGCCCGGCTGACGAAAAAGGTCATGTCTGCGGCAACCTCACAAGAGGACCGTGAGAAGGCACTGACAAAGCACCACGTCGTGGATGAAGTCGTGAAAGGGCTTCTGAGCGCGGCGCAGCAATTAGAGGAATCTAACGACAATGGATGAGAACCTTAACGAGGCAATCTCAGTCGAAGATGCAGCAAGTCTGATGTTCGAGGAACCTAAACAGGCTACCCCCGAAGCGGATGACGTGACCGATGAGGTCGAAACGGACGAAGAGTCCGAAACCGAGGAACTGGAAGCCGACGAGTTGGAAGCCGATGACGGCCAAACCGACGACGAGGACGAAGGCGACGAGGAAACCGATGAAATCGAAGAAGAGGACACCGTCGAAGAAGATGACGATCCGGTCTTTGAGATTGAAACGGTCAACGGGAAACAAGAGGTCTCACTTTCGGACCTGACTGCGGGCTTTATGCGCCAGTCGGACTATACGAAAAAGACGATGGAACTGGCAGGACAGCGCAAGGCGCTTGAAGGCCAGAACCAAGAGGTTTCCCAGATCAAACAGCAGCTCTCCGAAGCTCTGGAATATTGGGCGGTTCCTATGGAACAGGAACCGAATTGGGCAGACATTGCGCAAGAACGAACCCCGCAAGAAGTGTTCGCACTTCAGCAGCAATGGGGCGAGCGTCAAAAGCGCAAGGAGCAGGCATCACAGCATCATCAGGCGCTGCAGGCACAGGAAATCGAACGGACACGCGCAGAGGAAACCGAAAAGCTATTCGGTGTTTTCCCTGAATGGCGTGAACCGGCAGTTTTCCAGGCTGCAGCACAGAAGGTGATGGAAACGGGTGGCAACTACGGGTTTTCGGCTGAAGAAATGGCCGGACTTGTGGACCATCGCATGATCCGAGTGATCGAAGATGCGCGCAAATACCGCGAGATTCAGCAGGCAAAGCCGAAAGTGACCAAGAAGGTTTCCAAGGCCCCTAAGAAACTCAAGGCAGGGTCCAAACCCGACAAAGCAGAGCAGGTGAAGGCGGCACGTCAGAAGCAAATGGACCGCCTCAAGCAAAGCGGCAGTGTGAATGATGCTGTCGATCTACTCCTTTCGGGAGATTGAACGCGCGGTCCTAATCACAGGACTTAGCAAATGGCACAGCCAACAAATACCTTCGACTCATACGACTACTCCAACAGTATTCGTGAGGATCTCTCCAACATCATCACCAACGTAGACCCCGACGAGACTCCGCTTTACAGCAAGTCTTCGAAGGGCAAAGCGTCGTCGACCAACACCGAGTGGTTGACTGACGCCCTGCGCGCATCGGCAAACAATGCGCACGTCGAAGGTGATGACACCACGGCGGAAGCCCGCACCGCGCAAACCCGCGTCGGCAACTACACCCAGATCTTCAAAAACGCGGTTGTCATTCCTGACACCGACGAGGGCCTGGACAATGCTGGCAAAGGCCGCGCGATGGCTTACGAGGTGATGAAAGTCGCCAAAGAGCAGAAACTGGACATTGAACGCGCCCTGTTTCTGAATAACGCCAAAGTTGCCGGCAACTCGACAACTGCACGTGAACTGGGCGGTCTGCCGACTTGGTTGACAAGCAACATCAGCGAAGGCGCAGGCGCCACCTCGGCAACCGGTGCAGGCGCTGCAGCTCGTACCGGCGGTACTGCACGGGCTCTGACTCAGACCATCTTTGACGGTGTGATGCAGGAAGTGTGGGACAATGGCGGCAAGCCTGACACTGTTTATCTGCCTTCGGGTCAGATGAGCACCGTTCTGGGCTTCACCGGGTCGAACAACCAGCGTGCAACCATCGATGCCAGCAAAACCAAGGTCGTGAACGTCACCGACGTTTATATGACCCCTTGGGGCACCGTTGAGTTCAAGATGGATCGTGAGATGGGTTCGGATCAGTTGTTTATCGTCCAGTCGGACATGATCGAAATCCCGACCCTGCGCGGTATGACCAACAAGGCCTTGGCAAAGACCGGCGACAACGAGAAGCGCCAGGTTGTCTGCGAACTGACCCTGAAGGTTCGCAACGAAAAGGCACTCGGCGGCATCTACGACCTGTCGTAACAAATACGGGGCGTCCCTACGGGGGCGCTCCTACCTCTTAGGGGACTCCCATGAAAGTTGAAATTTTAGTCTCGTCCGTTCGCGGCGAGGAAAACCGCCTCTATGAGATGGGCGTAAGAGACATGCCGAAATCTGACTTTGACGCGATCAAGGCACATAGACCAGAGGCCGTGAAAAAGCATGAAACTATTCGAAAAAAACAGCCTGCAAGACGGAAAGCTAATTCGGCAAAGGACGTTTGACGCAACCCCGCAGATTGAGGACGCGAAAGCGCTCAGGGACGCGGGAATTGACGGATATTCAGAAAACAAGCTGGTTGCTCGTATCCCAAACTGGTTGATCCACGAGTGGCTGAAGGAAGCCGGCGTGTCTCACAGCGACCCGGCCGCGCAAGACGTTCTGCGCAAGAAGCTGTTGAGTGGTGATGCTGACGCATTCCGCGTGTGGAAAGGGACGTTCTAATGGACAATTTCGGTGAACTGAAGGCGGCCCTCCTTGCGGAAATCGGTCGCGCGCCTTCTCCCGTTGTTTACGACCTTGTAAACTCTGACATAAATCGCCACCTGCGGACGGCTGAGATGAAATCAGAGACCACGCTCGTTGGAACAACAGGGATCGACATTCCCAGCGGGTATCTTGGTGCCATTCGGGTTTATATCGATGGCAACCCTATCCGGTCGCTTAATCCCACATCGATTAATGCGTTGGACAAGATGTATAGTGTCGGCGGCCAGCCTACGCACTACGCAATCGAGCATGGGAAAATGTACCTTAACCCCGTGCCTGATGCCGACGTGACCGTAACAATGATATACTATGGGCGGAAATCTGTCTTTGAGGATGACACAGACACGAACGCCGTTCTGGATAAACACCCAGGCGTCTATTTTTACGGTTGCCTGATGCATCATTCCATCATGAAACAAGACGCTGAAAAAGCGACCCTGTGGAAATCGGCTTATGACATGTCAGTTGAATCGGCCAATCAGGTTGATATTAGCGGCCGATTTTCGGGCTCTCCTGTTCATGTTGTCGGGGATGTCTGCGAATGAATGTCGAATACCCGTTTGGGTCATGGCTCCCGGACCAGACTGATTACAAGAATCCGGGCCTTGAGTTGTGCAAGAACACAATCCCATCGGCGCGCGGGTATCAGCCTGCCCCGTCCGTTCTTACGACAAGCGCGACCATTAGCGGGGATGTTCTCGGCGCGATAGGATATGAGCGCGCAGACGGGACGTCCTGCGTTGCCGTGGCAACAACTGCTGACCTGTACACGATAATCAACGGCACCGTCATTGCATCAGGCTTGAGTTTTTCCCTGAATACTCTTGCCCGGTTCAATTTTGAGCAATTTGGCGATGCCCTTTATGCAAACAGTAAATCGCAAGGCTGTTACCGCATCGCGGACGTTGAGACGGGTACAACCTTTGTTGCCGCAACGCCACCCAAGGCAAATGCAATGGGCAAGGTTGGTGATTTCCTGGTGGTTGGAGATATCGAGGATTTAGACGCATCCGACCAGCCCTATAAGCTGCGGTTCTCTCCGTTTAACAACCCTGAAGGAAGCTGGACGCCGGATATAGCAACACAAACGCAAGGCGTTGAGTTGGACAGAGGGCAGGGCAAGGTGGTCTCTATTGCCGGCGGCGACTACGGGCTTGTTTTTCAGGAATACGGTATTTCCCGGATCACATACTCTGGTGGCGGTGCGGTATTCGCAAAAGAAAACTTTGAGAAAAACCGGGGATGCGCGGCACCGCTTAGCACAGTTAGGGTCGGTGCTCTGACGTATTTTCTAAGTCATGACGGGTTTTCAGTCACAAATGGGGATACCGTTTCAACAATCAGTCGGGGCCGGATCTGGGAGTGGTTCAGGTCGGCATCTGAGACGTCACTATACCATCGCGTTTCTGGGGCAGTTGACTGGCCGCGTCGGTGCGTTGTCTGGACCTTCCCTGTTAAGGGGTCTGGGAACCTCGAAAAGCAGCTTTATTACAATTGGGAAACCAAAGACTGGTCGTATACCGAAAACAGCGTTGAATTTTTCGTCTCTGCCAAGCGTGAGGATATGACTCTGGAGGACGTTGCCGCAGCGTACCCAGACTTGGACGCAATGATGCTTAGCCTGGATAGTCCGACGTTCCGTGCTGAGGGCCGGGCATTGTCCTGCTTCTCTGGAACCAGTCTTAGCACCCTTGACGGGCCTTCACTTGAAGCATGTTTTGATACTGGCGATTTCCAGCCCGCACTGGGGCGTCGTACTTTTGTTGACGAGATAACACCACTCATCAACGAGGACACTCTGGGGGTTACCGGGTCAATCGGCGCGCGGGACGTATCCGTTACGACGCCAACATTTTCCCCGATTACGGGGCAAGGGCCGCTCGGTTACATCCCGTTTTCGGTTGATGGGCGGTATGTTCGTGTAAGGATTGTTATTCCAGCCGGGCTTAATTGGACGGACGCATACGGGTTTCAGGCACACTATCAGCCTAGCGGGAGGCTCTAATGCGCGAAATGCAGTTTAGACAGGTTCCCGCCGATTTAGCGGCGGTAAGAACGCGCCCGGTTGCAATTGCGCACTTCAACATCACTGCAACTGCTATCGGCTCGGCACAAACGATTTTCACGGTACGGGACAACATCTCACTAGAGATAAAGCGGCTATCGGTTGTGAATACGACTGGAACGGCTGCAACTCTATATCTGCACACGGTTCCCGAGGCTGGATCCGCTGCTGCGGGGAATGCGGAGATTTTCGGGACATCCATTGCCGCCAATACATCTGCGGATCTAACGGATGTTATTCAGGGCCTGTATCCTGCGGGGACAACGCTTGAGGTTTACTCCGGCACAAACGGCGCTCTGGTCATTCACGGCTGGGGGTTGGAGAACTTATGACCCCGATCCCCGTCAAATCTGGTGAAGTTGATGATTGGCTGCCAATGGTCGAGTGGCACCTAAACAGTTTTTGCGAAAACGGCATCTATAAACCAGAGGATCTGATTGCAGATATAAAAGACAGGCGGCGGCAACTTTGGATAGCTGTGAGCGGCGACGAGATTAAGGCTGTCCTGCTAACAAGCATTTCCGATGACCGCCTGAAAACCTGCATGGTGACGCACTGCGCGGGCGAGGGTGCCCGAGCGTGGATTCATCTTTTTAACGTAATTGAGAATTGGGCGCGCGCCGAAGGGTGCAAGCGCATAGAGGCAACAACCCGCCCCGGATGGGAGCGGCTATTGGGGCGGTTCGACATGGAAAAAAGCCATGTTGTTTTGGAAAAGAGGCTATAATGGGTAGCAGTAAGCAGACAACCACACAACGGGCTGACCCTTACGCACCAGCCCAACCTATGATCAATCAGGGGCTTAGTGAGGCTCAGAGCCTTTATGAGTCCGGGGGATTTAAGTCTGACCCGTATTCAGGGCAAATGGTCGCCGGGTTCGATCCGTTGCGCAGTCAGGCAATCTCTATGGGTCAAAACTCTGTCAATCAGAATTTGACCGACATAAACGCAGCAAGCGGTGTCTTGCAGCGGGCGATGGACCCGAATATCTCCGACGCGCTCAAGCAGAACGTAATGGAAAGCGTGATGCCAGGCATTAACGCGACATTCTCGAATTCAGGTATGACCGGATCGGACTTGCACCAGCAAAACCTGTCAAAAGGGCTGGCAACGGGCATGTCAGGACTGATTGACAACGCGGAAAACCGGGCAATTAGCGCGGCCCAAATGCTACCCACTTTGGGCCAGTACCGGACGGATCAATCGTCGTATCTGGATACCTTGGGGCAGGGTCGCCAGCAATACGGCCAGAATGTAATCAACGCCGACATGCTGCGCTATCAGCAAGGTCAGACCGCGGATGCGGACGCCTTGCGCGACTATATGGCGCTGACAACGGGCGCGGGTGGCCAGTTTGGGGTTCAATCCAGCACGCAGCGCGGCGGCGGCGCTGGCCCTCTCGGAATTCTGGGGCTTGGACTTCAGGCTTTGCCGTTGATGTCTGACCGGCGCGTAAAAGAAGATATTACGCGGGTCGGTTCACTGGATGACGGAACCCCCATTTATACCTACCGCTACAAGGGGCAGGAGCAGTTCCATATGGGCGTGATGGCTGATGAGCTTGAAGAGAAGCACCCTGACGCGGTTGTAACGCTGCCGAATGGTCTGAAGGCCGTTTACTATGGGGAGATCAGCTAATGGCCGGAATTTTTGGCGGTAACCCGATGAAGCCTCAAACAGCCAACCTGTTGCAAGGTTTGGGCTTGGGTCTTGCACAGCTTGACGCAGGCAGGACGCCAAACCTCGCGCCTATCTTTTCGCAGATGCAGGAGCAGGATAAGCAGGCACAAATGCAAGAGGCCATTGGCCCTGCGCTTGAGGGCATGGATCCGAAAATGCGCAGTGTGCTAGCCGCAATGCCGCCTCAACTTGCCTCACAATACATTATGAAAATGATGGAGCCTAAAGCGCCAACACGGGGCGTTGTTGTGAATGGCCGCCTTGTGAATCCAACGACCGGCGCTGTTATGGCGGATTATTCGACGCCAAAGGGACCGAACAACCGATTTATCCCCGGTGTTGGCATTGTTGACATGGATAACCCGCCACCAGAAGTGCTTGCGGGCACGTATGAAGGTGAGGCCGGTGACGGTGCCATTTACGGGCTAAATCCGATTTATGGGGAGGATGAAAACGGCAACCCCGTTTTGATTCAAATAGGAAATGACGGGACTTCTGTGCAAACACCATTGCCCGAAGGCGTGACCGTAGATCCGGCATTTAAGAGATATCAAGAAAACCTTGGGGCTGGCCTTGGTAAAAATGAGGCTGAAATCGCCACTGGGGGTGCTGCGTCCTCTGCTGTTCAGGCAGGCGAAAACGCGCAGAAGGCAGGATTTGAAGCATTCCAAAGCGCAGGTAAGGTGCGCGCAAGCATTGGCAACTATGACCGGGCGATCGATGCCCTTGATGCCGGCGCCAAATCGGGCGCGGTTGAGAAGTTTTTGCCAAACGTCACGACCGAAAGCGCTGAGCTAAAGAACGCTATGGACTCGATGGGTCTGGATGTTATCGGCTCGGTGACATTCGGTGCGTTGAGCGAAGGCGAACTTAAACTTGCGATGGAAACCGCCGTGCCGCGTAACCTTGACGAGACAGAGCTAAGAGAATGGCTCATTGCGCGTAAAGAAGCAGTCGAGAAAACCGAGGCGATGCTCCTTGATGCGGCCTATTTCCTGCAAACGCCGGGCAATACAATTACCGACTGGATGGACCGGAACAGAGGCCAGTTTAGCACAGTCCTGCCCGAGGGCGGCGATATTCAGACTCCTGACGTCGCGCCAGATTATCTGAGTGCGCAGGATCTGGAGCTCTGGGAATACATGACGCCCGACGAGCGAAATGCCATTCTGAAAACCTACGGGGGCAACCAATGAGCGCAGACGACATCAGAGCGGCGGCGCAAGCTAGGAAAGCCGCCTCCGAAAGAGCCAAGAAGCAGGCATCGGAGCCCAAACAGTCATTCTGGGATCGTATCGGCTACGGGGATGACGTTTGGCAGCGCCGTAGGGACAACATCATTGGTGACGATGACCCGACAACCCAGAATTTCGGTGAGAAAGCCGGAGCGTTACTAAACAAGGCGGGCGAAAACATCACTGCCGGCTTGATTGGTGAAGAGGCTTCAGCAGCGGTCGAAAGCATTCTGCCCGGTGTGAACTATGAGGACCGGCGCGACCACTACCGGGCGCAAGAGGCATTGGTTGAAGAGACCAACCCCGCCCTGGCGCTGACTGCGGATATAGGCGGCGCAATGCTTATGCCGGTGGGTGGAGTCGTTAAAGGCGCGACTACGGGCGCTAAGGCGCTAAAATCAGCCGGTCTGGGCGGTCTCATTGCGGGGACACTTGGGTTCACTGAAGGTGAGGGCGGCTTGCTGCCCCGAGCGACGGATTCAGCACTGTCTATCCCCTTGGGGCTGGCTGGAGGATACGCCGCGCCATACATCGCAAAGGCGGGCGGTAACGTTGTTGATAAGGTGAGGCGCGGAATCGCTACCCGGAATGCGAATAAGCTGGCGATTAAAGGAGCGCCCACAACTGAAGAACTCGCAGCGCAAGGGCGGGCCGCATATGAGGCAGTTGACAGCCTTGGGGTGCAAGTCAAGCCAGAGGCGTTTTCCCGTGCTAGAACAGGCATTCTTGATGACCTGAGAACCAACACCGGCTTTGATGAGTTGCCGGGACCGGGAAGCCTGACGCCAAAGTCTGCACGAACCATGCAGATTATGGATGAGGCTTCCGCCCGAATGGCTGAAAACCCAAACAATCCAGCACTGCCATTCCGGAGCATTGACCAGATGCGCCGTCAGGCAGGCGCGGCGGCCGGCAATGTTACCGAAAAGACGGATCAAAAGGCCGGGATGGAAATTATTAAAGGGCTGGATGATTTCATTGAGAATCTGAGTCCTGATGACGCAATCGCGGGTGATGTTAAAGCCTTGCCGGGTGCGATCAAAAAGGCACGCCAGACGTGGCAAACAATGTCCAAGTCTCAAAAGATTGACGACGCAATGGAAGCGGCGGAAAACTACCGCTGGGGTTTCTCCAATGGTATTCGTTGGCAGTTCAAAAAGATATTGAATACCCCCAAACTCAAGCGTGGATTCAGTGACGCTGAAATCAAGGCCATGCAGAAAGTCGTTCGCGGAACAATGCCGCAGAAGGTCTTGGACCTTATGGGCAGTGGTTTAACGCAGATTGGCGGCATCGCGGGCGGTGTTGTGACGGGTAACCCGCTTGCGGGGCTGGCTTTGACGGGCGCAAGTATGGGAGCACGTTCTGGGGCGAATGCGCTGGCGCGGAGAAACACAGAGGCCGCTAGGGCGCTAATTGCAAGCGGTCGGGCGGGTATCCTGCCTCAGATGCAGTTGCCCGGCTACAGCCCGACTGTAGAGCGTCTTACCCGGCAAGGTACGGGGGTACTATCCCCACAACTATCAACAGGACGATAATAACCGCCACGGACCCTAACGATGCGAAGATGATGGGCCAAGGGTATGGGCGGGTTTCGTCGGAAATCTTTGTGCTCTGCACAAAACCCCAAGCCGCAACGCTAAAAACTGCGAGCCCGAAAAACACACCTAAGACGATAATCGCAAATAGCTCAAAGTTATCCATGCGGCCAATATAGAAACTCCCGAGGTAAATTCAATGAATTATGACTGGTCGCGTTTCGCGGTCGGGGGTGCTGCCACGCGTCCTGACAGCTTCACAGGGTTAGATCCGGCCTTTGCGGGCAGTGTCTATCGGCTAACGAATGCCGCGCATGAGGCGGGTTTCCCGCTACAGATCACATCGGCTTACAGGTCGCCAGAGTTGCAGGGGCAGCTTTATGCCATTGCAATCAAGAAATATGGATCACCAGAGGCTGCGCGCAAGTGGGTGGCCCCTCCGGGGCGGTCTAGGCACAACAGCGGACACGCTGTTGATTTCGCCATGAATGGCGGGCTTTTGCGGGACGCTAATTCTCCTGCAGCGCAGTGGATAGCTGAAAACGCGCCGGAATACGGCTTGTCGGTCCCGATGTCCTGGGAGCCTTGGCAGGTTGAGCCCAGTGGGGCGCGAGGTGGCCCCGCAGTCACGCAGGAAACACAGCAAGCCTCGGGTGGAATTCTGGATTTCAGTGAAATGGAAACACCGGAACAAAAGCGAAACGGAATTCTTGCGGGGTTGGGTGAGGATCTGGTGGCTGCGGCGCAACCAAAAATTGCGCCGGTTCAGTTCGCTCCAAGGCAAGCGGCGGCAGTACAGGCATCAAACCGCGACCCGATGGCCGAATACCTACAATTTATCCAGTCTCTGGGGGCTTAAATGAGCATTACAGACTATGACAGCAATGCTGCAAATAACACAGATGTTAATGGCGTAAATATAGCTGAAGGGTGCTCGCCCGCAGGCATAAATAATGCTATTCGTGAAGTGATGGCGGATTTGGCCGGGATAGTTGATCTTTTTTATCCGGTTGGCTCCCTTTTCGTGTCTACATCTTCGACAAACCCCAACCTTAGATTCCCCGGAACCACTTGGGTTGCTTGGGGTGAGGATCGGGCGCTAGTTGGCGTTGGTAGCACAAGAAGCGTGAACGCTGAATTCGGCGCAGACACCCACACCCTGCAGGCCTTTGAACTTCCAGCACACGCGCACTGGTGTGACCCCCCCTCTACATCCACCACAACCAACGGAAGCCACGCCCACACATCAACCGCACCAGTGTTAGTTCTTACTGGTGCCGGGGGCACCACAGAAGGTCAGGGCGGCGGCGGCTATGATCAATGGTATAACTTCAGTCAAATCATGAATAGTGCAGGCGACCACGCTCACGCGGTCGATATACCCGGGTTTAGCTCTAGCAGTGTTGGCAGCGACACACCGCACAACATTGTTCAGAAATCAAAGGCTGCGTATATATGGGAGCGCACATCATGACCGGGGTTCGTGAACCGTGGCATTTAGACAAGCGTGTTCCCTTAGCGTTAATCTTTACAATTCTAGGCCAAACGGCACTGGCGGGATGGTTCGCCGCCTCACTGGCAGCGCGGGTTGAGACGCTGGAACGGGATGTTGAGCGCCAACGCCTCGTTGATACGCAACAAACTGAGGCGATCAACCGCGCCGAGCGGCAGGACGTCGCCCAAAGCCAAAAGCTTGAAAACATTCTCGACATTGTTGAGCGCATGGACCGCAGGTTAGAGCGCTATATTGAGCAGGACTGAGGCAGTCATGAAATCAGCATACGACTTGGCGCGTGCCGATCTAGGTACGTGGGAATGGCGTGATGGCCACAATCCAAAGGTTGTCAAATACTTCGCGGACGTAGGTCATGATTGGGTGAAGGATGATGAGACCGCTTGGTGTGCCGCCTTTGTGGGCTCGAAGCTCAAGCAGGCAGGGCTACCCCATACCGGCAAACTCAATGCCCGGTCTTACCTCGACTGGGGCTCCGATGTTGCACTTAAAGATGCAAAAGAGGGGGACATAGTTGTCTTTTCTCGCGGCAACCCAAACGGGTGGCAAGGACATGTTGCCTTTTTCGTGGAAGAGAGCGGGTCAACTATCCGGGTTCTGGGCGGCAACCAAAGCAATCAGGTCAACGTTTCCGCGTACCCAAAGTCACGCCTCCTCGGCATTCGCCGGATGGAGAAAAAAGCCACCTACACGGCTCTCAAGAACCCAACGAAAACAAACCCACTCAGGGCGTTTATCAATGCAATCAAGCAAATCATTAAAGCGTTAGGGATCACAAAATGACATCACAAACTCTGGTATCGCAACCAACTGCAGCGCCGTCCCGCAAGATGACAGCCGTTATCCTGGCGACGTTTATTGTTCATGGCGCTATCGCTGTTTCTGACTACTTCTTGCCGGGCATTTCTGAAGCATTCCCTGCTGCCGAATGGGTCGCAATGCTTACCCCGTTGTTCGCGGGCTACATGACGCGCGACCGGGCCGCATGATCGGCTGGTTACTTGGAACGCGAATTGGTCGTTGGCTGTCCACTGCCGCGGCAGCCGTTGCAGTGGCCTTTGGCGTGTTCCTGGCCGGCAAGCGTGAGGGACGGCAGAAGCAAAAGACCAAAGAACTAAAGCAGGCTCTGAAAATCACCCAAAAAGCACGGGAGAAACAAGATGACATCAACAAGGCTTCTCCTGATGATGTTGTGCGCCGTCTCGATGGCTGGGTGCGTGACGACGACTAAAAGCTGCGATTGGGCTTCACCGATCCGCCCGAGCCGCGCGGACGTGCTGACAGACGGAACGGCTCGCCAGATCCTTGCCCACAATGAAACCGGCTCTGAAGTATGCGGCTGGACCCGCTGAACGACCTATCACGCCTAACACACAACGCCCTGACAGGCAGAAACGAGGCGTGGTGTTCATACGCATTTCACCACCAGAATAAGCCGTTCTGGGCGCTCTGGGTGCGCGTATTCGGGCGAGAGCATTGCCGCAAATCACATTCTCGGTATCACTGACAGGCGACGTTTTGACATAGAAATTAGCAACCAGCTAGTGTGAAATTTTCTCTTAAACACATATAAATAAGCACTTAAACAAAAGTTAACGTTGCAAGTTGCTAATTAATTTGGCAATATTATCGCCAATACCGGACAGGCTTACGCCGGGGAAAGGTAAGCTCAACCGAAAGGTTCTGACATGAGACGTTTAGTTGTAGCAGCAATTCTCGCAATCACACCACTGGCAGCATTTGCAGAGGGCCGAAAGTGTGCCCCAAATGCGGAAATGATTGTCCATCTCAAGGAAAAGTTCGGTGAAATGCCTATGGTTTCTGGCTTCGATGGCAAAGGTCAGGTTGTAATCTGGTGGGGGAACCTCGAGACAGGGAGCTGGACGGCTACCGTAACAAAAGGCCAACAAACCTGCATCGTCGCGGCAGGCGGCCAGTTTCAGCGCGTAGTATTGGCCCCTAACGTCTGAGAAATGGGCACTCCAAAAATGACCGAACAGACAATGCGCGAGGCGCTGCGTCTGGTTGAGGAACACGGGAATGCAAGCGAGGCCGCAAGGGCCTTGGGCATTTCCCGAGGGGCATTGAACCACAGGCTGAGAAAGGCGCGGGACGCCGGCTTACACCTATCGAGCGGTGCCTCAAGCGCAATGCAGGCCGCCAACCTGAATGGGATGGAAGCCAAGAGCGGCTGGCGTGTTATCCAACATGAGGATGGATCGCGGGACAGTGTTTATTGGAAGGCGCCGGAGGTCGATACAACCGATGACTTTCTGGACCGGGTGGCGGCAAGATTTGAGAACATCCCGGCTGTTGAGCCTGTCCCTGCGCCCTCATACAGGGCAAAAGACTTGCTAACGCTTTACCCCATCGCGGATGCACATATCGGAATGCTGGCGTGGGGCAAAGAAACCGGCGAAGATTACGACACGGAAAAAGCCTGTAAGCGCCTTACGTCTTGGATGGGACAGGTCATACAGGCATCTCCACCATCTGAGACGGCTGTAATTCTTGATGTCGGAGATCTGACACATGCGGATGACCAGACGAACCAGACGCCAGGCTCAAAGCACCAGTTGGACGTTGACACGCGCCACTTTCGCACGCTGGACATAACGATAGACACGCTTGTTGCAGCAACGAACCTTGCCCTGAAAAAACACAAGCGAGTGATTGTTCGGATCATCCCCGGCAATCACAACAAGGAAAGTTGGCGGACTATTCTCTTCGCAATGGCGCGGCACTACCGGCTAGAACCGCGCGTTGAGGTCCAGGTCGACCCTATGGAGTTTTTCGCGTTGCAGTTCGGCAAATGTATGCTGACCGCGCACCACGGCGACAAGGCTAAAGCTGAACGCATGGTTATGTTTCTGGCGGAAACATTCCCCTCCATGTGGGGAGACACCAAATATCGATACCTTTGGACCGGTCACTTGCACCACCATAAGAGCGCGGACATCGGCGGCGTTCAATGGGAGCAGTTGCGAGCCCTGACAGCAAAGGATGCATATGCGTTTAATCACGCCTATTGCGCCGGTGCTCAACTACAGGCAATCACCTACCACAAGGAAAAGGGTGAAGTTGGCCGCGTGAAGGTGGCGGCATGAGAGCAATCCGTCATTCGGTTGGCACGGTCAAAGTATGCGACGGCCGCCTGAGCATTTTTAGCGACCACGGCTTGCTTGCTGAGATCACTTTAACAAAAGCACAGCGGCTGCAACTCATTGCGGAACTTGCAGACGAATTGAGATATCCGCCGGAAAAAGGGTAAACCATGAGGATTTCACTAGGGGTTCAGCTTCAGAATAGCGGCGGCAGCATTATAACTGCCGTCGTTTCGCCATCTATGGGGGCGTTAACAAACACGGACACCCCCGCTGACGGGTACAATATCGGAACTTATGCCTCCTCAGAGGGTACAATCTCAAGTGCGACCCCGACCTACTATGTCAACGGGTTTGAGGAGGCTGGTACGTATGACTTGCAGGACGGGGACGAAGTGTATGCGCGCGTCTTAGTTACTGACAGCGAGAGTAACACTCGAACATTCACCACGAACCGCAGTTCTGTGCCACTTGGGGCCGATGCATTGGCATTCAATGGCAGTGAAATGCAATGGAACACTGACCCGTTAATCTTCAACGCAGTATGAGGCTAAAAAATGGCTACTGAATTCAATACAGGCACTGACGCCTCCCTGAACGAAGCGGTAAAAAGCCGCTATGAGGCGAATGCAGACACAAACGCATTCACCGATGCCGAGAAAACCAAATTGGCCGGTGTTGCTACGGGAGCGACCGCGAATAGTGGCGCTCTTGCGGACCAAGACACAGTCGGTACATCCGACATCAGCGCAACGGGAACTGCCAACAGCTCCACCTTCCTGCGAGGTGACGGGCAGTGGGCTACCCCGGCCGGTGGCGGTGGTGGTGATCTGCTAGCTGCTAACAACCTGTCAGATGTCGGTAGCGCGGCTACATCGCGCACCAATCTCGGGCTTGCCATTGGTTCGGATGTTCAAGCCCATTCCGCGGTTCTCGATGCGACTACGGCATCATTTACCACGGCGGATGAGACAAAGCTGGATGGTATCGAAACCGGGGCGACGGCTGATCAAACGAATTCCGAAATCGAAACCGCGTATAACGCACAAGTCACTCAGGTATCTGCCGGTGAGAAAACGGCTGGTACAGAGACAGCGGTTCGCCGGTTCGCCCCGCAAGACATTCACGACATGATCGACACTCACGCAGCGGGTGGCGCGGCTGGCGATGCATGGAGCGATCCGGTAGACGCAAACATCACGTTTGACGGTGACGGGACGCGATCAATTGGGTCGATTAGCGCGCGTGCCGCCGCGGTATTCTCTGATTCCTTCGAGATGGGCGGGAAAACCGTTACATCATTCTCGGGTTCAGACCTATCCGTTATGACTGGAACGGCCGGGGTGAACGGTGATGTTGCCGTGTTCAATACGGATGGTGATATCGTCGGGGAAACTGGCGCTGACATATCGCTATCTGGTGACCAACTTACGCTTGTCACTGTGGACCTGAGTGGCGTTGTAAACGCGCAGTTCCTAGTCGGTGATGCAAACGGAAACCTAACAACCCAAACAGATGCTCAGGTAAAGACGGCTCTTGGCTACTATACCTCTGCTGATGTTGGCGTTTCGATCCAAGGCTTTGATGCTGATACTCTAAAGGCAGACACTGCCGATGTCCTTACCGCAGGTTTTGCTCATACCTCTCACAACGCAGGTACACAGACAACCGGAACCTTCACGCCTGATGAGGCTAATGGAAACATGCAGCATGCTGTTAACGGCGGAGCCCACACTCTCGCGCCCCCAGCAAATGATTGCACAATCATCATTCAGTACACCAACAATGCCAGCGCTGGGGCAATTACGGTTTCTGGTTTCACAAAATCAACAACGGATGACCTGACGACTACAGATGGTGATGATTTTCTGTTTTACATTACCAAGGTGAATGGATTTTCCTCACTGAGAGTGGAGGCGCTGCAGTGATAACGCCATTTATTCCATACTTCGCGCCCCCGCCTGTAGGTGGAGGTTCAGCCCCAACTTTTGAAGGGTTTAGCAATACTGGCGGATCGTCCGCTATCACCCTGGCATGGCCGACACACCAGACTGATGATATCGGGCTGGTCATTACAACCTGTAGAAATAACGACACCCCGGAGGATCCTGTAACAGGGTGGACTACGCTTGGTTCCTCGACAAGCGCAGATTCCAAGAGCATTCTATATTGGAAGCGGGCAGCGAGCGCCGCTGAAGCAGACTTTTCTGCCGCGGACCCCGGAAATCACCAACACACTTCAATGTTCGTAATTCGCGGCTGCACAACCGGGGCAACCCCTCTTGCAATTCTGGCTAACAATACAGCAGCTACATCAACTGCAGTTTCTGTTACGGGGGGGACCACCTCTGGCGCAGATAGGCTTGTTCTACAAATTTGCGGGCATGGGATTGACGCGGGCGGCGCTCAGTTGTCAGGCGGCGTAACAAACGCATCTCTAACTAATCTGACCCTTGAATACGACAACGGCGCGAGCGCAGGCGGTGGTGGCGGGCATTTCTGCGCGTCGGGAACGCTGGCAAGTGCAGGAAGCACAGGTGCCCTGACGGCTACCTTGGGTACGACATCCGCCCAACAGCTTATCACACTAGAATGCATTGGAGCATAAAGTGCCGATATTAAAATTCTCTGGAAATATTCTTCGCAGATCAGGTGCTGGCGGTAGACTTAAACTCTCCAGCCTCCCCACCAATACGCCTCCTGTTGCGTCCGCCTTATCCTTTTCTGTAGATCAAGACACACAGTATTCCGGGTCTGTCTCTGCTACGGATGCAGACGGCGACCCGTTGACATACTACGAAGAATTCAACCCAGACAATCCAACACTAGGGACCGTTAACCTGAACGCTGACGGTAGCTTTACATATGACCCGCCGTCGGGGTATTTCGGCAGCGATCAGTTTAGGTTTTCCGTCGAGGACGGTCGAGGCGGTGTTGATGAGGGCGCGGTGACGATTACCGTAAATGAGGTGGGCGGCGCCCCCACGCTGGCGATAACAAGTATCACCGGCACGAGTACTGGACCAAACAGCGGCAATCTATCTGTCACCGTCAATAAGGCTTGCACGCTCTATTGGCGGTTTAAGTCCTTCACGGCTCCAACGGACAAGCAGACCGACTTCAATAACACCGAAACCATCACTCAGGCCGGGACATATGTTTACCCGAACGGGGGTACTCTGGTTGACAACCGGCTTTACTATGTAGGCGTATGGGCAGAGGATGGCACTACCGAAACCGCGATTTCTACTGACAGCTTCACAACCGGAACAGCGACCAATACCGCGCCGACAAATCTCAGGTTTGTCTCTGGTGGGACCAGTAAGAATGTTTCGGAAAACGCTACATCTGGGCAGGTGTTCGGTACGATCATTGCTGACGGCGTTCCAACACCTACGTTTGCAGAGTCCACGGATCCCGATGGAAAGGTAACGGTTAACAGTGACGGAACCGTTGATCTGTCAGCGGCACTTGATTATTCCGTTTCCACATCTCACACCTTTAGCGCAACGGCCACAAATAGCGAGGGAACATCTGCCGCGCAGTCGTTTACCATCAATGTTGTTGAAAGTAGTGCAGGGAATAACGACGACGCGGGCGACCCGCCGGCGGGCTTTGACTACCAGGTTTCCGACCAGACAACATTAAACACCCTCATAAACGGCTGGACGATATCAGGCGACACCATTCAGGTTCCCGGTGCATCCCAGAAAGTCATTCAATTGACAGCGCCAATCAGCGGAACCCTTGATATTTCAAACAAGAAATTCTCCCACAAGGTGATCATCCGTTCTATAGGTCCATACACCCAGAGCTACATTGCAAGCGGCGCTGATCTGGGTAAATACTCTGGCACGAGATACACGGGTTCGGATGTTGGCGGCGGCGTCAACATGACAAACTCTGAAAACGTCGAGTTATTTAGGCTGGCAATCACAGGTTCTGTGTTCCAAGGCTATCACGTAAATGCCGATAACGTTGTTAATTGCGGCCTACGCAAGTGCTGGCTTGCTGGTGATCCGTATCCTTTGGATTTAGACGCTATTGATCTAAGCCCAAAAACGAACAGGGTTTTGAGTCCAAACCAGACAAACGGTTTTTATGTTGAGCACTGCTATATCAGCCATTGTTACAACGCTGGAATTGTGATGAAGAACAGCACGAACAACACTATTCGTGGCTGCATAATGCACGGCTTGCGTCATGATAACTATAAACAGGATGGCTCCTCAACCGGTCGGTTGTTCGAGGAAAACTGGTCATGCAGGACAACGGTTCGGCAAGACCCCGATCCGGCAGATGGTGATGGCGCGCACACAGATTGCCACCAGACACAGGGAGGTGGAACCCATACCAATGGTACATATCGCTATAACGTGTTCTGGTATGGTCCCCGTATCAACCCGGCAAGCGGTGATGTTGGGGCGCATTCGTCCAAACAGGGTTTTTTCTTTGGAGGGACAACAACAACCGGTGATCACATCATGGAGCAGAATTGCTTCTGCCTAAATCACGCAACGGTTATCGGATACAAGAACAACTCAGGCGGAAATATTACCCGCTATAACACCGCCATCCCATACTTGATGGGAAACGGACAGGGTAATTCAATGCCGACGTTTGAGGGAACCAAAGATTACAATATCATCAGCACCAACAACAACCAGTCAGGTAATGCTGGCCCAAATGGGATATTCATAGATCACGGCAACGTTAAAAATGATGACTATGACTTTGCCGCTCTGGCTGCAGAGCCTCATTTTTCAGACTATCCGAGGGATAGCGTTGGGTTTGAGATTATGCTTCCATCGGCCGGTGCGTCGTCAAGGGCGCATTGGCAGAACGCAAACCCGGCTGGATGTTATGAACTTCTGGAACGTGTATTCTCTCTGGGCCTGCATCCTGGAAATCGTGGCTGGCCTGTTTCAGAGCCTTGGGAGCGTATGTATAACCCGAATGATGCCATCTCAAGCACCTACACGGGAACCTACGATTCAAACGGAGATAACGTTTGACTTTCGACGCAAGAAGCCCAAGCCAGCTAGCCCTACCAGGAGCAGGGTAATTGGCGCGGGCAGGGGCACCGGAGCAATGGATGCGTGCATGCTAGTGATTTCAAGATGCGTGCACGTATCAAAGCGGCACCAGTGAGTGTTGGTGGTGTCGCTTGTTAGACCTCCCCAAGAGCCACTATCAGGGCCAGAGAAAAGCGTTCTGATGGTGAATGTGTCGAGGTTGTTAAACCCGGTCAAAGCAAACAAACCGGACGCCGCCGCCGCTGTTATCTCATGGGATGCAACCACAACCCCGTTTCTTATGCCGTAGAAGCCGTACAGCGGCCCTGCGTATGGCCCCCCGGCTGTGGTCCACGAGGCATAATCCGTGGATGTTCTTGCGGGCACCGGGTCTGAACCGGTTGTCTCGATCGTGTTCCATGTCCTCGTGGGGTTCAGGTCTATCGAAGCGACTGAAAACCGCGCACCATCTTCCCGAAAGACGTTCGATTCAGTAAGGCTGTCATCGTCCAAGGTCAGCCCTTCTTTCGCTGGGCCATCGTTGTGCCTGGAATCAACGCCAAAGGTATACCCGCTGGATTTGTAGCAAAAGAATTCACATCCCGCGAAATAGACTTCTTCGTCAGGCATTGTGAAATCCACGGTAGTTGCGCCAGCACTGGTAGCTAATAGGCAGGCGGTTGCGGCTAGAAAATTGCGCATTTTTACCCCCACAAAAAGAATCAAATAATTATCTAGCGTAACACGCATTCAAAAAACCGCAAACGAGCTCGGCCCGAGTGGTCGGGCGTTTTTTTTTGCGTTTTTCTCCAATGCTCTAACTGTTGTTTCCCGGTTTCTTCCTTTGTTCTCGCTATGTTTGGGGAAATTTTAAGGCTAAGTCTCTGATTTCTTACAATCCGCGCAAAATTTAGGTTCTGGCGCCGCAAGGCGTGGGGGTTCAAGTCCCTCCACCCGCACCATATCATTTTAGAGAATTTTCCTGTCCGGACCGCCTTTGAGGGCTTTCAGGCAATCACCAAAGTTTTGTACTGGACAGCCGACTGGATTTTGATGTTTGAACAGTCGGGTCCGCTCGCCAAGCGAACGATTAGGTGACTGCATCCATGGTGAAAACACCGGCCTCTATGATTTGGAAATGCAGGTTACATGGCCTGCATTTCGGAACGCGCAGTCAGGAGAACAGGTAGTAGGTCGTTGGGGACGTGGCTAAAATAGCCAGTGCAACGACAAGCCAAACCAAAACGCAAACCCAGTAGGTTCCCGGATTTTCAGCGCGAGTTACCCGTTCCCACAAGTAGGTCGAACCAAACACCAAGTCTCTGATAGCCCATAACAACAAGCCAAGCCCCACATAGAACCAAATATCCATAATTCCCTCGCGTGATGAGTTTGGCGCAACTTAGGTTGTCAAAAATGATTGCGCAATTGTGCATTGATCATTTTCGGCAATTGCTGACCAAAGAATTTGGTTAATTTCGGCCTTTCAGCGATCTCTTCACGTCCATAGCACGCGCTTGCGGACCCACAACGCCGCCACTATTGCCCGGCCAATCCCATCTGGCGCACGGCCAGGTCGCGCATTATCTCTTCGGATCCGCCGCCAATTGCCATTATTTTGATTTCGCGCCAGACCCGCTCGACCGGATTACCCAGCATGTATGCGGCACCGCCAAAGATCTGCATCGCTTCGGAAGCAACAAATTGCAGTGACGTCGTGGCCTGAACCTTGGCCTTTGCAATTTCGGCGACTGGCATCAGGCCCTGTTCAATTGCCCAGCAGATCCGTTCGATATATGCCTCATTCATATCAATCCGGGCAGACATTTCTGCAAACTTGTGGCCAATGACCTGATGTGCGACCAGTCGCCTGCCGAATGTCTCGCGTTCCCGTGCCCAGTCCAGGGCACGATCGTAGCATAGTTTCATCATACCCAACGAAGCGGATGTCAGGCCAAGCCGTTCAAAGTTAAAGTTGTTCATGATTGCGATAAAGCCCCTGTTCTCAGGCCCCAACAAAGCAGTAGAATCCAGCTCGCAATCATCGAAATGCAGCGTCGCTTGCTGTGAACTGTGCCAACCCATCTTGCCACCCAACGGCGTGCGGCTGAACCCGGGCGCGTCATGAGGGACCAAAAACAATGAGATACCGGTCAGGCCCGGACCGCCAGTGCGGGCGCCGATCACAAACCATTCGGCATCCATACCCCCGGTGATATAGGTCTTTTCCCCGTTCAGAATCCATCGGCCGCCTTTGCGCTCGGCACTTGTTTGAATATTGGCAACGTCCGACCCTGCGCCTGGTTCGGTGATCCCAAGGGCCGACATCATGCGCCCCGAGATGATCTCGGGCAGCACTTTCTGTTTGAACTCCTCGGAAGCAAATTTCGCAATTGGGCTGATTGAAATCGTACGTCCCCCAACGGCGGCTCCGATACCGGATGCCCCACAGCCGAACAGGATTTCACTATAATCATGGCGCATAAAGGCGTTGTCGAAACCTAGACCGCCGTATTCCTCATCGATCCCAAAGCCAAATACGCCGAACTCAGCAATTGCGGCATGCAACTCCCACGGGACGCTGCGATCCGCCTCCCATTGCTCAATATGAGGTTTGATTTCGGCATCGACAAAACGCTGGAAATTTCCGCGGAAAGCTTCGCGTTCAGGGGTCATGAAAGGGGATGGCAGGGTCATTTGACCTCCTCAACGTCATTTTCGGGCAATACCTGAAGCTGGCTTTCCATCATGCGGGCGAAGCGATCCATCATCTGCGTAAGGTATTCTGGCGATGAAACGAATTTCTCATGCAACAACAAACCACGCAGGAAATTCCTGGCGATGCTCCACAACAATTCAGTGTCGTTACGGTCACCCGTTGCGCTGACATACCGGGCGGAGATCAGGCTGAGGTTCGACTTGTCCCAGTCTCTCAGGCTCTGTTCAAGCATGCCGAACAGTTCCGGATCGGTTCGGCAAGCAACCAGAATCTCGACTATGGCGCGCCCACCTGCGGAATTTACGATATTGGCCCAGGCAGACATAATCAGGTCATAGACGGGCTGAGGCGCGCGATCATGTGGCCAGAGCGGGTTTTGCGCATTGCCCAATAGTCGCATCGCGGTCGCTGCGACCAATGCCTGCTTCGTGGGGAAGTGATGCGTTATTGCCCCGCGTGAGATACCCGCCTTGGCTTGTACTTTGGCAAAAGTGGTCTCGGCATACCCAAGCTGATCCAGACAAGTGACCGTCGCATTGCTGATTTTGGCCTGCATATCTCGGGACCTTTGATCCTGGACTGAGGGTTTTTTTGGCATCGATTCCGTCATCTTCCGTCGCGTCGCAGTGGTAAATCTTCGTTGACCAAGGTGGTCAGTAAATCATAAAAACAAAACAGTCGGTCTGTAAACTGCGGATCGCACTCAAGCGGGAGAGACGTGGCGTGACACATTCTCTGCGGATCGGAGGAGCAAGTGGTTTTTGGGGGGATGCCCCTCATGCGACACAGCAATTGCTGCGTGCCCCAGGGCTCGATTTTCTGGTCTACGATTACCTCGCCGAAATCACCATGTCGATCATGGCGCGCGCCCGTCTTAAAGACCCCCAAAAGGGATATGCGGTGGATTTCGTCTCTGACGTTATGGCCAACAATTTAACCCAAATAGCCGAGCAAGGCGTCAAGGTCTTGTCAAATGCAGGCGGGGTCAACCCAGTTGCCTGTGCTGGTGAATTACGTCGCAAATCTGCAGAGTTGGGATTGAACTTGAAAGTTGCAGTGGTCGAAGGCGACGACCTGCTACCGCGTGTGGCTGAGTTTGTCGATCGGACTGAGATGTTTTCCGGTGCACCGATGCCACCGATCGAAAAGATCGCCTCGGTGAATGCTTATATTGGGGCTGGGCCGATATTGGCGGCGCTGCACGGCGGTGCTGATATCGTCATCACGGGCCGCTGCGTCGACAGCGCTCTGACTCTGGCGGCGTGCATGTATCATTTTGGATGGCGGCCCGAAGACCACGACTTACTGGCTGCCGGGTCGCTTGCGGGGCATCTGCTGGAATGTGGACCCCAAGCCACCGGAGGCAATTTCACGGGCTGGAAATTGGCAGGCGACATCGCCAAGATCGGCTATCCAATTGTCGAGGTAAACGCCGATGGCGGGCTGGTCCTGACCAAGCCGCAGGGCACAGCTGGATGTGTGACCCCGGCTTCGGTCTGCGAGCAGATGCTGTATGAGATCGGCGACCCGCAGTCCTATATTCTGCCTGACGTGATTTGCGACTTTTCCAATGTCAGGATTAAGCACTCCGAGCCAGACCATGTAACCGTTTTGGGTGCAAAAGGCCGCGCGCCGACCGGGCAGCTCAAAGTGTCCGCCACCTGGGCGGATGGCTATCGCGCGGGCATTACGATTCTGATCAACGGGCGTGAGGCACGACAAAAGGCGAAGGCTTTTGCCCAAGCGGGGTTGGATCGTGCGCGCGCTGTCCTGCACCGGATCGGTGCTCCCGACTATCGCGAGGTGTCGTTTGAAACCTTCGGAGGTCGGCCTGGCGACAGCGATTACGAAGAGATCTCGCTCAAGGCAGCCGTGAAACACGACGACCCTCGCGCGGTTGGTGTATTCCTGCGTGAGATGACCGGGTGCGCACTGGCCGCACCGCCGGGGTTGCACATCTTTACCGGAGGAGGGCGTCCAAAGCCCTCGCCAGTCGTTGTCCTGTTTTCCTTCTTGGTGCCAAACGACACGCTGACCTATTGCGTAACGATGGATGGGGACGATATCGCATACAATCAGCCGAAAACGTTCCTGCAAGACCCGGAACCTGTCCCGGCAAAAGCCCCGGAAATTACCGATGAAAAGGTGACCGAGTGGATCACATGCCCTTTGGAAGATTTGGCCTGGGCAAGATCTGGGGACAAAGGCGACACCGCAAACATTGGGGTCATTGCGCGCCATGCTACCTTTTTGCCCTATATTTGGGCTGCGCTGTCCGAAGCGACGCTGGCAGCTGTTTTTTCTGACCATCTATCCGGCAGGGTCGAGCGGTTCTATCTTCCAGGAACACATTCCATCAACATTCTGCTGCACAATGCGCTGGGTGGCGGTGGCGTCGCCTCGTTGCGCAACGACGCGCAAGGCAAGAGTTATGCCCAGATATTGCTGGCCACACCGATCAGGATTCCTGCAGAGTTATCCTTATACACCGAGCGAGGAGAAAGCTGATGGGTTTTGTCAGTAAAGTCGTCCGCGATTCTGACAGCTTTGCCAAGAACCGAGGCGATATGCTGGCTCTTGTCGACGAGATGCGCGCGCTTGAAGCGCGTCCTGTCGCCCTGTCAGAGAAACGGCGCGAACGGATGGAGGCCCGGGGGCAGATCACACCCCGTGACCGTTTGGCCCAACTGTTGGATCCCGGAATGCCTTTTTTGCAACTGCACGGGTTGGCGGGCTACTGTGTCGATACAGGCGATCCCGAGCAATCGGTTCCGGGCGCGTCATTGGTCATCGGCATCGGCTTCATCTCGGGCGTGCGCTGCATGATCATCGTGGACGATTCAGGGATCAAGGCCGGCGCGATGGTCGAGATGTCAGCTGCGGCCTTCCTGAGCGCGCAAGACATGGCATTGAAACAGAACCTGCCTTTTGTGCATCTTGTCGAAAGCGCCGGTGCAAACCTGATGGAATACAAGGTCGAATTCTGGGCCAATGGCGGCAAACTGTTCCGCAATCTGGCCCGCCATTCGGCCGCAGGGCTGCCCAACATTGCAGTGCTGCACGGCCCGTCAACCGCCGGTGGGGCCTATATGCCCGGCCTTGCAGACTATGTCGTTGGCGTGAAGAACAACGGTATGGCCGCCTTGGCCGGTGCCGCCTTGGTTCACGCGGCGACGGGCGAAAAGGCCAATGACCGTGATCTGGGCGGGTCCGAGATGCATGCCACCACATCCGGGCTGGTCGACTATCTGGCCGAGGATGATGCGCACGGTATCGAAATGGCGCGGAACGTGATGGCCCGGCTGGATTGGAACAAATCCTTGCCTGTGCGTCGCAGCAAAGAAGTGCAGCCACCGAAATATGATGTGGATGAGATCGCAGGCATTGTTCCAACCGATTATCGCGTTCCCTATGACGTCCGCGAGGTTGTGGCCCGCATAGTTGACGGCTCGGATTTTGAGGATTTCAAGCCCGACTATGGCTCAGCGACTGTCTGTTTGCAGGCCGCAATCAATGGTATCGCTGTGGGTATTCTTGGAAACAACGCGCCACTGGACCCTGCAGGCGCGAACAAAGCCGCACAATTTATACAGTTATGTGGTCAGGCCGATATTCCCCTTATTTTTCTCAATAATATCACAGGGTTCATGGTCGGCACCCAATATGAACAAAGCGGCATGATCAAGCATGGGGCCAAGATGATCCAGGCCGTTACGTCGGTCGATGTGCCCAAGATCACGCTCTATGTCGGGGCAAGTTTCGGGGCTGGCAATTACGGGATGTGCGGCTACGCCTATGACCCGGACTTCCTGTTCGCCTGGCCCAATGCGGCAACGGGCGTGATGGGCGGCGCGCAAGCCGCCGGGACGATGGAACTGGTCGCGCGCGCAGGGTTCAAACGCAAAGGGATCGACCACGACGAAGCCAAACTGTCTGCGCAGAAGGCAGCGATAACAGCGCATTTCACACGACAGGAAAATGCGTTTTATACCTCGGGCCGGTGTATCGATCATGGCGTCATTGACCCCCGCGACACACGGCGCGTGCTGGGCTTTTGCCTTGAAACCTGCCTTGAGGGGCGCGCGCGAACGGTCAAACCCAGTTCGTACGGGGTGCACAGGTTCTGAACATGCTGCATAGCTCACCAAATCCAAGACAGATAGCAGAGGCTGAGGCATGACATTCGACACGCTTCTCGTTGCCAATCGTGGGGAAATCGCCGCGCGTATCATGCGAACCGCCCGGTCGCTTGGGCTGCGCACAGTGGCCGTTTATACAACCTCTGACGCGCGAGCACCCCATGTCGAACTTGCTGATGAGGCGGTTTGGATCGGTGAAGGGCCGGTTGGTGATAGCTATCTGAATGCAGAAAAGACCATTGCTGCCGCTCAGAAAGCCGGGGCAGGGGCAATTCACCCGGGCTATGGGTTTTTGTCCGAAAATGCGGGTTTTTCAGCGGCAGTCGAGACCGCGGGTCTGACTTTTATAGGACCCGATCCCGAAGCGATCCGGCTGATGGGCGACAAGGCCGTCGCCAAACGCCTCATGATTGGCGCGGGCGTTCCCTGCGTTCCAGGGTATGAAGGCGATAATCAATCGGATACCGCTCTGGTCACAGAAGCGGACAAGATCGGCTTTCCCATTATGGTTAAAGCCGCAGCTGGTGGCGGTGGACGCGGAATGCGCGTGGTCCAATCCGCCGACGCTCTTTCTGAGGCGATTGCGCTTGCCAGATCCGAGGCCGAGAACGCTTTTGGATCCGGCAAATTGATCCTTGAGAAAGCGATCGGTGATGCGCGCCATATCGAATTTCAGATTTTTGCCGATAGGTACGGGAACGTAATTCATCTGGGCGAAAGGGAATGCTCGATTCAGCGTCGCCACCAAAAAGTCATCGAAGAAGTCCCAAGCCCCGCCATGACGCCAGAATTGCGCGAAAAAATGGGAGCCGTGGCGATTGAGGCGGCCCGTGCGGTGAACTATCGCGGCGCCGGAACCGTGGAGTTCCTATTGGAACCGTCCGGCGTTTTCTATTTCCTTGAAATGAACACCCGACTGCAGGTTGAGCATCCTGTCACCGAGATGGTCACTGGCATCGACCTAGTGGCGCTACAGATCGCTGTCGCGCAGGGTGACGCCCTTCCGATCTCTCAGGAAGACGTCACCATGAACGGCCACGCCATTGAGGCGCGGCTTTATGCCGAAGACCCCGCTAACGGATATCTACCGGCAACCGGTCCAATTGATTTCTGGCAGGCTGCGACTGGACCCGGAGTGCGTGTGGACTCCGGCATTCAACAAGGGCAGGAGGTATCGCCTTTCTATGACGCCATGCTTGCAAAGATCATTGCGCATGGTCCAACCCGCGAAACGGCACGTGCGCGGCTGATCAAGGCTGTGAACGAATCTATTTTGCTGGGAACGGTGACAAATTCGCGGTTTCTTGCAGATGTGCTGCAGCACAGAGATTTCATTGCCGGCGATGCAACGACAACATTTCTGGATCAGACCTACCCCCGGGGCTTTCCTGCGTACCGGGTAACTGCGCCGGACATCGCCTTGGCGGCCGCGCTGTTGTTGGATGCGGATCAATCCCGCGCAAGGGCGGCGGCGGGATATGTCTCAACCGAACAGTTGGGTTGGTCCAGCGCAGCCTTGCCGCCGTTCGCCGTGACGCTTGCCTATGTTGACGAAGAGATACAAACGCGCGCACTCGCCCGCCCCGAAGGATGGACCGTATGGGTTGAGGGCAACGCGTATGATGTCTCGTTTATCAAGCGCAGTTGCGGGAAGGTCCGGGCACGCATAAATGACAACACCGTCGACGCCACCGCACACATAACCCGCGACACAGCCCAGATCGCCATCGGCGCCGAGCGCCTGACGTTTCGACGCCTGCGTCCCGGTGCATTGGATGCGGGAACGATCGCTAGCGGTCGCGTCACCGCCCCCATGCCGGGTGCCCTGGTCGAGGTGGCGGCAAGACCTGGTCAAAGCGTTTCGAATGGCGACTGTCTGGCCGTTCTCGAAGCCATGAAGATGCAGCACCAAATCACTGCCGCCGTTGCGGGCGTCGTGACCTCTGTACACGTTGAGATCGGACAACAGGTGGCGGCGGGGGATGTTATGATCGAGATTGACGAAACATAGGTAGAATTGGGTGTGTGTCGGCTACCGCCGCTCAGGCACTGCATCCGGGGACATCGAACAGGCAAACACAAAATCGAGGGAACAAGCAGTGCAACAGGCAATGGATTTTTTGCAAGAAAGCGAGGCATTGTTTGCCATTCTAGCCGATATTTCGGGCGACCAATGGGAAAACCAAACCCAGTTCAAGGGATGGACGCTGAACGATGTTCTGGTGCATCTGCACTATTGGAACCAGATGGCCGATTTGTCGCTTCAGGACCCCGACGCATTTGCTGCGCGCATTGGCGCATTGTTTGTCAAAGCCAATGCCGAAGGGCTGCGCGCAGCCGAGAACGAAGCGATTTTGCTGCGTGGGAACGAGCTGCGCGATGCTTGGCGGACACTTTACACAGATATTGGCACACGTTGGGCCGATCTCGATCCCAAGCACCGGGTGAAATGGGCCGGTCCGGATATGTCTGTACGCTCGTCGATCACGGCCCGCCAGATGGAGACTTGGGCACACGGGCAAGAGATTTTTGACGTTCTTGGTGTCGAGCGCGTCGAACAGGACCGAGTCAAGAACATCGTCATTCTGGGTGTGAATACCTTTGGTTGGGCTTATCAGGTCAACGGCAAACCTGTGCCCGAGGCGATGCCGCGACTTGAACTGACCGCACCTTCCGGAGCCTTATGGGAGTTCGGTGAACCGGGGGACAATCGGATAACAGGACCTGCGGTAGAGTTTGCGCAAGTCTCGGCCCAAACCCGCAACATCGCAGATACATCTCTAAAGGTGGAAGGGCCGGTTTCTGCCGAATGGATGTCAATCGCGCAGTGTTTTGCCGGTGGTCGCGAAACGCCTCCAGCACCGGGTAGCCGTCACTGCGCTCGGGGCGCTCAGATTGCGTGAAAGACGTTGAATATAAGCCTAGAACCCGGCACAAAAGGACCCACACGTCCGACCGAAAGCGAAGATATGCTGCAGTTTAATGTGACAAAACTTGCATCTGGCCTGATCGTCGCTGTTGTCATCGGCTGGCTGCTGGTGCTGGGCAAGAGCATTTTTCTTCCGGTGCTTTTGGGCATTATCGGAATATACATTCTGGACTCGACCGCCTCGACAATCGGCCGTGTTCCGGGGTTGCGCCACATTCCACGCCGCGGGCGCCGTTTACTTGCACTGCTTGCCATATTTCTAACGCTGATTCTGATAGGGGTTTTTCTTGAGGCAAACGCGCAAGCGGTCGCCCAGAATATCCCGCGTTACCAAACCAACCTAAAAGCGCTGGTTGACTCGGCAATGGCGATTTTGGGTGTCAAAAAACTGCCAGACTGGTCCACGATCGAGCAGACGATTGCTGGCAAGTTCGATGTTTTGGGTTTTGTGCAGGGGACGCTTTCCACAGTGCAGGGTTTCGGGACGGTCATGTTAATGACAATCCTTTATATTGTGTTCATCCTGTCCGATCTGGACGATATGCCGGAAAAAGTTAGAAAGGCTTTGGGTGATGCTGAAACAGCTGACCGGTCGCTGCAAATTGTCGCCCAGATAAACCAGAAGATTGGCAGCTACCTAAGCGCAAAGACACTGATCAACGTCATTTTGGCTGTGATCTCATATGTGATCATGTTGTTGCTTGGCATCGAGTTCGCAATGTTCTGGGCCATATTGATCGGCCTTTTGAACTATATCCCATACCTGGGTTCCATTGTTGGTGTTCTGTTTCCCGTCATGCTGAGCCTCGTGCAATTCGGCGGCATCTGGCACGCCGGTGTCGCGCTGATCGCGCTCATGGCCGCTCAGCTGTTTGTCGGAAACTTCCTTGAACCCCGCCTGGTCGGAAACTCGGTGAACCTGAGCGGGTTTATGGTGCTGTTTTCGCTGACGATCTGGACCGCGATGTGGGGTCTGGCAGGCACCATATTGGCGATACCGTTGACTGCCGTGGTGATGATCATCTTGTCGCAAATCCATTCTACGCGACCGCTGGCGATTTTGATGTCAGAAAGCGGTGAACTTGACTGATTTTTCCAAAGCCCGGTTTTAAGTGATCGAATAATTCGTCATCTTTGGTGCGCGACCGCCACCCATTGGTCGGGGTGACGGTCGGTTTATAAGTTCTGACGTTTAAAGATTGATGCGGAACGCGGCAAAACCATCGGCGCCTTCGCCTGCGTCTTCGATCACCACTCCATTGACGTCGCTCATATAGTCGCGCGCTTTGGGGCCGGTTTCGAAAAGCACCGTGGTATCTGCGAGCGGGGCGAAGGACCAGTTGGCGTCCGCCTTTGGATCGATTGTGCCCTGCTCGACAATGTAACGCACGATGACGTCGCGGTTGGTGTCTGGGGCCTCGAAAACAATCGTGTCACCCAATGCGCCCGGGAAGGACCCGCCGCCAGACGCGCGGTAATTGTTGGTGGCGATGATAAACTCCATATCATCCGTAACTGGCGTGCCGTTGAAGGACAGGTTCACAATCCGTGCCGCGTCCGGGTTTACTTCTTCGCCTTTTGGTCCAAATCGCGAGGGCTGAGACAGGTCGATCTGATAGGTCACGCCGTCCATTACATCAAAGTTGTAGGACGGGAATTCCGGGTTCAGCAGAATTGCGTCGGCTGAGCCCGGCTCAACCTGATTGAACATGCCTGCCGAACGCTCCAGCCAACCCCGGACCTGTGCCCCGTTCACGCGGACCGCCCGCACGGTGTTTGGATAGAGGTACAGGTCAGCCACGTTTTTGATGGCCACATCGCCCACTGGAACATCGGTATAATACTCTGGACCACCACGACCACCGGCCTTGAACGGGGCAGCGGCCGATAGGATGGGCAGCCCCTCATGCTCTGTGCCCTTTATCATCTCTTCAACATACCATTTTTGTGCGATCGAAACGATTTGCACCGACGGATCATCCGCGACGAGCGCGAAGTAGCTGTGCAAAGGCGCCGCCGTCTTCCCAACGGCGCGGCGCACATAAGCCAGTGTTTCGTCGTGATCTTTGGCAACCGAATCCAGCACGGTCTGGTCGTCGCCAACCAGCGCGGTGATTGAGCGATCTTCGTTGCGCTTTGATATCGGGCGCGCCTCGGACGTCGTTGTTACAACGCGCCATTCATTCCCGTCGCGTTCCAGCAGCAGGTCCAGCAGACCCAGATGCGAGCCCCAGAATCCGCCCATGACTGCCGGTTTGCCCAATAGTGTGCCTTTTTCGACGTCGATGCCTGGACGATCCGCGAAGGTGGGCGAAGGGAAGACCAGGTGATTGTGGCCTGTGACCAGCGCGTCGATGCCATCGACACCGGCCAGCACGACTGAGGCGTTCTCCATCCCATCAGTGTGATCGGCCTCACCGATACCCGAATGCGATAGGGCGATGATTAAATCACAGCCTTGCTCTTGCATTTCTGGCACATAGGCTTTCGCGGTATCGACGATGTCGCGGGCCTGAACGTTGCCTTCAAGGTGCTTGCGGTCCCAATTCATGATCTGTGGTGGGGTAAAGCCAATAACGCCAACCTTGATTGGATGCTTGCTGCCGTCGCCCATTTCAATTTCGCGGTCCAGAATGGCGTAAGGCTTGACCAAAGTTTTGTCGTCGCGTGGCCCCGCGCCTTGTTCCTTGACAATATTGGCCAAAACGACCGGGAAATCTGCACCGGCGAGTGACTTTTCCAGAAAATCCAAACCGTAATTGAACTCGTGGTTGCCCAAAGTAGCGGCGTCATAGCCTACGGTGTTGAATGCGGCGATGATCGGATGGCTGTCGCCTTCTTTCATGCCACGCTCATAAGCGATGTAGTCGCCCATTGGGTTGCCCTGCAAAAAGTCGCCATTGTCCACAAGCAACGAGTTGGTTGCCTCTGACCGAATGTCATTGATGATCGATGCGGTACGCGACAGGCCTACCGTATCGCGCGGCTTGTCTGCGTAGTAATCATAAGGGAAGACATGCACATGGATATCGGTGGTTTCCATGATCCGAAGATGCGCCTGATTGTCGGCAGCAGCGGCCGAAAACGGGTGTAGGGTGATTGCGGCGGCGCTGGCCGTAGTTGTGGCAAGGAACTGGCGGCGAGACATCGAAAAACGGCTGGAGGAGGTCATTGGGAACCTTTCAATATGTGGCTAACGCGCCTTCTGCATGACTTACAAAACAATCGTGTGACACTGGTATCCTACGCGTTTGCAGCGGCGCGGCGCATGCGGGAATGTTTGGTACTGATGCCCATTGTGATCTGCTTACCCAATCATGGCAACATATGTCGTTTTGAGACGGTGGATTATCGCGCGGTGCATATTGCGGAAATGGCGGCAGCCGAATTGGGGCAGAATGCTCGGTATCGTTTGCTAAAGCGGCGTTGGTACATCGGGCTATCGCAAGCATCCGCGTTTTTCCGCCTGAGTGACGCGGAAGGTAGAATCTGGTTGTGATAGCAATCTTTATCTATAAAAGTATGCATAGCCATGAGAGTTTTCGAAAAGTATCTATAAAATGAAAAACACCACCCCGATATGGTCCAGTGAAGCTGCTCAAGCTCTGTATGACCTTCCGCTGATGGATTTGCTGTTTCGCGCGCAGACAGTGCACCGCGAGAACTTTGATCCCAACAAGGTCCAGACATCGAAACTGCTGTCGATCAAAACAGGTGGCTGTGCCGAAGATTGCGCCTATTGCTCGCAATCAGCACGGAACGGATCAAAACTGTCGGCCTCGAAACTGATTGAGGTTCAGCGCGTTCTGACCGAAGCCCGCAAGGCCCGCGACGGTGGGGCAACCCGTTTCTGCATGGGCGCTGCGTGGCGCGAACCCAAAGACCGGGATATGGATGCCCTTGTTGCCATGGTCGAAGGCGTGCGCGAGATGGGGATGGAAACCTGCATGACTCTTGGCATGCTGGACGATAATCAGGTGGTTCGTCTGCGCGATGCGGGGCTGGATTACTATAACCACAACATCGACACGTCCGAGCGGTATTATCCCGAAGTCATCACCACGCGCACCTTTGCGGACCGCATTGACACGATGAACCGCGTGCAGGAAGCGGGTATCAAGGTCTGTTCCGGCGGCATCCTCGGGATGGGGGAAGAGGTTCAAGACCGCGTCGATATGCTGGTCACATTGGCCAATATGAAACCGGCACCGGATTCAGTGCCGATCAACATGTTGATGCCGCAAGAAGACACGCCTCTGGCAAACGCCAAACCGATCGATCCAATCGACTTTGTAAGGGTCATTGCTGTTGCGCGGATCATGATGCCACAGTCCTACGTGCGCTTGTCCGCTGGGCGCAGCGACATGAGTGATGAATTGCAGGCCATGTGTTTCTTTGCTGGCGCAAACTCGATGTTCGTAGGCGAAACGCTTTTGACGGCAGAAAATCCTGAAGAGGACACCGACGCCATTCTGTTCAAGAAGCTTGGGCTGCAGGCCGAAACCTCGGCTGAAAAATCCTGTTTGGATGCTGCTGAATGAAGGCATTGAGTCGTCTGAACTCGATGCTTGAACAGCTGGACACCCGGCACCGCCGCCGGGTGTTGGCACCGCCGCGTGGTCTGGACTTTGCGTCCAATGATTACCTTGGATTGGCGCAATCGGCATTCCTTCGCGATGCCGCGCAAACCGCATTGGCGCAGGGCGTACCGCTGGGATCCGGTGGTTCTCGCCTTTTGCGGGGCAATCATCCCGAACATGAGGCACTTGAACACGAAGCAGCCGCCTTTTTTGATGCTGAGGCTGCTTTGTTCATGGGCAGCGGGTTTCAGGCCAATCAGGCGATTTTCTCGACCCTTCCTGCCGCCGAAGATCTGATCCTTCACGATGCTTTGGTTCATGCAAGCGCGCATGAAGGCATGCGGATGGGACGCGGCCAAACACGTGCTTTTGCCCATAATGATGTTGCCGCAGCACGTCTGGCCATTGAGGCGTGGTTGGCAGAAGGCGGGTCTGGCCAAATCTGGATCGCCGTGGAAAGCATCTATTCCATGGAGGGCGACCTTGCGCCCTTGGTCGCGCTGTCTGATCTGGCCTGTGAACACGGTGCCATATTGGTCGTCGATGAGGCCCATGCGACCGGAGTATTTGGCCCGAACGGAAAGGGTCTGGCGCATGGCCTCAAGGCTGAGTTGCTGACTTTGCACACATGCGGCAAAGGGTTGGGGGTTTCTGGAGGGCTGATTTGTGGCCCGCGGGTGTTGATCGAAACATTGATCAACCGCGCGCGCCCGTTTATCTTTGCGACATCCCCATCTCCGCTCAATGCGGCCCTTGTTCGCGTGGTTCTGCAGCATCTTCAAACAGATAGTTCGCTGCCCCTGAACGCCCTGTCCCGCACCCGCCACGCGCATGCCGTTGCACGTCAGATCGGAACACCCCAAGAGGCGCTGAACAGCCAGATTATCCCCATAATTTTGGGCGATGACGCCAAATCCATGGAAATGGCCGCAACGTTACAGGCCAAAGGTTTTGATGTCCGTGGTATCCGGCCGCCGACCGTGCCACGGGGCACGTCGCGCCTGCGCGTGTCGATCACCGGCAACGTGGGCAAGGATGACATAAGCGCCCTGTTCGAAGCACTGGCGCATCAACAGACGGAGGCGGCATGAGCGCTGTAATCGTCACAGGCACCGACACTGGTGTCGGAAAAACGGTTTTTGCTGCGGGCCTGACGGCCGCGCTTGGCGCAACCTATTGGAAGCCGGTGCAATCCGGGCTTGAGGATGCAACGGACACAGAAACCGTCGCGGCGCTTTCCGGTGCTGTAATTTTGCCGGAAGCCTATCGCCTGAACATGCCAGCCTCACCACATTTGTCGGCCGAAGACATGGGCGTCGAGATTTCGCCGGATCGGCTTGCGCTGCCGCAGGTCAACGGACCCCTGGTCGTCGAGGGGGCAGGCGGGATCATGGTGCCGCTGAACCGCAAGACCTTTTTCCTTGATGTCATCTCGGTGTGGCGGGCGCCCGTGGTTCTGGTGGCCCGGACCGCATTGGGTACGATCAACCACACAAGCCTGTCCCTGATGGCTTTGCGGGGCGCAGGTTGCAACGTCGTCGGCGTAGCGTTTGTAGGCGACGCTGAGCCAGAGGTTGAACAGACCATCGCCGAGATGTGTCAGGTTACCCATTTGGGACGCTTGCCGCACCTTGAAACCCTGTCGCGGGGTACGCTGTCGGATGCCTTCCATGCGATCGATTCCGCAACAATTCGGAGGGCTCTGTGACCGCTCTAGAGTTTGATGCTCGCCACCTTTGGCATCCCTATACGAATGTTCTGAACCCCGGTCCGATGCATCTGATCACCGAGGCCGAAGGGGTATGGCTGACCCGGGAAGACGGCACTCGGATGATCGACGCAATGTCGTCGTGGTGGTGTGCGGTGCACGGGCATCGTCATCCGGCCATTACTGCTGCGATGCAGGAACAGCTGCGGCAAATGCCCCATGTCATGTTCGGTGGCCTGACGCATCGACCTGCAATTGACCTGGGACGCAAGCTGGTCGAGCTGTTGCCTGACGGGCTGGATCGCATTTTCTACAGCGACAGCGGATCGGTCGCGATTGAAGTCGCTTTGAAAATGGCCGTGCAGTTTCAGATGGCGCTGGGTCACACGGGGCGCACGCAGTTTGCGACCATTCGCGGCGGTTATCACGGGGACACATGGAAAGCGATGAGCGTCTGCGACCCCGAGAATGGGATGCACGGGCTGTTCAGTGGCGCGCTGTCAATCCAACATTTCCTGCCACGCCCGCCGATATCGTTTGAGCAGGAATGGACGGATGATCCAACCCTGAATGGGCTGGATGCTTTGGAAGACCTGCTGGAAACCAAGGCCGATCAAATCGCGGCCCTGATCCTTGAGCCTGTGGTGCAGGGCGCGGGTGGTATGTACTTCTATCACCCCAAGTGGCTAAAAGGCGCGCAAGACCTGTGTAAAGCACTTGGAATTCTTGTGATTTTTGACGAAATCGCGACCGGGTTTGGTCGCACGGGCGAACTGTTCGCGATGAACCACGCCGAAGTGGTTCCGGACATCATCTGTTTGGGCAAAGCTTTGACTGGCGGCCATATTACTCTGGCCGCGACCGCCACGACTGAAGATGTCGCGCGCCGAATTGGGGAAAGCGAAGCCAGCGTTTTGATGCATGGCCCGACCTATATGGCCAACCCGCTGGCCTGTTCTGCTGCGGTGGCCAGTCTGGACCAACTATCGGTCAGAGATTGGCGCGCCGAAGTGCACGCGATCGCCGACCAGATGAAGCAAGAACTTGCCCCCGCACGTGAATTGCCAGGCGTTGCCGATGTGCGCGTGCTTGGCGCGATCGGGGTCATCGAAATGGAGCAATGGGTTGATCCCGCGGTCGCGCATGCGCTGGCACCCGATACCGGCGTTTGGTTGCGCCCGTTTGCCCGCAACATCTATTGCATGCCGCCTTACATCATCTCTGCGAATGAATTAAGCCGTGTCACATCGGCCATGATCTCGCTCGTCAAAGGCATGTCATGAAACAGCGGTGGTTATCGCGTTCGGGAACGGATGAATTGATCCTGATTTTTGGCGGTTGGGCGCTGGGGCCCGCGCCTTTTGCTGGGCTTTCAGGGCGCAGCGATGTGCTGTTCGTCGACGACTTTCGCCACCTTGACGATCCTCTGCCTGACATTGCGCGATATGATTGTGTCAATTTGATTGCCTTTTCTTTTGGCGTCGCGTCTGCGGCCCATTGGCTGACGCAAACCGGATATTGCCCTGATCGGCTGATTGCAGTCAGCGGCACGCTATGTCCGGCTGACCCCGAGCGTGGCATCGCGCCGGATATGATCCGCGCCACGGCGGAAAACCTGACCGCAGCCAGTTTCGCAAAGTTCTGTCGCCGCGCCGGATTGAACGGGCCGGTTCCCGAAATTGATATGGAGGCCGCGCAGGCAGAGCTTCACGCCGTGATCGACCGTGGTGGCGCACCCGAGGTGGCATTTGACCGGATTTGGATCCCCCAGCGGGACCGTATCATCCCGACCCCCGCGCAAGAGGCGGCATGGGCGCACCAACAATCTGCCGTGCGTGGTATTGCCACCCCGCATGTCCCGTTTCGCGACGGTCAGAACTGGCAGGAGTGGGTCTCATGAACGTGCAGATCGCAGACCGCGTCCAGCGCAGTTTCAGTCGCAGTTTCCGCAGCTACCACGGATCAGCGAGCCAGCAGGCCAAAATCGCGGATCGGCTGGTCCATGAGATGCGGGCCGGCGGCGCGCCGGACCGTTTCCCGGCCGGTTTGGAATTTGGGTGTGGTACCGGCCACCTCACGCATCGGGTGTGTAGCGCATTCGACATTGGTCAGTTGACGGTCAATGACCTGTCGCCCGAAGCGGCTGAGACCGCAACTGCGGTCGGCGCGGACTTTTTGTGTGGTGATGCCAAAACTGTTGAATGGCCATCTCAGCCCAATTTGGTCATTTCCGCATCCATGATCCAATGGCTGTTCGATCCCGCAACCTTCTTGCAAAAGGCGGCCAACGCATTGGCTCCTGGAGGGTGGTTGGCGGTTTCGGGCTTTGGACCAGAACAGTACCGGGAGCTGGTGAAAGTCGGCTCCACAGCCAAAGCGCCGGGCCTGTGCCGATCTGAAGATTTGGCCGCGGCAGTCGAAGGCCAGTTAGAGATAATCAGTTGCGGCGAAAGCCTTTCTGCACTGCACTTTGATACACCCCGAGGCGTTCTCAATCACCTTCGAAGAACTGGGGTCAACGGGCGCGCGCTGAAGGTCTGGACCAAAACCAGTCTTGCCCAGTTCTCGGAACAATATGTCCGACACTTTGGCGACGATAATGGCGTGTCCCTGACATATAACCCAACTTGGATCGTGGCTCACAAAAATAGCTGAGTGCTGTTACCAATCAATGCGCTCATAGGCTTCAGTCTGGATACACGAGATCTCAGAGCCCGGGTTGGTCAGTACCGCTTCGGCCATGACATCGCCGTCGGTTTCCCCGTCACTTTGCACAAAATCCAAGTGCCACGGCACGGGCGGTTCAACCAGTGTTGTCGCAGCAAGCGTTTCGGACAGATCAAGGGCAAGGTCTTTTGCGATTTCATCTGTTTGCCCGACGTCCAGCGCAAAGGAAGTCACTGAAGTCAATTGCGCCCCGTTAAATCCGGTGTCCGTCACCAAGATTTCCCCTTCGATTGCGCCTTGAAATCCTGGGGGCGGGGAAATCTCAAGAAAGTCGAGATCCCAGCCAGATAGATCCGCAGAGCCGCCATCTGTCATCAGTGAATCCTCACCGCTGATCAGCAAAGTATTTGGTGGCAGCCCTTCTAAAGATACAGCAGCCTGATCACTTGCTTGGTCCATCTCGATTGCGACTTCGATCGTCCCGTTTTCGCTGACATATGGGTCTGGGTCAGCTTGCAAAAGCTCGCGCCCCGTTGTGTCCGGCCCGTCCCATTCCAATTTCAATCCTGCACGACCGTAATTCTCAAAATACCGAACTTCGATATCATAAGTGCCGGGTTCCAGGTCGATTTTTCCGGACCGCGTTCGGAACCCATGCAGACCATCATTGTCCACGATCCTAACGCCGTTGACGAAGAGTGCTACGCCATCGTCCGCACCGGCAAAAAAAGTGTAGGAGCCGCCTTCTTCTATTGTGATTTTACCTTCGAGTTTTGCCCCAAACGTATCCCTTGAACCGCCTTCCCAGAATGAGTTGCGACTGTTATCAAAATTGATTTCAGGCACAAATTCCTGTTGCGTCGGGTCAGCGGACCAGTCGATGTCGTCCAGCTTTGACAACCTGTTGTCCATGTCAAAATAACTTGCGCGGAACCCGCCCACAATTTTGGCATCTGGTGAGGGCAGGTCAGCCTGAGTTACTTCGAAAGTCAGGTATTGTACGCCGTCGTGACTGCTGTTTTCACTGGTCGGCGTAGAATGATGCAGGGCTGCTTCGACTGTTCCCGCAAATTCTGGCGGCGGTGTTATGGTGATCATCTCACCTTGCCAGCCTTCCATCTCTGCGATCCCGTCCACATTTGCCGCGAATGCGATTCCGCCAGCCTCGACAATTGTTCCAGTCGGCAGACCTGTCAGTTCGAACGTGGTTTCATCGGTCACGCTGAGCGTTCCCATATCCACACCAATGGCAAGTGGCACGCCCGAAACGGTTTGGGCCGCGGACACGTCTGGGGCTGTAACCACCTCACGTTCGTCAAGACCTGGGCCCTCCCATTCAAGCTTCAGTCCAGCCCGGCCGCAATTTTCGAAGTATCGGATTTCGATCGAATGTGTTCCCGGTTCAAGCTCAATTTCACCTGTTCGAGTTCGAAACCCGTGCAGCCCGTCATTTTCAACGACCTGTTGGCCGTTGATTACCAACATCGCCCCATCATCGGCGCCCAGAAAGAAAGTGAATGTTCCGCCTTGCTCAACTTCGATGCTGCCATTGATCTGGACGCCGAACGTGTCTTTCGCGCCTCCATCCCAAAATGTGTCGTGACCGTTAGCGTAGTTGATTTCGGACGTAACCTCTTCATGGGTCGGTTCTGCGGTCCAGTTGATGTCTTCCAGTTTGGAAAGACGATGATCAACGTCGAAATATTTGGCGTGAAACCCTGACGAAAACGTCATCTCGTCCGTATCCGCCACATTGACAGTAAAGCTTTCGGAGTGACGCAACCCGCCTGCGTCGATCACCGTGACATCAACGGTGACCGAGGATGCCTCTTCATAGTCCAACGCAACACCGGGTTTCAGACGCAGTTGACCACCGATGACTTCGAACCGGTCATCCGAGATTTCGAACCTATGGGTGTCGTCCTGATCCGGATCCTCAAAACTGAGCTGCCCGACAACGGCCCCATCAACATTTTCGGCTACGGTCAGCTCTGCGGCGGTCAGTGTGATGTTATCAACCAAGGCACCGTAGGTATCATTCTGTCCCTCAGGTTCGCGCAGTTCCAGCGTGTCTTGTCCGGTCCCAACGACCTGCAGCTGGAACGTTTCCCAATCTGCGGATTGCGGGTCCAGCTCCGCCACCAGATTGCCGTTCCAATAGACCTCGACCGTATCGGTTCCACCTGCTAGACGCTCACGCAGGTCAACGCCCAGATCATAGAGTTGACCATCCTCTGTCTGGACGACCTGGGAAATACTGTCGATGCCCCGACCATGATCCATCTCGAGCAGCTGATCGCCATCGGATGCACTCGTACCGCCTAAATGATCCCAGATTTCCATTCCATGCGCGTCTTGCCAGGACCCGCTTTCATCCGAGCCAAAGCCTTTCCACCTGCCTTTATCCAAGTCAAATTCTTCGAAACTGCCATTCTGAATGAGGTTTTCATAGGTATTGTCCAGCACAAGACGTATCGGACCCTCGTTCACATCCTGAACGTCTACTGTGAAACGCTCGGTCAGGGTGGACCCGCCAGCATCCGTGACGATGACGTCGACCTCTATCTGCGCCGCTTCTTCATGATCCAGCGCAATGCCGGGCTTTAGCTGTAACTTGCCGTCAACGATGTCAAAACGGTCGTCTGAGATGTCAATGCTGTGCGTGTCCGACGCATCCAGGTCCACAATGGAGATGTTCCCGATCACTGCGCCACTGGCGTTCTCGGCGACAGAAGTGTTATCCAGCACAAGGCTTGTCGGACCCTCGTTCACATCCTGAACGTCCACGATGAAACGCTCGGTCAGGTTGGCCCCGCCAGAGTCTGTGACTGTGACGTCGACCTCAATCTGTGCCGCTTCCTCATGGTCCAGAACAATGCCAGGCTTTAGCTGCAACTTGCCGTCAACGATGTCCAAACGGTCGTCTGAGATGTCAATGTTGTGCGTGTCCGATGCATCCGGGTCCACGATGGAAATGTTTCCGATCACCGCGCCATTGGCGTTCTCCGCAACAGATGTGTTCTCCAGAGTGACCTCTTGTGGCGGGTTGTTTTCGGTCTGTGTGTCGGTTGAAACTGCCGGCGCTGCATCCAGATTGGGTACGCTTGGCGGCTCTGGACGAGAGGCCGGACCGCTTACATGGGTTTTTGCCACACCTTCGGTTGTTTGGGGCGTTGAAATTGCAGCACGGAATGTTTCCATTCCGGCGGCGCTTTCGTCAATTTCCGTCGCCTCTGCCTTGGGGTTCTGTGCAATTGACCCAGCCGACGAGCTCGTTGAATGCAAAGTGTGGGCGACAGGATCAGCGTTTGTGACGTTGCCGGATTGTTGTGCATGCACGGTGCGTGGGTTCAACTCTTCCGGGGCACCTTCGCTCCGAGTGCTAGGTTCCATTGTCCCAGAGAACTGTTGGCCTGTGTGTAACGAACTGCGCGTCGGATCTTCGCTTGGCCCGACAACATTGCGGGAAAGATGAGAGGCGATCTCGTGTTGTTCGTCCATATCCGCCTGTGCGGACCTTGTGTGAAAATTCAGGTCGTTCTCTTGTTTACCCATCGCACAATTCCCCAAACAACAACTGATTCACCGAATTTGGTAACACGCGTCCGTCGATATTTGGTAACTAAGCGTTTAAATTTAAAGGTAAATCCTAGGCAAGATGCGCCGGGGAATTTACGGGTCTTAAACGGAAACCGACCACTCCTGCTGAAATGACCAAGGGGGTGGAAAGCATCATGGAACCGCGTGGATTTGTTGGTCGCATTTCGGCTCCTCACTTTGATATCCCGCTTTGGGTTGCCTCTCTGACTATGAATGTTCTGTCGCTTTTGATGCCGATTTCCATCTTGCTGATATTCGATCGGGTTATCCCATTTCAGTCTACAGACACGCTGCGCGTATTGACGGTGGCACTGGTGATCGGTGCCGGTATGGAGCTGATGCTGAGACAGTGCCGTGCCGTCCTTTTGACAACCACGGCTGAGGGGGCAGCGGTCTGGAATTACCGCCGCTTTATGACCAAAGTCCTGAACGCGAATTCTCTGGCCTTCTCGCGCGAACCCGCCAGCAATTATGCGGAACGCTACGCAGCTATCGGCCAGTTGCGGGACTACCATTCAGGGCAGGGGCAAACACTCTCGATTGATCTGCCCTTTACGGTCTTGTTTGCGATTTTGATCGGATTGATCGGGGGGTGGCTGATTTTGGTGCCATTGGGCGCGTTCTGCGTTGTGATCATCTTCGCAGCGGTCATGAAGCGGGGGCAGTGGGCTTTGTTCAAGCACCGCAAGTCCCTGGACACACGCCGATACGCGTTCTTGTCCGAGATTTTGTCGAATATGCCCACGATCAAGGCAAACCGGATGGAGCCACAAATGGCCCGCCGCTTTGAATTGCTTGAAGATCAGACCGTCGATATCAGCAATAAGCTGATCCATTTCTCGAGCTTCGCACAAAGCTTTGGAGCCATTTTCTCGCAGATGACTGTTGCCGCGATGGGGCTGCTGGGGGCCTACTTGGTGATCATCAACCTGATCGGTATCGCCGAATTGGCTGCCTGCATGCTGTTGAATGGCCGAATTATCCAGCCTTTGACCAAACTCATGGCGATGTGGGTTCAGTCGGAAAACTCTGCCAATTCACAAGCACGATTGAACGAAATGGAACAGCTTGAAATCGGGCAAAGTGCAAGGCTTTCCTGCGATCACTTGGGTCAGATCAAGGTGTCCGGTTTGTCCATGCGCCGTTTGAAAGGAGAGGGGAGAGCTTTCTTGCCCCTCAACTTACAGGTGGAGCAAGGGCATGGCGTTTTGATTGAGCCCGAAGAAAGCTGGATGGTCGAAGCTTTGTTTGACGCAATGACGGGGCAGCGAGAGCCAGATGAGGGCAGGTTGTCCATTGGTGGCATACCGGCCTCACAGCTGATCGGGTGGCGCGGGCACGATGCGCTGGTTGCGCTCGAAGCTGAGCCCGCGATCCTGTCGGGAACACTGCTTGAAAACATCAGCGCTTTTGGTGACGCAGAGACCGTTGATCGCGCCAAGCAAGTTGCCGTCGCACTTGGGCTAGAGAAACGCATTCACCGTTTGCCCATGGGTTATGCAACCCAGCTTAACACCGGAACCGGGTTTGAGGCCGACCCGGTGAACCGGCATCTCATTGCATTGACACGGGCCTTGGCGCTGCGGCCGCGGGTGCTTTTGATGAATGAACCAACAGCGGTTCTAGATACAACGGAACGCCAAGCTTTGGCGGATTACCTCCAATCCGTGTCACCGCGGCCCACGATATTTGTTGCAAGCCCGGACCCTCGGATGAGGCAGATAATGGACAAGTGCGTTCGCTTAAGTTCTTCAAACACCCGGGATCTGGCGGCATGGGCGGTGGACGCAGATCTTGAACGCACTGCCGCGGAAGCCTGGAAAAAGGGTGCCGCATGACCGTAATGAACACTCAGATTGCAAGCGGGTTGCTATTTAGACTGCTATTGGCGGGCGGCTGGCGCAATAATGAAGACCGGCTGCTTGAGGCGTTTCCGCACGTGCTGGATCGGCTCCGCCCAGATGACATTTTCGAGACGTTGGAAAACCTCAATATCCCCCACACGCAGATCAGATGTCGCGAACGCGAGATCACGGATCACGAATGCCCGGCACTGATCATACCAAGCAATGGTGCCTGCTACCTTGCGTTGGATCGGATAGGCGGCACGCTGCAAATCAACGACGATCTGAACCCAGATCTGAACCACCTCAAGCCCAGCCGCCGATGGTGCACCGTCATCCGGATCGACCGCTTCACGCATCACCAGACAGACAGGCGGTTCACATCTGTCCGCTCGGCATTCGCAGAATTAGGCCCGATGTTGCCCTGGCTGCTGATCGCCTCATTGTTGTCCAATGTTCTGGGGCTCATGGCACCCTTGCTGATCATGGGCATCTACGAACGGGTCATCCCGTCGGGTTCTGTTAGTTTGCTGGTTTCGCTGATGATCGGTGTGGTGATTGTAGGGGCGTCAGACCTGTGCTTCCGCCATGCGCGCACGCGGGCGCTGGCATATGTTGGCTGGCGTGGAGAGCGTCAGTTGATGGTTGCCCTGTTTCGCAAACTGATGTCTTTGCCGCTGAGCCAGCTAGGGAAAACGGACATAAACCAACAGCTATCGCGTTTTCGTCAATTCGAATCGTTGCGCGATGCATTTACCGGGCAGGTCATGACGACCCTTCTGGATCTGCCATTTGTGGTGATATTCTTTGCGGTCCTTGCTTATCTCGCACCGCAGGTCGGGCTGCTGACGCTCGGCTTGGCGGTCTTTCTTGTCTTGCTCGGCGCAATCATCGTCCCACACCAAAAACGGTTGGATCAAAAAACGGCAGAGGCCGCCGCCGCCAGCCAGTCAGCCGTTCAGGACGCTATTCTTAACCAGCGGGCCATTGCAAATCTGGGGATGCAAAACCAATGGTTGGACCGCTGCATGCCTCTTGCAGAGCGCTCAGAAGCGGCCGCGCGCCGCAGCCGTCAGTTTCAGGCGCTTGCGCAATCATTGGTTCAATCCGTTACGGCACTTGCGACGATGGGGGCCATCATCTTGTGTGCGCATGGCGCGTTGCGCGGTGATATCAGCTTTGGCGCGTTGATCGCCTCGATTGCGTTAGTGTCCAAAATTCTGGCGCCGATTCAGTCTCTGTATTCCAGCTTCCCCCAGATCCTTTCCTTCCGAAGCAGTCGAAATCAGGCGGATCGTGTCCTTAGTCTTGGCGTGGAGATCGAGGTGGGGCTGGAACAAACGCATCAAAAAACATTAAGCGGCGCGATTGCGTTTTCTTCGGTCACGTACCGGCCGGACCCTTTGAACGCGCCTGTCCTTTCGCAAGCCAGTTTCAACTGTGATCCGGGCGAAGTGGTGCTGGTCATGGGCAGCGATGCGGCCGGTCGCACAGCGGTGCTGGATCTGATCGACGGCCTTTACGCGCCTCTGGCAGGTACGATTGAACATGACGGCATCGACATTCGTCAAATTGCCAGGGACGAATTGCGTAAATCCATAACCTACGCCACTTACGACATGTCGATGTTCTACGGCACCGTCGCCCAGAATTTTCGATTGGCCTCGCCGTCTCTCAATGATGACAACATTATAGCTGCTCTGACCGATATGGATTTGCTGGATGACCAAGGTCTTCAGCCAGACGGCATCGACACTCGTTTGACCGACGGTGACCTGGCGCAGATGCCATCGGCAACCTTAAAGTCGCTGGTTCTTGCACGCAGCATGGCGCGCCCTTCTTCGGTCTATCTGTTTTCCGAGCCAACCAACGGCCTGTCTGATCATCGACGGATGTGTTTCAGAAACTGGATTCGCGCGCAGCACGGGCGCAGGACTGTGATAATCGCAACGGCGGATCGCTCATTCATGCAGATCGCCGACCGTTTCATCTTTCTGAATGGCGACAAGGTTGTCGTGAACAGCACTGGTGATGCGGGGCGCAAGAAACTTCAGGCCGTATTGAAAACGCTGGGGAGGGCACAGTGAAATCAGGTTCAAAGAAAAGTGACACGTCCGGTCCAATGCAACGTGCAAATTGGAGGCGCCGAATGCGGCGGCCTAGATTTGCGGCCTTCCTCTCGCTTGCGGTTTCGGCCACGGTTGGATGCTTGGTGGTTCTGGCAGGGCAAACTACTGTTCCCCAGGTAACCCGCGCCCCAGGGACGATCCTGCCAGTTGGCGCGTATCCACAAATCGAAACGATGCCCGGCGGCATTGTCCGGGCTGTTCATGTCCGCGATGGCCAGTTGGTTGAGGCGGGGGATTTACTGGTTGAACTGCATCACCCGGATCTGACGCGGGAAAGAGACGTCACGTCGGGCCAGCTTGCTGCGGTTCAGCGAGACTTGGCCACAGCGTCCGCTGTACTGGCGGTATTGGATCGCGAAGCTGTGCCTGACAAGGCGGAAATTGATGCGCTCAAAGGCAAGGGCCTGATTTCTGCAGCGGCAAGGTTGGACCTTTATGCTGAAGGCCAACGCATTCAGCTGGCCACGATCAAGCAGCAAGAGGGGACATTGGATATCCTGACACGGGCCACGCAGTTCGCTCAGGCCCGCGTTCGAAAGAAAGAGGAGATTCTGGAGAGATATGCGCAGCTACGGACGCAGGGTCTAAAATCCCTGAGCGATTTCCTTGAGGAAGAGGATGAAGTGGACGCGGTTCGCGCGGCTGCATCGGACGCCCGGGTGCGCCTTGCCGAAGCCCAGAGCGCATTGATGCTGGCCCGTGCAGCCAAAGCTGAAGAAACCCTGGCGTTGCGAGATGAGGTGCTAACTCGATGGGCCGAACTTGAGCAAAAGCGCGTGGAGTTGGAGATATCGCTGGACGTCGTAAACTCAAAATTGTCGGCACTGCGTATTTCTGCCCCAGCACGTGGAATTATTCAGGCGATAACATATCCTAACCCAGGGGAAGTCATCGCGCCGGGCGAAGTGATTTTTGAGATTTTGCCGACCCGTCGCGCTTTGGTCGTAGAAGCACGTATCGCAAATTCCGAGGTCGGCCATGTTGAGTTGGAACAGCCGGTTTCAGTAAGCGTAGACACATTCGATGCCCGACGTTTCGGTAAGGTCGAAGGACGCCTGCAATCCATCTATCCTGTGCCTCTGACGGATGAACAAACCGGTGAAACCTATTTCAGGGCCTCGTTTAAACTGACCGAAGCCAAGGTTGGCACGGGCCCGTGGGAGCGTCCGCTTCAAGCTGGGATGACCGTTGTTGCGGAAATGACGACCGGCGAACAGACCCTGCTTTCCTACCTGTTAAAGCCGGTGCAGATGACAATGGAACGCGCATTCAGAGAGCGTTAGCTTTCAGATGTAAGACCTTGCAATCATGTAGTAATTCCTGTTTATCGAAACGATCAGTACAGCAAATTGAGCATAAGGAGTGACACAACAAGAAACAGTATGGTCATGACCCCACCTGAGCGTACAAAGTCCATAACTTTGTACCCTGCAGGACCCATGATCAGGGCGTTTACCTGATGGGTTGGGATTATGAAGCTGTTCGATGTTGATATGGCAACTGTCAGGGCAAATACAGCCGGATTTCCGCCTGCTGCCACTGCAATTGAAACGGCCAATGGCACTAGCAGAACGGTGGCGCCGACATTGGACATCACCAACGAAAACGCCGTAGCCAGAACCGCAACGCCTGCCTGAAGGGACCAGGTCGGCCATCCATCCAGAATGATCATGATTTGCTGCGCGATCCACGCTGCCGTGCCGGTATTCTGAACGGCCTGACCTAATGGAATAAGACATGCGAGCAGAAAGACCGTATTCCACCCAACGGCCCGGTAGGCTTCGTCAACGCTCAGCACTCGAGACAACATCATTCCCGCGGCTCCCGTCAAAAGGCAGAGAGACAGCCGAATGTCGGTGAACAGGATCATCGACAGGGAAATGGCAAAAAACGCCAGCGCCCAACCGACCTTTTGCGGGCGAAGCTCGTCTTGGGGGAAGTCGGTGGTCACCACCACAAAATCGGGGTCGCGCTTGATCCGCATCAGGTTGTCCCAGCGGGTATGGGCGACCAACATGTCGCCTGCGTGAAACTCCTCAAGCCCGATTTGAGTAGACTCGTGCGTTTCGGATTCAACATGGCTGAGCGTTTCCTCGCCGCGATGGATGGCAAGCAACGACATGCCGTATGTCTTGCGGAACAATAGCTCGCGTGGGCATTTCCCGATCAGCTTGCTGTCGGGTGTTATGACAACTTCAGCGATGCCTGCATTGGTCGGTGCGAATTCTTCGACAAAGATGTCCAACGTCGGCAGGACGGTCAGCCCGTACTTCTGCGCGAACTCCTCTACGACCCAGCGCCTGCCGATGATCGCCAATCGGCAAGGCGCGGCAATTTCGGCCGTCAGGACCTGTACCATTGAGGTTTTTCCGCGATAGAATGTCGAAATGATGTACAGGTGATTTTCGTGGTTTATGTCGGCCAAAATCTGCCCGACCAAAGGGCTTTCGGCTGGAACGATTACTTCGAAAACATCGGCTTTCAGGCCGTAGACACGTTGCAGATACTCTTGCGTTCCCTGTCCGGTCCCGGTGTTTTCCGATCCCTCATCACCCGGCAAAACCCACCGACCCAGCAGCAGAAAGTAGGCGATGCCGGTCAGGATCAGAACAATCCCTATCGGCGTCACAGAGAAAAGGCCGAACTGCTCCATTTTCTGACCTTCGGGCAGGCCGTTGTTGGCCGACTGGATCAGGTCGTTCAGCAGGATAAGAGGCGAAGATCCGACCATCGTCATTGTGCCACCAAGGATGGCGCAGAACCCCATGGGCATCAGCAAGCGCGACAATGGGATGCCTGATCGGGAAGATATTCGGCTGACGACCGGAAGAAACAGCGCGGCAGCTCCAACGTTCTGCATGAACGAGGAAATGACCCCTACGGTGCCCGAAATAATCGGCAGCACGCGTTTCTCGGACGTTCCGCCATATTTCAGAATAACAGCGGCGACTTTGTTCATTATGCCGGTCTTGTCGAGCCCCGCGCCAACGATCATGACTGCTATAATGGAAATCACCGCATTGGATGCAAATCCATCAAACAGGTGCGGCACGTCAGCTAGTTTTTCGAGCCCGGGCGCGTAACTGAGGAGGCCGATAATGACCAGAACAAGTATGGCAGAAAGGTCAATCCTGACGATTTCGGATACAAAGAGAAATACGGTGAAGGCAAGAAGGGCGCAAACGACACCCATCTCAAAATTGAAGGCCACCTGTTCCACAATCGTCACCAGGAATTTGTTCTTACATTAAAAAAACATCTAACCCATCAATGTTGGATTGTCATGATGTTTCAAAACCGCAAGCTTGAGCGAAACAAAATTACTACCACTGCCAAAACGTCATGTTTCGAACCGGCGCGTGGAGCCCCTTTGATTGCTTGTCAGGCTGGGGCCTTCACGCCTCTCAAATCATCGGGGTCAGCCACGCCCGCGGTAAGGCGGAACACCCTGATCCGGGATCCAGACGCCTTCGGGCATTGGGCCAGTTTGCCAGAACACGTCGATCGGAATGCCCCCGCGCGGATACCAATAGCCTCCGATACGCAGCCACCTTGGCTCCAGAAACTCTTGCAGCCGGCGGGCAATCGAGATGGTGCAATCTTCGTGAAAGGCGCCATGATTGCGGAACGAGCCCAGAAACAACTTGAGCGCCTTGCTTTCCACCAACCATTGATCGGGTACGTAATCTATCACCAGATGGGCAAAATCCGGCTGGCCTGTCATCGGGCAAAGCGAGGTGAACTCGGGCGCGGTAAAGCGCACGTTGTAATCCACATCAGCCTGGGGGTTCTGCACGCGTTCCAGAACCGCCTCTTCCGGGCTGGCTGGCATTTTGGTGTCTCCGCCCAACTGGGTGAGGTTGCTGTAGATACTATCGGTCATGTTATCTCTCCTGCGGTCAGACGCCGCGCTTGTTGCCCCAGATCAGCACATGTAGCTGGGGCAGAATGCGAGGCGCGAACCAACCGGCATTCAAAGTCTTGTCGATCAGCCATTCCATACGGCTGGTGGCATTGGTCAAATCAACCGGGCTGGTCGGATCGGTTTCCGGGTTGCCGGGTTGAAGATAAAGTGGAAGGTCCGGATACCGGTCGGCTACACTGCGTGCCCAACTGAAATCCGTGTCGTCAAAGATCACGATCTTGAGGGCAGCTTGCGCAGGGCGCACGTTGAGGCAGGCGTCAAACGCCGTCCAATCCATATCCTCGCCACTGCTGGGCGGTTTCGGGCTGAGAACCAGCATAGCGAGGTCGGCAAACCACGGCTTTGCGATTGACCCTTGGGTTTCGCATGCAAAGGTATAGCCTTCCGCTTTGCCTTGCTGGATCAAAGGGCCAAAATCCTGAATGGCAGGATTGCCGCCAGACAGGGAAACAGTCAGAGGCCGCCCGCCCGACAAACGCTGAACTTCGGACCAGACGGCCAGCGTGTCCATTACCGCCCAATCGTGGCGATAGGCGCTGTCGACGGCGTGCAGACTGTCGCACCAACTGCACCGGAAATCGCATCCGCCCGAGCGTACAAATACCGTCGGCTGACCGATCAGCGCGCCTTCGCCCTGTACCGTGGGGCCGAATATTTCAGATATTCTAAGGGTCATGGGCGATACTCGGCCCATGTCTTGGGCGTTTCGGACACTTTCACCGCAGCGGTTTCGGGCCAGCGGGCCGCGCACCAGTCAAAGAAATGGCGCGCGAGGTTTTCAGCGGTCGACACGACGTTCAGCACATTGTTCAGATGCCGGTGGTCAAATTCATCGTCGATATAAGTCTTGAGCGGTTTCAGCTCGTGGTAATCCCGCACGAACCCATCCGTATTCAAATCGCGCCCGGCCAATTCGACCACGACAATATAGTTATGGCCGTGCATCCGGGCACATTGGTGATCATCGGGCAAGTGGGTCAGCTGATGTGAAGCGGAAAAGTGGAATTCTTTGGTAATCCGGTACATCAGACCCTTGCTCCTGCGATGGCCGATTTCCAGAATTCGGCGTCTTTGTATTGCGTTGGGTCCGGCGCTCCGGCCAGCTCGAACGCCTCACGCCGTTCAACGCATGTTCCGCATCGGCCACAATGTAAGTCGCCGCCCTTGTAGCAGGACCACGTCTGATCGAACGGGGTGTCCACGCGCGCGCCCTCGCGGACAATATCGGCTTTGCTGCGGTGCACGAATGGCACATGCAGCACTACATCCGCGTAGCCGTCCAACGCGGCGCGCTGCATGGTGTCAAACGCATCTGTGAATGCCGGGCGGCAATCGGGATAGATGAAATGGTCGCCGCCATGCACAGCAGCAGCCACCGCATCATCCCCCTGCGCTGCTGCAACACCATAAGCGATGGTCAGCATGATCGCATTGCGGTTGGGGACAACCGTGACCTTCATCGTCTCTTCTGCGTAATGCCCGTCGGGCACGTCCACGTCGTCGGTTAAGGCCGAGCCCGTCAGCGACGCCCCGACAGAACGCAGGTCAATAACGTGATGGGGCACGTCCAGCCTCTGCGCGCAGAGGGCAGCGAAGGTCAGTTCTTTGGTGTGGCGTTGGCCATAGTCGAAAGACACAAGCCGCGAGAGGTTTCCTTCCGCGGCCAGCACATGGGCAAGCGACACGGAATCCAGTCCGCCGGAGCAGACCAATGTAGTTTTCATGTCTTCAGTCCTTGTTTTGATAACCGGGTAGGCTGCGACCGGCGGGCGGGACGCTTACGGTCTTTTTCCGGTAAGCGCAATGCACGAATTGGTGGGCAAAAGAGACCTTAGGCCTGACCGCTGCGCCCTTTAGGGATTGGGAAAGCGTGGCGGCACAAGTCCAGCTTGAAACCAACTGACCAATGTCACAATGGAGAAGACGGGCAAACCGGTAGCGCGCTGAATATCTGCCGCGTATGGGCACATATTCGTGCATTCCAGCACAATCGCGCCGAGGTCAGGGTTTTCGGATTGCAAGGCAAGGGCGGCTTCAATGTTATCGGCACGGGCCTTATCGACATCCAGGCTAACTTCGTTCCCCAGTATCGCACGGGTAAACTCGCGCCCACCTTCGGTGGAACCGATGGGTGTGTCTTCTGGTACCTGAGCACAGCGCAGATGATCACGGGTCAAAGTGGAGGCGGAAATGGTCAGAACTCCCACGCGTTTTCCGGCCGGAAGGATACCGTTCACCAACTGCACCTGCATCAAAGATGAAGTCACGACCGGAACCGGCACAGCCACGGATAGCTCTTTCTGAAACAGGGACAGAAACCCGCAATTGGTGGTAATGCCATCCGCGCCGTCTTTGACCAGTTCTCGCGCGGCATCAATGAACGCGTCCAACATGCCCTCGGCCCGGTGCCGAACGACCAGGTCCGGCGAGGCATCCCGAACAATGCGATAGAGTACCGGAAAAGGCCATGTCAGCGCATTTCCCATATCACCGGGGATGCGTGGGAATTGGGCGTCCAGCATAAGAATGCCGACCGACGCTCCGTAAATGGATTTGCCACCTTGGGCGATCATCCGTGAGCCTCCTCGATAATGCGGGCCGAGATGTCTTCGGATCCTTCCATGTAGATGCTGGATATGCCATGGCGCACGGCTTCCTGCACCTGATCCATTCGCTTGGAAATATGCGCGCCCAGTACTCGCGCGGCCTCATCCGCGTCGCGATCCAGCAAGGCCTGCATGACCCGTTTATGTTCGTCTTTCGAGCTTTGAACCCGATCCAAGCTCATGGAAACCCAGCGGATATATCGGATGCGTTCATTGATCCGGGTCAGGGTTTGCACCAGTTCGTTGTTGCCCGATAGCCTGGCAATGCCCAGATGAAAATCTTCGTCTCTGCTGACAGCTTCTTCGACGGTCAGGCCGGTGATGTCGATGCCGGTCGCGTAAAGCTCATCCCGAATTGTTTGTAGATCTGCGGCTGACGCTTTGTCGCAGGCACTGCGCGCGGCAGCAGATTCGATGATTTGGCGCAATTCGAACAGATCAAACACGCTCTGGGCGTCGAGCGGGCGGCAGAAAAACCCCTGACCGGGGCGAAAGTCGAATAAGCGCTCCGCCACCAATCGGTTTAGAGCTTCGCGCAGGGGGGTTCGGCTGACACCCAATTCTTTCGACAGCGCCACCTCGTTTAACCGATCACCGGGTCGAAGGTGAAACGAGACGGCCATCGCCTTTACCTGATCATAGATGTCGTCAACGCGTGGACCTGCCATAAGTGCCGCCTTTTTCCGTTTGCCAAGGCGTGCCACAGGTTGCTCTTGAAATCAATATACAAAACTGTATACAGTTCTGTGTGCAGATTGAAATCAAAGGAAACCCAGCCATGACCGGGACGAATTATCTGACGGGAGCCGAAGCAATGGTGCGCATGTTGGAAGCACATGGCGTGAAACATATGTTCGGCCTGTGCGGTGATACAACGCTGCCATTCTATGACGCTTTGGCGCGGATGGATCATGGCATTCAGCACATTCTAACCCGGGACGAACGTCACGCCGCCTACATGGCCGACGGATATGCGCGCGTTACTGGCAAGCCGGGCGTCTGCGAAGGCCCGTCCGGAGGCGGGGCGACCTACATACTGCCGGGTGTAGTCGAGGCCAGCGAAAGCTCGGTTCCCATTCTGGCGATCACTTCTGACGTGGCGACAACAAGTCGGGGAAAATACCCGTTGACCGAGTTGGATCAGACCGCGCTGTTCAAACCGTTGGCAAAGTGGAACGCGTCACTGGACGACGCCTCGCGTTTACCTGCGATGGTGCGCGCGGCGTTTCGGGCCATGACGACCGGAACGCCGGGCGCCACACATCTGGCGCTGCCCTTTGATACGCAGAAAGGTCCGGTGGACGAGGCTGAGGTTTGGGCGGATGCACGCCACCGCAGCTATCCCGCAGAACGGGCAGGACCGGACCTGGATGCCATTGAAGCGGCCGCGGATATCCTGGCCAAAGCCAAATCAGCAGTCATCGTTTGTGGCGGCGGGCCGGTTCTTTCCGGGGCCGAGGAGGCGTTGCGCCAAGTTGCAACCCTGTTGGATATCCCAGTTGCCACAACAGTTTCCGGTCAGGGTTCCATTGCCGAAACGGATCTGCTGGCCTTGGGCGTCGTCGGATCGAACGGTGGTGTTCCGGCCACGCGCGCCGTTGTGGATCAGGCAGATGTGGTCATGTTTGTCGGTTGCCGCGCGGGGTCGGTCACAACCGAACGCTGGCGCAGCCCCGGGCGGGATGCCACCATCATCCATATAGACAGCGACCCGATGGTGATCGGCGCAAATTATCAGACCGAAGTCGCCATTTGTGCCGATGCCCGTTTGGCGTTAGAGGCTTTGGCGGGGTCGCTTGAGACGCGGCACGATCTGCCAGGTTTTGGTGGAGCGGCCCAAGCCCGTGCGGCCTGGGAGGCCAAGTTGCAAGCGTTCGCACCGCTTGCGGCAAGTCGCGAAACTCCGATCCGGCCCGAAGCCGTAATGGCGGCTCTTGCAGACATCCTGGACGATGATGCGATTGTCGTCGCTGATCCGGGCACTCCGTGCCCTTACTTCAGCGCCCATTACCGCTGGCGCAAACCGGGGCGGCATTTTATCACCAATCGGGCGCATGGAGCGTTGGGTTATTCGCTTGCTGCGGCGATGGGCGCCCATGTGGGTCGGCCATCGGTCAAGACACTGTCCGTTATGGGGGATGGGTCGTTTGGCTTCACTTGCGGTGAGTTTGAAACGATGGTGCGGCACAAAATGCCGATTACCTCGATCGTATTCTCGAACTCAGTCTTTGGTTGGATCAAAGCGGGTCAGGATGCAGGCTTTGGGCAGCGTTACTACAACGTCGATTTCAATCGGACCGATCACGCCGCTGTTGCGGCGGCATTTGGGGTCAAATCCTGGACAGTGAAAGATCCGGATGATCTGCGCGGAGTTTTGAAGCAGGCCGTTGAGCATGATGGCCCGACGCTGGTCGACATCCACTCACAACAGCTTCACGAAGCTGCGGCACCGGTGTCGGAATGGGTGGCGTAAGACGCGATGGACGGGGTCAGTTGGGCCAGAAACTCTTGCGCAATCATTGATAAAGGGCGTCCTTTTGCGGTAATGATCGCAAGATCCAGCGTGACGGCTGGTGTGAAAGGGCGGGTTTGATATCCGCCCTCTTCATCGAATGTCACTGTGAACGGATCAATCATCGCCACGCCCATGCCCTGTTTGACAAAGCTTAGCAGGTTTTCCGACAAGTGCGTGTGTATTCGCGTCTGCCAGGTACGCTCTGCAGTCTGAAAAATGTCACGGGTTCTGCGATGTGTTTGGTGCTCGGGGCCCATGACGATGAACGGCTCATTCTCCAACAGCTCTGGTGTCAGAACGTCATGTGTCGCCAAATGGCTACCCTCGGGGAACGTGGCCATCGTTTCAAAATGGAAGACCTGATAGTTCAGCGTATCGTGGAGTATTGGCATCTCGACGATGCCGATCTCGAACAAGCCCGAGGTTACCCACTCCTGTATTTTAGAAGAATACTGCGACTGGAAGCTGACGGATAGATTGGGGCGTGACTTGGCAAAGCGTGCAATCTCTCGCGGCATGAAACCGAACGACAACAAATGGGGCGCCGCGACCTGCAACTGCCCGGGATGCTTGTTCTGAAGATCCGACACGGCCTGCGCGACGTGATCCAGCCCGCGGACCACGGTATCGACCTCTCGATACAAAAGCTCGGCCTCTGGCGTCGGCAAAAGACGTCCTTTGTTGCGTTCGAACAAGGGCAACCGGGCCTCGCGTTCCAGCTGGGCCAACAGATTGCTGATGCCCGGTTGCGAGATTCCCAGAACCGACGCGGCCCCAGTTACGGTACCCGTTTCCATGATGGCGTGAAACGCCTGCAACTGACGAAAGCGCAGAGACATAGCTTAACCTATCATTTCTTATGATGGACTTATGAAAACATAGTATTTGAAATGATATGTAGGTCAAGGCAGGCTTCCACCTACCGCTGGGGAGGACGAATGGTCGATCTGTCACAAAAAATCATCGGCTACGACCTGTGGCACCTTGAACTGCCCGTCACATCCCGCCGGGACCACGGCATTGGATCTGTCGAAGGCGTGTGCGAGGTCGTTGTCCTTCGCCTGACGTCCGAGGATGGTAGCCACGGATATGGCGAAGCCTCACCATGGTCGGTATTCACCGGAACGCCCGAAGCGACATACGCCGCCCTGAATCGCTACCTCCGTCCGTTGGTCATGGGGGCGAGGGTTGCTGATAGAGCCGCCATCATGGAGCGTGCTTCATATGCGGTGGCGCATTGCACCGAGGCTAAAGCGGCGTTGGAAGCAGCATTGCTTGACTTGACGGGTAGGATCAGCGCCGTTCCGGTCTGGGCCTTGTTGGGAGGGAAATGCCGCGACGCGATCCCGCTTAGCTGCTCCATCGCCAATCCCGATTTTGCGCAGGATATCGAATTGCTGGGCCGTTTGCAGGACGACGGCGTGACGATCGTGAAGTTGAAGACTGGGTTCAAGGATCATGCTTTTGATATCATGCGCCTTGAGTATTTGGCGAAGCATTACCAACAGTTCTCAGTGCGTGTTGATTACAATCAAGGCCTGTCAATCGAGGACGCTCCGGCGCAGGTGCGGGACGTGGCATCGTTCAATCCCGATTTCATCGAACAACCGGTACGCGCACATCACTACGGCATGATGGCGAAGCTGCGGCAAATGACGGATGTGCCGCTACTAGCTGATGAAAGCGTCTTTGGCCCCGAGGATATGGAACGCGCTGCAGGGGAAGGGATCTGCGACGGTGTCTCGGTCAAAATCATGAAATCCGGAGGATTGACGCGCGGGCAAACAGTCGCTCGCATGGCCGCCGCACACGGCCTGAGTGCTTATGGCGGAGATATGTTCGAGGCAGGTCTGGCGCATCTGGCAGGCACTCACATGATCGCCGCCACACCGGAAATCACGCTGGGCTGCGAGTTTTATCAGGCCTCATATTTCTTGGCAGAAGACATTCTTGAGGAGCCTTTCGAGGTGAAAAGGGGCCAGGTCATAGTCCCTGACACACCGGGTCTTGGAGGGAAGCCGGACGAGGCAAAGCTGAACCACTATGCTGTTTCCAAAGCGGTGGCGGCATGAGCGAGAAAAAGACCATTGCCATTATCGGTGCTGGTATCGTTGGTGTCTCGACCGCCGTCTGGCTGCAACGTGACGGACATAACGTCATCCTGATCGACAAGGCCGGCCCCGGAGAGGGCACCTCGCATGGCAATGGGGGTGTGCTGGCCTCTTGCTCGATCATTCCGGTCACGGTGCCGGGGCTTTTGAAAAAAGCGCCCAGGATGCTGTTTGACCCGTCGCAGCCTTTGTTCATGAAATGGGGCTACGTACCCAAGCTGTTGCCGTGGTTAACGCGCTACCTGAAACACGCAAACGCAGTTGACGTCGAACGTATCGCGACCGCACTAACCCCCATAGTTGGAGACAGCCTGAACGATCATCAGGCCCTGGCTCAGGGTACGGCGGCCGAGAAATGGATTGTGCCATCCGACTACCTGTTCCTCTACGAAAACCGCCAGCATTTCGAAGGCGATGCCTTTGGCTGGGGTATTCGGCGCAAGCTCGGTTTCAAATGGGAAGAACTAGAGGGGGCCGCATTCCACGCCTACGACCCAATCTACAGCAAAGATATCGGGTTTGCTGCCAAACTTTCTGATCACGGACACATTACCGATCCTGGGCGGTACGTGAAAGACCTCGCCGCACATGTCGAGACCAACGGCGGCAGGGTCATCCGTGCTGCTGTTGAAGATGTCGTCCACGATAACGGCAGGGTCACCGGCGTGCGGACCGCTGGTGAGACAATTGCTTGTGACACTTCCATTGTCACTGCGGGCGTCTGGTCCGGGCCTTTGGCCAGCAAATTGGGCGTTTCTGTTCCTCTGGAGACGGAACGTGGTTATCATCTTGAATTGGTGGAACCTTCCGCGATGCCAAAAAGTCCGGTTATGGTTGCTTCGGGCAAGTTCGTCGCCACGCCGATGGATGGCCGCATTCGGCTGGCCGGGATTGTCGAATTCGGCGGGCTGGACGCGCCGCCTTCGAGGGCGCCGTTCGAACTGATGCGCAAGAATGCCCGGGCGGCCTTTCCGGGCGTGACATGGAAGGACGAAGTAGAATGGATGGGGCACCGGCCCGCACCGGCAGACTCGATCCCGATCATCGGCGAAGTGCCGGGAATTGACGGAGCATTTATGGGGTTTGGCCACCATCATATCGGTCTGACAGGCGGGCCAAAAACAGGACGTCTGCTCGCGCAGATGATCGCGGGCAGGACCCCAAACGCAGACATGAGCGTCTATGCGCCGTCTCGCTACGCGACTTAAGAAATGTCCGGTAACACAAGCCGGCAAAACAAAATTAAACAGGGAGAAAAAGATGAAGAAATTGACAAGCCTTCTGGCGGCAACCGCTTTGACAGCCGCAGCAACCGCACCGGCGATGGCCGAGAAATGGGATATGCCCATGGCGTATTCGGCGTCGAACTTCCACTCGGCCACGGGTGCGGAATTTGCCAAATGCGTGACCACAGGCACTGGGGGCGAGATAGAAATCGTCACGCATCCGTCCGGGTCGCTGTTCAAAGGTGCCGACATCAAACGTGCCATTCAGACCGGACAAGCACCGATTGGTGAGCGCCTGCTGTCCGGTCACCAGAATGAAAATGCATTGTTTGGCTTTGACTCGATCCCGTTCCTTGCAACCTCGTTCGATGACAGCGCCAAGCTTTGGGAGGCCGCAAGACCTTCGATTGAAAATCTGCTGGCCGAACAGAACCTGACGTTGCTTTACGCCGTGCCATGGCCGCCGCAAGGACTGTACTTTAAAGACGAGGTGAACTCGGTCGCCGACATGGAAGGCATCAAGTTCCGGTCTTACAACAATGCCACGTCGCGTTTGGCGGAACTGACCGGCATGCTGCCCGTGACAATCGAAGCCGCTGAAATCAGCCAGGCTTTTGCCACTGGTGTCGCGGACTCGATGGTGTCGTCGGGTTCGACCGGGTATGACCGCAAAGTATGGGAAAGCCTGAATTATTTCTACGAGGTGGACGCGTGGCTGCCGCGCAATTACGTCATGGTCAACTCAGACATCTGGGCTGGCGTTTCTGATGCCAACAAGAACGTCATCAAAGGCTGTGCAGAGCTTGCCGAATACGCGGGCAACTGGCGCGCCAAGGAATACACCGGCTTTACCCTGCAAGGTCTGCGTGATGGCGGGATGACGGTTGGTCCGGCCTCTGAACAGATGACCAACGAGTTGAAAGAAATCGGTGTGACAATGACCAATGAGTGGCTTGAGGCCGCAGGTGACGAAGGCAAGGCCATCGTCGATGCGTTCAACTCGTCTCAGTAATTGGCCAAGGATGGGCGGCGGATCAACCTGCCGCCCGTTTCCATAGAATAACTAATAGTGGGGACAGCATGGCGGCACTACGAGGGCTCAGGTCCGTATTGGATTTCATTTATCAGGCAGCAGGGGTTCTGGCAGCACTTAGCCTGATTGCTATTTTGGTGCTGATCGTTGTGCAAATGCTGGCCCGCTGGACCGGAGAGGTTTTCCCGGGCGCGCCCGACTATGCGGGCTATGCCATGGCTGCCGCGTCCTTTCTGGCCTTTGCCAATGCGCTGAACCGAGGCAGCCACATTCGTGTGTCGATCCTGTTGAATGCGGTCCCCGACCGATTGCGCCGCGTCCTTGAAATATGGTGTTTTACAGTTGGCGCGGCGGTAATGTGGTATTTTTGCTGGTACGCCTACCGCTTTGTCTACTGGAGCTGGAAATTCAACGATGTCAGCCAGGGACAGGACAAAACCGCGCTTTGGATTCCGCAGTCAACAATGCTGATTGGCGCAGTCATCCTTGCAATCGCCCTGACCGATCATCTGATCCACGTCGTTTTTAAGGGCGATCACCGCATCGTCCGTGATCTGGCCGATCAGAGCCACGGGGAGTGAGAGCATGGAAAACGTATCAGTCATCATCCTCTTCCTCTTTGTTCTTTTCACTCTGCTTGGCACCGGTGTCTGGGTTGGCCTTGCCCTTATGGGCGTCGCGTGGGTCGGGATGGAGCTTTTCACGACACGCCCTGTCGGAGACGTGATGATCACGACCATCTGGTCGGCCTCATCGTCATGGACACTGACCGCGCTGCCGATGTTCATCTGGATGGGCGAAATCCTGTATCGAACGCGATTATCCGAGGATATGTTCAAGGGACTTTCGCCTTGGATGGCACCTTTGCCCGGTGGTTTGGTGCACACCAACATTGTCGGCTGCACGGTGTTTGCCGCTGTTTCTGGGTCGTCAGCCGCCACCCTGACGACTGTGGGTAAAATGTCGATCCCGGAACTGAGGAAACGCAACTACCCCGAACGGATGATAATTGGTACGCTGACCGGCGCTGCGACACTGGGCCTGATGATCCCGCCCTCTTTGACGTTGATCGTCTATGGTGTGACTATCAATGAATCGATCACCAAGCTGTTCTTTGCAGGCATACTGCCCGGATTGGTGCTTGCGACGATGTTCATGGGATACGTCGCAATTTATTCGAAATTCGGGAAAGACTGGAACCCAAACAGTGAGAACAAACTGAGCTTTTCTGAAAAACTCAAGAACTCTCGCTTTTTGTTGCCCGTAATCCTGCTGATCATGGTGGTGATCGGGTCGATGTATCTGGGCTATGCCACCGCGACCGAAGCCGCGGCCTTTGGTGTGATCGGTGGTCTGTTGCTGGCGGCAGGGCAGGGATCCCTGACCTGGAAGACCTTCACCGAAAGCCTGATGGGGGCCACCCGGACCAGTGCGATGATCGCCCTGATCCTTGCTGGGGCTGCGTTCTTGTCATTGTCCATGGGATTTACGGGTCTGCCGCGGGGTCTGGCTGATCTGATCGCAGGGTGGGAGCTGACTCGGTTTGAGCTTTTGATGGTTTTGCTGGTCTTTTACATCATTCTGGGCTGTTTCCTTGATGGCATCTCCTCGGTTGTTTTGACCATGGCCGTGGTGGAACCGATGATCCGGGACGCGGGTATTGACCTGATCTGGTTCGGTATCTTTATCGTGGTTGTCGTTGAAATGGCGCAGATCACGCCGCCGATCGGCTTCAACCTGTTTGTGATGCAAGGCATGACGAACCATGAGATGAGCTATATTGCCCGCGCGGCAATTCCGATGTTCCTGATCATGGTGGTGATGGTCTTCGTCCTGATCTGGTTCCCGGATCTGGCCACATGGCTGCCGGAAAACCTTAGGCAAAGCCCGGGCGGGTAGGGGGCATTGAACCCACTTCATCTGGCGGCGCGCAACGGTCCTTATGTACTGGTCGCAGGACTGGCTGCTGGATTGTTGCTGCCTGCGCTGGCCGAGCCGATGCGGGCGGTCTTGCCGCCGCTAGTCGCACTGCTGCTGTTCCTGACTGTCCTTCGAATTGAACCTTCTTTGTTGTTGGGGTCCTTGGTCGATTTACGCCAGGTGGCAAATACAGTGATCGCGTTCCAGCTGGTTTTGCCGCTAATAGTTGTGACTATTGGCATGATCGGTGGATGGACCGGCACGCCGGTCTTTTTGTCTCTGCTGATCATGGCCGCGGCTCCGTCCATCTCGGGCAGTGCGAATATGTGCCTGATGATGGGACATCCGGCAGAACACGCTATGCGCTTGATGGTGATCGGGACCGCCGTATTGCCGTTGACCGTGTTTCCCATATTCGTGCTGATGCCCGAACTGGGAGACTTTCAATCCGTTCTTATCGCCGTCTTGCGCCTGTTTTTGACAATTGCGGGGGCGACTGTTGCAGCCGTGTTGTTGCGCCTCGCGTTTCTGAGAAACCCATCCCAAACCACGCTAAAAAATCTGGAAGGGTTGGCAACAATCACACTTGCCGTATTTGTGATCGGCTTGATGCCGTCCGTGACCGCGACAGCGCTTGTTGACCCCGGTCTTGCGATTTTTTGGGTCGGGATCGCATGTCTGGCCAATTTCGGCGCGCAACTGGTGATGTTTTTTTTGACACGCAACCGAGTGGCTGCCGACAAAGCCACCGCTTTGTCAATTTTCGCCGGAAACCGGAATGTCGCGATTTTCCTGATTGCGTTACCACCCGAGGTGACAGCGCCACTTTTGGTGTTCATCGGGGCCTATCAGATCCCGATGTACCTGACCCCCATAGTAATGCGCCGTTTTTACCAAGCTTCGGGCAGGTTGGGGTAAAGCGGGCGCGGCAACATTCGCCGCACCCGCTATTGTATTAGAAATGCACCGAGCGGGCAGTACCGGGAACTTCCATCGGTGGTGCAAATTTGGTCAGGTCGATGCCTTCGACCGCGACCTTATATTCCTCCAGCGTCGGCGTACGACCCAGAATAGCTGACAGAACAACAACCGGGGTCGAACCCAGAAGGGATTCACCCTTCTTTGTCTCACTGTCCGCTACAACACGGCCTTGGAACAGACGGGTGGACGTTGCCAAAACGGTGTCGCCTTTGGCGGCTTTTTCCTGGTTCCCCATGCAGAGGTTACAGCCTGGGCGCTCAAGATAGAGGATATTCTCGTACTCGGTCCGTGCGGATTGCTTGGGGAACAAGTCATCGAACTCAAAGCCCGAGTACTTCTGCAGAATTGCCCAATCACCTTCTTCTTTCAGCTCATCAACGATGTTGTATGTCGGTGCGGCAACAACAAGCGGGGCCTTGAACTCGACTTTGCCATACTCGTCTTCGAGATTGCGCAACATCTGGGCCACGATCTTGATATCGCCCTTATGCACCATGCAGGAGCCCACAAAGCCCAGATCAACCTTCTTTTCAGCAGCGTAGTACGAGATCGGGCGGATCGTGTCGTGGGTATAACGCTTGGACACGTCGGCATTGTTCACATCCGGGTCGGCTATCATCGGTTCAACGATCTGATCCAGATCCACGACGACTTCGGCAAAATACTTGGCGTTGTCATCTGGACGCAGAGCCGGTTTTTCGCCCGAGTGGATTTCGGCGATACGTTTGTCCGCGATGTCGATCAGGCCCTGCAGCATCTGAACATCGTTATCCATGCCCTTTTGGATCATGATCTTGATCCGCGACTTGGCGATTTCCAGCGATTCAATCAGCGTATCGTCGTTCGAGATACAGATCGACGCCTTGGCCTTCATCTCGGCCGTCCAGTCGGTGAAGGTAAAGGCCTGGTCCGCCAGCAGCGTACCGATATGCACTTCGATGATGCGACCCTGGAATACGTTGTCGCCGTGTTGCGCCAGCATCTGCGCCTGCGTCGCGTGCACCACGTCGCGGAAATCCATGTGCGGTGCCATTTCGCCCTTGAACGTCACCTTGACGGATTCCGGGATAGGCATTGTCGCCTCACCCGTGGCCAGCGCCAGTGCAACCGTGCCCGAGTCCGCACCAAAGGCCACGCCTTTGGACATCCGCGTATGGCTGTCGCCGCCGATGATGATGGCCCAGTCATCCACGGTGATGTCGTTGAGCACCTTGTGAATGACGTCTGTCATCGCGTGGTACACGTCCTTGGGATCACGCGCAGTAATCAGGCCGAATTTGTGCATGAACGCCATCAGGCGCGGGGTGTTGGCCTGCGCCTTGAGGTCCCAGACCGAAGCTGTGTGACAGCCGGACTGATAGGCACCATCGACACTGGGTGACAGGACGGTGGCAGCCATAGCCTCAAGCTCCTGACTGGTCATCAGACCGGTGGTGTCCTGAGAGCCCACGATATTGACTTTGGCGCGCACGTCAGAGCCGGCATGTAACACTTTGCCCGGGGTCGCACCGCGCGCATTGGCATTAAAGATCTTTTCGACGGCCGTCAGTCCCTGACCTTCATGGCTGACTTCCTTCGCCGGGGCGAAGGCCGATTTCAGCTCGATGCCCAGTGTCTCACATGCAAATGTCTGCAGTTTTTTGCCAAAAACGATGGCATAAGAGCCGCCGGCTTTCATGAACTCCATCTTTTGCGGGGTGAATGAGCCGGCCATGTCGACCAATTCTTCACTGCCATCCGCGCTATAGAGCTTTTTCTTTTTCGTGTTGATGGTCAGCACGGTGCCGGTCTCAACCGAATAGCGCTGTTCCAGAATCGGGTTGCCATCGTTGTTGAGGATCGCCTTGCCATCCTCGTCCACTTTCTTGACCCAGTTCTTCAGGTCGACACCAATACCACCGGTAACGCCCACGGTTGTCAAAAAGATGGGCGAAATGCCGTTTGTGCCGGCCACGACCGGTGCAAAATTGACGAAAGGTACGTACGGGCTGGCTTGCTTGCCGGTCCAAAGCGCCACGTTGTTGACACCCGACATCCGCGACGAACCAACACCCATAGTGCCTTTTTCCGCAACCAGCATCACGCGCTTGTCGGGGTGCTGCAGCTTCAGCGCTTCAATCTCTTTTTGTGCGGCCTCGGAAATCAGGCATTTGCCATGCAACTCGCGGTCGGAACGCGAATGCGCCTGATTACCCGGCGACAGAAGGTCAGTGGAGATGTCACCCTCGGCTGCAATATATGTGACAACTTGGATTTCCTCGTCCACATCAGGCAGCTTGGTGAAAAATTCAGCCTTGGAGTAGCTCTCAAGGAGATCCGCAGCGATCTTGTTGCCCGCCTCATAGGCAGCTTTCAGACGGTCCGTGTCCGCCTCATACAGAAAGACCTGAGTTTTCAGAACCTCGCCCGCCTGAACCGCTATGTCTTGCTTGTCGCCCAGTGCAACATCCAGAAGCACGTCAACCGAAGGTCCGCCCTTCATGTGGGACAGCAGTTCGAACGCGAATTCGGGCGAGATTTCCTCAACAGTTACCTCGCCGACGATGACGGACTTCAGGAACGTTGCCTTCGCACCCGCAGCACTGGTTGTGCCAGGCAACGTGTTGTAAATCAGGTAGTGCAACGAATCTGCACGATGCGGATGACCGGTATCCTTGATTTGTTCGATGATTTCCTCGACCAGCGCACCATCGTCGATGGGTTTTGGGCTAAGCCCTTGTTCTTTGCGCGTTTCAATTTCATCCAAGTAATCTGAATACTGGCTCATGGCTGTTTCCGCTTTGTGTGAATCTGCTGCTGTTGAGAGGCGTGGGGCAACTCGCTCGATCGTATTTGTATGCACCGGTATACATTTGTTGCGGAGGTTTCAAGGTGCCACCGTGGAAATTTGCAGGTACTGTATACTTCTATGCTTGGTTCCAACCTTGACCAACGGTCGCAAATACAAACCTAGCCTTTTCCTAAACTCGCTGGAACCTAAGGGCCGGGGCTTGGTGTTTTCAATTGTGCCTTTTGATACAACGCCTGCGGGCCAAAAAAAATCATTCGCGACGACGGCATGGATCACACGTTGATCCCTGCACAATCTCGTCGTTTTGGTCGAAAGCTCGCGGTTTGAAGAACGGGTGGGCGGAGCCACGCGGCTGTATGTGATCCTTCGATGCACCTTCCTACGAACGGGCAAAGGCTTCCGTAAAGCCGCCGAAGCGATCCGTATCGCTGCATCGGAATAACATGTACCTCAACACGAACGTTCACGTTGTTCATCAGTAATTCGGCTGTTTCCATTAACTCAACTTTGATGGTGTGGTTAGCGTGGCATAAGCGTTGGCATCAGGTTCGTCGTAGTCGGTGCGCGGGTCAGCATTTGGGCGATGCTCGGAACCGCGTTATTGACTGCATGCAACGGTGCGTACAGTCACGCCAGTCGCAACTAGCGGCAAACTCTCGTACGGTCGATCATTGAGCCTTCACAAAGCGATTACGTTCGATTTCACCAATAAATGTCGTTCTTACAGTGCACAGCATTGGTCGAAATGGGCTCTCCATACAGCTTCGCCGCTCGACGCACGAATGCGTACTGTCTGAGTCCGCGCCTTCCACGTTACCGACCGGGAACTGAAAAAGGGGGGGCGAACTTCAGCTGGCTCTATATTTTTTCGGCGATCAACCAAATTGGAGTGGAGAGAGAAGCCGCAATTGATGGCGGGCTGCAAGAGGTCAAAACAACGCCTGACACTACACCAGAACCATATTTTTGCCATGAATGTTCAATCTTTTGGCGAGTATTGAATTTGTTGGGAAATACTATTGTGAACGCGATTCATTCGGAGCTAGTGCCAGCACCAAGCAATTCGTCAATACTGACCCTTGAAACCGAACTGACGAGCGAAGTTCGTTCTGAGCGGTGTCGGCTGGATGCGCGAAGAGGGTTCAAGCAGTTTCTTCTATTGGCAATAGCGGTGGGATGTCTGGCAGTAACATTTCTAGCCGAGCTTCTGGGCGGCTTTGTCGCGGCCTGGAATTCCGGTCTTGACCTGAGCACCGCTGGAGCCAAACTCTGGGCTCCAATCCCGCTTGGTCTATTTTGTTTTTTTCTCGCGCGGTCACACGCATTGAGCGCTGGAAGTCTATGGGCGGTTTGGAGGGGCCGCGCGCCTGTAATTCTCAGGGCGGCTGAACTCCATGGTGGCAAAACGCAGTACACTGTCAAGAAAGACTACGTCGAAGCAATTGAAGCCCACCAGACAGAGGCCTGGCATTTTTCACATGTATCAAAACCAATTCACGTTGGGCGGTTTGTGATCTGGAAAAGAGCGAGCTACGGATTGTTTTTTCTTCCAATGCCTTCGGATGAAGACGCCAGAGAGCTCGTGAAGAAGGTGAAAGAGGAAAGCAGGGCGAAGAATTCCAGCGGTTTTGACCCAAAAAACGCTCCGATAGAAGCCAAACACCAGTATATATCCGCGACCGCAGCCTTTCATGCCTTGGAAGGGCTATCCAAAAAACTGGGGACACCCTGTCCCGCCTGGTTGGACTCAGTCTTCAACTATTTGGCGTATGCATGGATTTCGGGTCTCTCTATTTTTCTCTTTATTGTTTTGTTGACCGGGAAGTCATTGGATGCGGGTTTTCCGTTGTTTAATCAAATCGGTGTCATATTGCTGTTTGTCGCGATGACCACAGCAGCGGTAAATGATTGGCCCTATCTGCCAAAACTGCGCCATCTTCACTATTACCGTCACGGGCTTTTACGAGGCTTCGATTGGGGGCCGACGGCAGTGAGTTGCGACAAGGCGGCCATTGAAATCTGGCGCGAAGGTAAACGATTGCGCCTCGATTGGTCTGCGGTTCGTGCCGTTCATATTGAAAATGACCTGACCATTGTCGAAACGAAGGATGATCAGTTGCATGTTGTTCCAGAAATACCCGCCGCGGTAAATCTTCTTTCCGCCTACAGAGTGTCTCAGGGGCTGGGTCCATGGTCAGACAACAAACGAACGGCTGCGCCGAAAGTTGAGAAAAAGAAGTGGTGGCAATCCACATTCGCCAACATTGCAATTTGGGTCATCGTCTTTCTTGTCATACTGGGCTTTTTTAATTTGGCTGGAGCCAAACCTGCATCAGCAGAATTGCTACGCGACAAAAACCTACCTGAGTGGCACGAGGAGGTTTCGCAGCGGGATCGAGAAGCGGCATTGCATGCTGATACATCTGTAAGTCTCCCTATTCACGACGAAAAAATCCGGGTCGAAGACAACGGATATCAGAGGGTCAGGCAGAGCTTCTTTGCCGTGCATGATCGTTCAACTCTGGAACTTTATGGCGAGGTCCAATTGCTGGTGGACCCGAATTTTGAGCGTGCCACTCTTCATCGATTGCAGATCCACCGAGATGGTTTAGTGATAGATCAACTCGACTTGCCGTTCGAAGAACTCCGGCGCGAACCAGCGCTCAGCTCAGGTGTGATGCTGGGCGACATCGAGTATTTCGGTCAGATCGCGGATCTTCGTGTTGGTGACACCGTCGAGATGATCTGGTCGATCACTGCCACCACACCCGTTTTCCCAAACCAGTTTCACTATCGATCAGACGGGCTCAGAGACTGGGGTTGGGAACAGAGGCGCACGTCCATTGACTTGCCCGCTGCAACGCGTTTCGAGCTGAACCATACGGATGAGTTCGATGTTCAGCGCGAAGAGGCTGCCGGCAGGACGATCTTGAGTTGGTCCTTGGAAAAGGCTGAAGAAGATGACAGAAACACACGCTCTGCGGATGATTGGGATGTCTCCAACGATGGGTTGCAGCTCTCGACCTTTCAGGATTGGTTTCAGATCGTTCAGGGACTAACCGGCGACTACAAACCCAGACCGGACTTATTGCCCGGTGACCTGATCAAACTGCTTGATGAAATGCTGGAGCAGTCCGAAGATCCGCAATGGCGCGCGACGCAAGCTTTGCGTTTGGTACAGGACCGGGTCCGGTATTTCAGCGTTTCAATTGGCGAAGGCGGCTGGATACCTCGATCCCCCGACGAAGTCTGGCTGAGCGCATATGGCGATTGCAAAGACAAGGCGCTTCTTCTGATTTCCATGCTGGCCTATTTGCAGATTGAGGCCGATGTCGTTCTCGTCGACCACGACATCGGGCCTGCTTTGCCGCGCATGTTACCTTCACCGTTTATCTTTGATCACGCCATAGTACGTGTTCGCGATCCGCAAGGTGACTGGTTTGTTGATGCAACCGATCTACTGCAAGGCGGCGTAGGTCGGGCGATCCCATTGAAGGATTTTGCCTGGGGCCTGCCACTGGCAGAGGACAGCACCGGACTTGTTGAAGTCGTAACGAATCTTTCTGATGAACCGGCCCGAGAGGCTGTACAGGAATATGTGTTCTTGGATGAAGGCCCGATTGCCGCCGTACTCAATGTTACAGACACATGGCGGGGTGTCGAAGCGGACAACATGCGCTGGCGCTATGACGGCGAGGACATGGAAGACCGGCGCAAGCAATATGAAAAGTGGTACGCCAAACGGTTTCCCGGAGCCACGCACTCAGAGGTAATGATCATTGAGGATGATCTGGACGCCAATGTTTTTCAGCTCGTCCAGCGCTACACGTTGCCGCGCGAGGGGTTTGAAGAAAAGGAACTTTGGAACAAACTGAACCATTATGGCTACGCTATTTCGGACGAGCTTTATGAATTTGATGACGATGAGGTGCTTGAAGGGCAATCTCGCGTAAACGCTCCGATGCACAACGTCCATAAGATCGTGATGCGCAATGTTCCCGCCCCAATCAAAAAGCCCAGTTCGCTTGAGTTCGAAAATGACTTTATTAAATTCGAGACCGGCGGCGAGTGGGATGAGGCGGGGGCAACCTGGACATACCAGTGGAATCTCAAAACAAAACAAACAACGCTTAAGCCAGGTGACGAAGAGGCATGGCGAGAAGCCGAAGATTACGTGGACAATAACGATGGGTACTACGTCTACTTGCATCGTCGGCTATTTGAAGTCGTGGAAGAAAAACCGATTTATTTGGGCCTGAATGCGACGCAGTTGATGATTTTCCCAGTCTTCTTGATAGTTGCAATGCTCATGCTGTTTTTCTTTCGACAAGGAATACGAGCGGAGGTGCTTGCCGCGAAAGCCAAGCAAGAAGAGCGTGAGGGTTGCGCACCCTGACGCCGCTACTGTTGGGCTAAAAACTGATGAACCCACCGCGTCGTTTTTCACTCTACTTGTGAATATTGCTTAGCAATTTGCCCCCGATTTCGGGGGGCAGATTTCTGACGCCTGCGATATTCCTCAGTAGTTGGACCGTTTTGCGGGCGGCTCAGGTTTCAGCACCTGTAGCTTTTGTTTGGGCACCAAAGATGCAGGCAAGCAAGTTACTGAAACGTATATGGGCTACGAATGCTTCAGGTCGGGCTGTCCATCAATTCACTTTGATATCCGAAGAGTGCAGGCAGCCCGCCTGTGTGCAGCAGAATGACTTTCTCCGCCGACTTGATCTTTCCGCTTTCTACGAGGTCCAGCAAGCCAGCGAATGTCTTTGCAGAATAAACGGGGTCAAGGAAAACCCCCTCGACCTGGGCCATCTTTTTCAATGCAGCGCGCGTGGTTGCATTTACTTTGCCATATCCCGGCGGCAAGGCCTCATCAAAAACATCGATCTTGTCCTGTAGAAGTCCTGCGTCGATATCCAGCAAGTCCGCAAGTTTTTGCAGAACGACCTTCATTCGGGCCTGCTGCTTTTCACGATCTCTGCGCACACAAATCCCATACACCGAAGCAGTGCTTTCTTCTAACGCCAGACCGGTCAGCAGTCCGCCATGCGTGGCACCGCTACCCGAGGGGACGACGACCGCGTCGAAATCCGGCATCTGTTGATACAATTCCTGCCCGGCCACAACGTAGCCCAAGGCACCCAAGGGCGGATGGCCCAGCCCCAGATGAATAACGTACGGTTTGTGACCTTTGGCTTTCAATTCAACTGCGCGCGCATGCAGCGCTGCGTCAGCTCCCGCTTCGTCTTCTCCTACTGGGTAACTCATATGCTCGGCACCCAGGATTTGCGCCAGCAGCACGTTCCCGGACGAATAGTACTCCGCCCCCATGTCAGAGACACGCTCTTCCAACTGAAGCACGGATTGCATGCCCAGTTTGGCTGCGGCAGCGGCCGCAGAACGAACGAAATTGGATTGAACGGCGCCGGTGATCAGAATGGTATCAGCACCTTGTTGACGCGCATCTCCGAGATAAAATTCAAGCTGCCGTGTTTTGTTGCCACCAAAACTAAGCCCAGTCAGATCATCACGTTTCAGCCAGAGATCGATGCCCAGTTCTGTCGATAAGTTGTCCAGACGCTCCAAAGGAGTTGGGCCGGACATGAGTTGGGCGCGTGGAAATTTGTGCAGATAATCATTTTGTGTCATCGTGTAACCTTCAAGACCAAGCTATTAAATGCGCGCGATAGAACAAAACTAAGCAGGCAATCAGGGATACCACGCGGATCACTGTTATGACCACCGACTGTGGTAAGTAAGGGCCTACCACACGACCAAGTAGGCTGCCGATCAGAGTTATCGCAACAAACCCCAGTATTTGCGGTTCATATGAGATTGCCTGCGCGTTGGACAATCTGTGCAATAAAAAGGCGATGCCGTATGCCACCAGCGCTATGGGTTGAACCAACTTTGCCACCTCTTTGGCGGAACGACCCTTTGCTATCAAACCGAACACCATTAGAGGGCCCGGTGTCGCCGCCCAAACAGTCGCAAGCCCAGACAGTCCTGTAACGACTGAAAACCCTGCGTTGCCAATGGATCCCCGCAAGGGAAGCAAGGTCGTAATCAACCCGATCAGCAGTAGACACGCCGTCAGGGCAAGAACAAATGCTTCGCTCAAAAAGGGATACACAACAAGGCCGGCGGCCACTCCGACGCAGCATCCAATGACCGCGGTGCGGATTAGTTGACGGTTGTTTTTTAGAACATGCCGGTCTGTCGCTACCAATGAAACAAACGTGTTCAACAAGAGTAAGACTGGAACTGCCGTCGACGTGCCAAGCAAAATCATCATGGGCGGTCCAGCGATGATGCTGAACCCGATACCAACTCCGACTTGCAGCATTGCGCCAAGGCAGATGGCAATCATTAGGATTGACAGGTCGACGGACACTCAAAACTCCTATGGATCAAGGCAATGTCGCAAGGCCTCAGATATTCCGAGGTCCCCGCCAGCGTCCATTCTTTTTCTCTTTCAGTGACCGCTTTGGTACGGTCAGCGCTGCCACGGCATCAGTCCCGAGTAGGGCGCTCGGGTCGTCACAGCGTGCGCCATTTGCGCCAGTGTGGTCAGGTCAAAGACAGGAAGCTGCAGTTCTTCCTGAAGCCGCGATGCGTAAGGCGGCAAGTCCGTGCATTCCAAAACCAACGACCGAATGTCCGGAGCTTCAAGAACCAGATTACGGGCCGCATCCAAGACCTCGGTCTCGATCAGGTCCGTGTCCATCCGGGTCCGTGTGTTCCGCAAGATCACTTCGGCGAATTCTGTGGTATCTTCCAATCCCTTCACGGCCACAGGAACACCTGATGCACCGACACCTTCGAAATGCCGGGGCGTCAATGCGGATGCATCTGCGGTTAGCACGCCCACTGGCGCGTTGGCCCCGGTCATGTGAAAGGCCAGCGGCACCTGGATCAGGCTGGAGGCAAAGACAGGAATTGAAACCGCAGCTGCCAATTCTTTTTGAAACAAGGCTAGAAAGCCGCAACTGCCCGTGATGGCTCGCACACCTTCAGCCTCAAGCCGCTTGGCGCCTTCGATGAACGGTGCCAGTAACTCGGGCGAAGGGTTGTTCAGCAAGGTCGGGACCGTCACGCCGTCGATCATCTCATACAGAACCGGAAATGGCAGACTGGAAGGGTTCTTGATGTGACCCGGCGGTTTTGGAAAATAGCTTTCAAGGCACAGAACACCAAGTGACGCGCCGCAAATGTTCTGGCCACCCTTGTAGATAGGCATTGTCATCTGTTCCTTTTGATTTGAAGGTTCAAAACCGGGCCAGCGAAAACGGGGCCAGATCGATGTTTGGGCTGCGACCGGACACAAGATCGGCCACAAGCTCGCCGGTTTTTGGGGCCATCATCAGCCCATAGTGAGAATGCCCGAACGCAGTATAGAGCCCTTCTCTGCCGTTAACTGGCCCAATCGCGGGTAAACTGTCCGGAAAGGACGGACGTCGACCCATCCAAAACTGCGCCTCGCCTGCATCGAGGCCCGGCATCATGGCCTTGGCTTGTTCGGTCAGGATTTTTTTCTTGCGTGGATCAGCGGGCGCGTCGACGCTACCAAATTCGGCCGTGCCAGCGACTCTCAGACCGTCCTGCATCGAACTTGCGACCACCTTTGCGTCTACATCCATGACCGAATTGTTCAATTGGGCTAAGGGCTTAGGGAATTCGACATGGTAGCCCCGTTCGGCCACAAGCGGCACAGGCATCCCCAATGGTTTCAGCAGGTCGGTGGACCACACACCGGCCGCGAGGATGATGCTGGCAGCACGCATCGTGCCCTGCGAGGTTGTAATCTGCCAACCACCATCTTCAGCCGGTGCCAGCCTGGTGACTTCGGTTTGTACTATTTCTGCGCCTTGCGAGCGCGCTTTTTCAGCCAGAACTGCCCCAACACGTCCTGGTGAGGTTACGCGTGCCTGACCTTTTATCACGATCGCGGCTTTGAATTCTTCTGACAGTGCAGGTTCCAGGCCGCGTAGCTCGACACCATCGACAAGCTCCAGATCTCCTCCTTTTTCCTGGCGGATCAGATATCCAAGCCCATTCAGATCAGCCTGCTTCCGATGGCGAAATGCGTGAATATAGTAGCTGTCGGTGATCAGATTTTCGTGCCCGGTGCCTTGAAGATGACGACGATAAAGGTCGATAGAAGGGCGGCACAAAAGCTCCATCGCGTCCGAGATTTCACGCACTGACCTTTCGCCGGAGTTTCCCAAAAACCGCAGGCCCCAGGGGATCATTTTTGGCCAGTAACTGGTTCTGACCGAAAGCGCGCTTTTAGGGTCCAGTAGCATCTGGGGCAGAGATTTCCAAATACCCGGCATCGCTTGCGGAATGATTGACCACGGCGACACTACACCTGCATTCCCGAAAGAGGTTTCCTGCCCAGGTAGACCGCGGTCAATCAGCCGAACAGAAATGCCGCGCTCTTGTAGCGACAAAGCGCAACAAATGCCGACGACCCCCGCGCCGATGATGGTCACTTGATCTGTCATGGTTTCACGCCGGAGAGTGACTGCGGTTGCGGGCAATAAGTTGGGTGACGATGACAGGTGATGCCACAGCCAGCGCGATCAGATCAGCAGTCAGGCTGGGCGCTACAAAGATAATCCCAGCGATGGCCATCAGAATGCGTGACGCGATATTCAGCGGGCTCAACCAATACCCGACCACGGCTGCTGACAGGGCAATAACCCCGGCGATGCAACTGGTCGCAGTATAAGTGAACTCCCACAGGTCAAACCCGGTTGAAGACACGAATAGCAGCACCGGCGCATAGACAAAGGCCATGGGCGCGATCACTTTGCCCAATCCAAGGGTAAAGGCAGATAGTCCCGTTCGGAACGGGTTTGAATTGGCAATGGCTGCAGCCGCATAAGCTGAAGTACAGACCGGTGGCGTAATCTCGGATACCACACCGTAATAAAGCACGAACAGATGACTGGCGATGGGTGGCACGCCCAGCTGCGCCAGCGCAGGCTGCGCCACTGACACCAGCATGATATACAGCGCAGTGGTCGGAATGCCGGCGCCCATCAGGATACAGACGACGGCGATGAACACCAATGAGATGAACAATTGTAAGTCTTCCATCGCAAAGAACTGGAAGCTGCCGAACGAGATCATGTTGTACAGATCCGATGCCAGGTTGCCTGCGCCCTGTGTAACCATGAAACCGATGCGGAACCCGATGCCAGTGGTGTTGATCACGCCCACCACGATACCGACCGCAGCAGCGGCGGCGCCCACGGCCAGCGAGTATTTCACACCCAATTCTACCGCCTGCAGCATCTCGGGCACTTCGATGCGTTTCTGAGGGTTCATAGTTGCGACCACCGTCAATCCGCACAGGATTGTTGTCATGGTCAGATCAAAGCCGCCGTCTGAGAACTTCCACAGTACAAAGCTGAGGAACGCTGCCGCGTAGATCAATGTCGGTGGTTGCCTCAAGCGCGACATGCCCGCGATTACCGCAAGTGATATGCCGCAGAAGGCCGACATGAAGGGCGTGTAACCCGTGAACAGAACCACTAGCAGGCCGATTAGGGGCACTATGTTGGCCCAGCCTTCAGCCCAGACGGCTTTGAGCTGCGGCAGTTGCTCTTTGGTGAGACCTTTGAGATTCAGCTTGCGTGCCATCAGGTGCACGACAGCAAAGACGCCAACATAGTGCAGGAGTGCTGGGAAAATAGCAGCAATAACGATGGTGGTGTAGGGAACCTCAAGAAACTCTGCCATTATAAAGGCAGCGGCACCCATGATCGGCGGAGTGATCTGACCACCGGCCGAAGAAGCCGCTTCGACCCCACCCGCAAAATGGCCGGGGTATCCAAGGCGCTTCATGTTGGGAATTGTCAGCGCGCCGGTTGAAACGGTGTTGGCCACCGAAGAACCCGAGATCGTGCCGAAGAAGGCCGAGGATACCACCGACACTTTTGCCGGACCGCCAGTATAGCGGCCCGCCAAAATTGTAGCGTTATCGATAAAAAGCTGTCCCAATCCTGTGCGCTGCGCGATCACGCCGAACAACACAAAGTGGAAAACGATTGTCGAGACGACCCACAACGTGACGCCGTAGATGCCCTCCTGCGGGAAGTACATCGACGAAACGAAGGTTTTGAAGTTCACGCCAGGATGCTGCAACAATCCGGGGAAATACGGCCCAAGCAAAGCGTATGAGATAAATACGCAGATGATCAGCGGCAGCACCCAACCAAGCGTGCGGCGTGCGATGTCCAGCACCAGCAGGATGATGATCACACCCAAAATCACGTCATAACTGTTGGGGTTACCCATACGGAAGGTCTGTTCCTCAATCCCAAGAAACGGAATGCCGCGCCAGGCGACGCCCACGTACAGCGCCGCGATGATCCCAAGGGCCATGAAGACCAGATCGTAAAGAGGGATGTTGCCGATGCGAAACCGGCTGACCTTTAGCGCGTAAAGGCTTTTGGCCCCGATAATCGGGATCGTCGCGTAGACCAGAATGAACAGCAGTGCCAGATAGATGCCCATGTGCCAGTGATCGGCCGGCAGGCCAAAACCGGCCGTGAAGAATTCGTAAAACGCAAAGATCAGGGCCACAACGCGCAGGACCTTTCCGGTTGACGGCGTAACCTGCCGGACGGCAGCACCCTCGTCGAACTGTTCTTCGATAGCCGCTAATTCTTCGGCTGTGAGTTCGTGGTCATCAAGATTTTTAGTCGTGGACATGATGGCCCCCTGATTTCGCGCATTTCGAGTGTGCGGTGCCCCAAATAGGGGCACCGGACGATGAGTTGAGTTGAGATCAGGTTACTGAAGAAGCCCGGCTTCTTTGTAGAACTTCTCAGCACCCGGATGCAGCGGAACGCCCAGTGCTTCGACACCATCCAGAGCGGTATCAGGGGTGATCTGCTTGCCCTTGGCATGACCGTTATCCAGCAGCTTGCGGGTGTTGTCGTTCCACATCGCCTTGGTCAGCTCATAGACCAGGTCGTCAGACAGGTCCGACGACACAACCAGCATCGCGCTGACCGCAGGGGTCTTGGTTTCGCCGTCGATGCCTTCATAAACGCCACCTGGAATGGCAGAAGGGATATAGGCTGGAATGATCTCGTTGATCTTGCCCAGATCTTCGTCGGAGAAAGAGTGCAGGTTCATACCTTTGGTCGAAGATAGCTGCACCATCGCAGCAACCGGCCAGCCTGCGGCATAGAAATAGGCGTCAAGCTGACCATCGGCCAGACGTTCGGCACTCTGACTGTTGTTCAACTCGGCCTCATCCATGTTGTCACGGTTGACACCCCAAGCATCCAGCATCTGCAAAACGGCTACCTGCGTGCCAGAACCAGCCTGAGCAATACCAACACGCTTGCCTTCCAGGTCACTCAGATCGTTAATCGTCGAGCCGGCCGGAAGCACCAGATGCAGGTCTTCTGGGAACAGATTGGCTACGATGCGCAGTTTGGGATGGGGTTTGCCTTCGAACTTACCTTCACCCAGATACATCGAACGGGTGACGTCGGCTGCAGCCAGCCCGGCCTCAAGTTCTCCATTCTGCACAGCGGCATTGTTGAAGACCGAAGCGGTGGTGGATTGCGCGATCGCGATCAGGCCCGGAACACCGCACTGGCCGCCTTCTTCACACGGGCGCGATCCCGGAGGGGCGGAGATTCCATTTGCAATGGTGCCACCGATGGGGAAATAGGTTCCGCCAGCGCCACCGGTGCCAATACGGAAGAACGTTGGGTCCTGCGCCAGCGCGGGGGCTGCCAGCGCGCCCGCCAATGCAAGACCAGTCAAGCATTTCACAAATTTCATTATCATCTCCCTTGTTGGAATTTCGGTTTTGGTTTTCCCAAACTTCGATCCCACAAGCGTAGAGACAAACTGCATAAATACAAATTTGTTATATTTCACTAAACTAAAGTTTTGCTTATGTTTAAGAATATGAACCTAACTCAGCTAACCGTATTTCGTGAGGTGATGGAGACCGGATCCATCTCTCAAACCGCCAAGAAACTAAATCGCACGCAGCCTGCGATTAGCCTAGCGTTGAAAAACCTTGAAAAGACATTGGGCCTGACGTTGTTCGAACGTAAGGGAAGAAGATTGGTGCCAGTCCCCGAGGCGCACTATCTCTTAGCCGAAACTACGGGTATTTTGGACCGCTTGGCGACAATTTCCAGCACGATGGAAGGACTTATCAAAGGGCATGCCGGAAGCTTGAATATTGCAACGATGCCGGGTCCATCTGCCTTTTTGTTCCCACGTTTCATAAGCCAATCAGTTGGTGAAAACCCCGATATTCGCATCACGCTTTCGACACGCAGTTCACCGCAGATTATGGAGCTTGCGGGGACGCAAAATATCGACTTCGGCTTTGCTGACTTCGAGCATTCAGCCGGCAAAGAACCCCAGTATTCCGCTGAACTTATCCGGGCTGATTGCTTCTGTGCTATTGACTGTGAACATCCTCTTGCGTCGCGCAAGATCCTGAAACTATCGGATCTTGACGGAACGCCAATGGGCGGCCTGCATCCTTCACACCCGTTCCAACGGAAAGTCCGGCAGGAGTTTGAGGACGTTGCCGCCGAGTACAATCAGACTGTTACCTGCCAGTATTTTCTACCTCTTATCCCCTTTGTCAGTTCGGGGCAGTGTTGCAGCATCGTTGACCCGCTAACTGTTGCGACCGAAAAAGAGCTTAATCTATCCAATGGAAAGCTTGTGTTTTTACCTTTCGAGAAACCATTAAGATATGAATACGCTCTCCTCGAACCCGACCACAGGCCACCGTCCCAATTGGCAATACAGATCAAAGCAGGTTGGAAAGCCGAAGTGTTGAGGAAGTTGGAAGCGGTGATGGCAAACCCTCGCGCCACATCGATTGAAGGCACGCGAGGCGAGCAAAGTTGAAGTTTTTTAGCTGGCGTACCCTAAATTCAGCGAGATCGACGGGCGGCTTTGACCAATATGCAGTAACGCGACGAATGGTGGCTCTGGGCCGCGAATTACTCGGGCACGCGATCGCGCGCGAGTGTGTTGGCCCAATGCGGGAAAGTTCCAGTCGCAAGTTCGTTGCATTTTTTGTCGTATAATGCTGACCTTACCGGACAGATGCGTGCAACCTGTGCATGCCGATCCGAAAGGGCATCCAATGGCCGATACTGATCCTGCAAATTTGCACTATGTGACAAACCCGCTGCTGAACAAAGGTACTGCCTTTTCTCTACACGAACGAGAAAAACTTGGATTGCTGGGTCTTCTTCCGCCACACATCGAAACGCTCGAAACCCAGGTTGACCGTGTCTATGCCGCCTTTGAACGTGAGGAGACGCCGCTGGAAAAGCATGTTTATCTGCGCGGCCTACAGGATGACAACGAGGTTCTGTTTTACGCTCTATTGGTGCGGCATCTAACCGAGATGATGCCGATAATTTACACACCCGTTGTGGGCGACGCCTGCAAGAGGTTCAGTGAGATCTACGATCACCCACGCGGATTGATCATTTCGTACCCCGAGCTTGACCGGATTGATGACATACTTGAGAACGCCGTCCTGCCCTCTGTCGAGGCCATAGTCGTCACCGATGGAGAGCGGATTTTGGGTTTGGGCGATCAAGGCGCGGGCGGCATGGGAATTCCGATCGGAAAGCTCTCACTTTATACCGCTGCGGGTGGAATAAGCCCGTCTGTAACGCTTCCGGTGGTACTGGACGTCGGTACCAACAATCAGGAACGGCTGGAAGATCCCCTCTATATCGGCTGGCGGAATGAGCGCGTCAGCGGGGATGAGTACTTTGAATTCGTCGATCTTTTTGTGCAGGCGGTAAAGCGCAAGTGGCCGGATGTGTTGCTGCAGTTCGAGGATTTCGCACAGCAACATGCAGCGCCTCTGCTTGCGCGGTATCGCGATCAGCTCTGTACATTCAATGATGATATTCAGGGCACGGCGGCGGTAACGGCCGGCACCTTGCTGGCTGCCTCAAATGTCACCGGAATTCCGCTAAAGGACGCTACCATCGCGTTTCTTGGAGCGGGATCAGCAGGAGTGGGTATCGCTGAGCAACTGGTTCAGTTCATGATCCGCCAAGGATTACCAGAAAGCGAGGCACGCGCGCGCATCTACATGGTGGACCGGAATGGGTTGTTAACCGATGCGATGACGGACCTTCTGCCGTTCCAAACGCAAATTGTCCAACCTCTCACCAAAGTGGGGAGCTGGTCCGATGGTGAAATTTCACTGCTGGATGTGATTAACAACGCCGAACCCAACATATTGGTGGGTGTCAGCGGTCAGGCAGGCTTGTTCTCTGAAGAGATCATTCGGGCGATGGCAGCTCACACTGATCATCCTGTCGTATTGCCGCTGTCAAACCCGACATCGCGAATTGAGGCCGTGCCTGCGGATATTATCCGCTGGTCAGATGGTCATGCATTGGTCGCCACCGGAAGCCCATTTGATCCTGTTGTCTACAACGGTAAGACGCATCATGTGGCGCAGTGCAACAACTCCTACATTTTCCCCGGTATGGGGTTGGGCGTTCTGGCGGCAAGCGCTTGTCGCGTCACGGACGGAATGTTCATGGCCGCCGCCGAGGCGCTCGCCACGTTGTCACCTGCGAATTCCGATCGCACAGCCAGCTTGCTGCCCGATGTGGGGGACATTCGCGAGGTCAGCAAAGCTATTGCATTTGCCGTTGGTCAACAGGCGCAGTTGGATGGGGTTGCGCCTAAATCCACGGGGGATGACTTGAAAGCGGCAATGGATGCGAAGTTCTGGACCCCGCATTATGAGGAGATTGCTTAAGGCAGGTCAGGTTGGAGTGACCGGAAGGTCACTCATTGCGCATTCAGAACCCACGGCGTCCAAGTAGGGAATGATTCAGCATAGTTCTGAATACGACAGCTACGCCACCTTACGCCTGAGCGGCTTTTGCATCGCAGCACAAAGGGCACCCATCAGCAGGACCGCAGAGGCCACCACAAGGCTATCTCCAATTTCCCCGGTCAAGTCGCCAATGATACCAGCCCCGATAGGTCCCAGCGTCTGTGAAATAGCGAAAACAACTGTGAAAAAGCTTACGGTTGCACCCCAATCCTGCTGATCCACGTTCTGACGGACAAAGCTGGTGACTGCAGTGGGTGGCATAAAGACCGATAGCCCGAACACCAGTGCCGACAAAATCAGCCCATATCCAGATGGAACCAGGATTGGCAGGGCTGATCCAAATGCAACCCCGGTAAGGATCAGCGCCAACGGCGTTCCGGATGAAAAGCGGGCCAAGACCCCGCGCCAAACAAAAGGAGACGCCATAATACTGACCCCAAGAACCATCCATGTTGCCGTAGTCAACAGGACACTGGAATGCTGCTCTTTCATCCAGACAGAGATGAAAGTGACGTAGACAATGTAACCCAATCCGAACAGCGCATACCCCCCGAGTTGGCCAAGCATTTTGCGCACCGGTGGGATGGAAGGAAGCGCGGTGTCGTGTTCGGTTTCGTTCAATTTTGTGGAAGCCCAAACCGAAAATGGGCAAATGACTAGGGCCACCAACCCGACCCCGATCCACGCCCAGTCCCAATTTTGTGGTCCGAATACGTCCAACATACTCGGAAGGGTTGCGCCGCATAACGCGATACCAAATCCGCCGCCACCGCCAAAGTATAAGGCGATGGCCAGCGCATTCTTTCGGGCGCTGCTCTGGAACAGCGATGCTGCCAGCACGCCGCCTGACACAAAGGAAAGAGCGCCAAACAGTCCCACCAAAGTACGACAGGCAGTTTGAAACACGAGGCTTTCATCAAACCCGGTCGTCAAAAGGCACAGTGCGGTCGCCACAGTTCCACTTGCAAACAACCGCGACGGAGAAAAATGCCGGATCAGCAAAAGCGTTAAAATCGAACCCACTATGTAGCCAATCGAATTGGCCGTATTGAGCCAACCGGATTGAGTGAGGCTCCAGCCAAGGCTACTTTTCATGGATGGCAGGATTAGTCCGTATGCAAAGCGACCAAATGCGTTGGATATGCTGACCCCAAGCGCAAGGCCCAGCAATATGAGCCACGGGTTAGTAGGTTTTGCGGTGGCCATGAACATTCTTCCAAGTTGAACGGTCACCGTGCCCCAATGCGCTTGGACGTGCAATCCCAGCTAATCGGCCCCAGCGCATTGCAGCTCTGCTTGGACAATTTAAGATTGTACTATTTTGATGTGAGTTGAAGGGTTGCTTCCGGTCGATCTGTCTGCAGTCTTTGCTTACGTCATATGAGCAAGCCGTCCGCCAATGCGATCCAACCGCCAAAGCTTTAGAGCACGTGCGCGGCACCGCTTTCTTTCGCTGCCATCCGTTTCAACGCCATTCGGTCCAGCTTGCCACCCATGGTCAATGGCAATGCATTAACTACCCGCACCACATCCGGCGCCTTGTATCCGATCTGTTTCCGCGCGAAGTCGACAATATCTCCGGGGCGCACCGGTTTCGCCCCTTCGACCAAGCTCACAAAGCCCCATACATCTTCACCGTGCATCTCATCTCGCACCCCAACCACCACTGCCGCTGCAACGGCGGGGTGCGCTGTCAGTACATCTTCCACCTCCGCGGGGCTGATGTTCGAGCCGTCATGCACGATGATCTGTTTTTGCCGCCCCCGGAACCAGAAATAGTCATACTCATCCCGTCGCATCAAATCGCCAGTATCGAGCCAGCCATCCCGAAACGCTGCCGCTGTCGCACTCGGGTCGTCCCAATACCCCGTCATCATAGTCGGGCTCTTGACCCAGTGCCTGCCGTCTACTCCCACGGGCACCTCCACCCCGGCCTCATCACGAAGCGCCGAGACATACCCTGGATTGTTCAATCCAATGGCACCGACTTTCTCAACTCCTCCATGGGTGTTCGAATGTGACGTCCCCATTTCAGTCAATCCATAAAACGCCCCGATCGGCACACCTGCCAGCACGCCAAATGCGTCGACCAGTGTCTGCGAGGGTTTGTCGCCACCTGCCATCATCGTTCTTAATGAACCAAAGTCTTCGCGCACTGCACCGTGCCCCGTTACCAATGCAGCCAATGGCGCGGGCAATATCTGCGCCACTGTCGGCTTTGTCTGTCGCAGGAGCCCCAGGAGCTCGGCGGGTGAAAACTGCCGCACTACGTTCGTTCTGGCACCGGCCCAAAGCCCTGCAAACGTCAGCCGCAACCCGGCAGTATGGGAAATCCACGACGCCGGAAGCACCACATCCCCAGGTCTCAACCCCAACCCCTGAGCATTGCTTGCCACCATAGCCCCCATGCTGGCATGGCTATGCGTCACGCCCTTCGGCTTGCCCGTGGTCCCGGAAGTAAAAAAATATTAACGCTGGCGCGTCCGCCCCAATTGTCGGCAGTGTCCCCTCAGCCTCACCATCCATCAGGTCCTTCAAGGCGAGTGCCCCGTCCACTTCGCCTGCATAGGAAACCAACCCCAAAGGCAGCCGCCCTATGCCTGGGACTGCGGCCACATCCTTTGCGCGTTCGCCATGCACCAACAGCGCCGCCGGTGTCGCCAACCGCAGCGCATGGTCGATATCCGCGGCTGTGTAGCGATAATTGAGCGGCATCGCCACCAAACCGGCCCGCATGCAGGCCAGATAATGGATCACCAACACCGCCCGGTTCGGCATAATCGAAGCTATTCGGTCCCCCGGATTAAGCCCCAGGCTCAGATACCGAAGCGCCAGCCGCGTACAGGCGGCATCCAGCTCCTGCCAGGTCAAAGCCCCGTCCAAAGCGTAAAGCGCAATCGCCTTGGGATCCGCCGACAATCCCCGGCGAAAAAGGTTCGTCAAATCCGCAGGAGCGGCCAGCGGCGGCCCGGTTACCGGCATGCTTTTCTCTCCAAATCAACCCGCTTCCGAAGGGCCTTCAACTTTCCTCAGTGGACACCCAACGAGCGGAAACCAACCACTCAATCGGTTGGTCGGTGGATCGAGCATACTGCATTGTTATCCACTTCCAATAGGGAGCGGCAGGAACGCCTGCAGAACGCGAATTTGCCCAATCCGTGGTTCGAGTTGCCACCAAAGCCCCCTCAGGTTCAGATTCCTTTCCGTTGATTTGATCGCGCAATGTCATTGGCCAGGTTGGCCGCGCAGACCGATAGTAGAGCTTTTGCGCAAACAGCAGCCACTAATCTAATACAGATTTCCGATTCCAACACCTCTGTGACAGAGCCAATCGCAACTCTCTTGGTTTTGCGAATCCGGCTTTCGTGAATAGGATGTGCCCAGTTCTTTTTGATAAATTGTATTGGAGTAAGGGCATGGCAACAGAGCGCTGGACTGTCGGATCATATCTGGCAAGGAGATTGCAAGAGGCTGGAATTGCGGATTATTTTGTGGTTCCCGGCGATTACAATTTGGTGCTGCTGGATGAGCTGCTTGGCAATCGGGATCTGCGAATGATCAGTTGCTGTAACGAGCTCAACGCAGGCTACGCAGCAGACGGGTATGCCCGCGCAACCGGGGGGCCGTCAGCGGCTGTCGTCACTTATTCGGTAGGAGGGTTGAGCCTTTTGAATGCCGTCGCAGGCGCCTATACCGAAGATCTTCCATTGATCGCGATTTCCGGTGGGCCGAACACAAATTCAGAAGCCGAGTGGGAATACCTGCACCACACGCTTGGCGAAGTTGATTACGATTACCAGCGCGAGATATTCGCCCGCGTCACTGCAGAGGCTGTCACGATTCATCATCCGTCCCTTGCGCCTGTAGCAATCGACAGGGCGATAGACACCGCAATGCTTCGACGCAAACCGGTCTATATCGAAATCGCCTCGAACATTGCGGGTGCACCTACGTCCGCGCCCGTTCCGCGTAGTTTCGCCAGGCAGTCCAGCAGTGATCCGAACACATTAGCGACTGCGGTCGCACAAGTTTCTGAATTCCTGAATGCGGCAAAGCGGCCAGTACTTGTCGCCGGAAGCAAAGTGCGCGCGGGTCAGGCCGAACGCCCCTTGCGAAGCCTTGCCGTGGCCTGCGAATACGCCCAGGCATCAATGCCCAACGCTAAGAGTTTTCTGTCTGAGACAAACGAAAGTTTCATTGGGATTTATTGGGGGCCAGTCAGCACACCGGGCTGTGGGGAAATTGTCGATGCCGCGGACGGGCTGCTGTTTGTTGGGCCTGTTTTCACGGATTACACCACGACGGGTCATCAGCTTGGTTTTGATCCCGGTAAAGCGGTTATGGTGCATCCGACGTCCATACAGCTGGGTGACACACATTTCAGCAATGTCCGCATGGATGAGTTTCTGGATGCGTTGACTGACAAACTTACGCCGAACAGCGGTGCTGTCGCGGCCTTCGAACGTGTCAGAACCGAACAAATCCCGCCCGAGCCTGATGATGCCGAAACACCGGTGACGGTTCGCCAACTATTCGCCCGTGTGCAGAAGATGCTGGATGAGGACAGCACGTTACTCGTGGAGACGGGTGATTCATGGTTCAACGGCATTGAGACCAAACTGCCCGAAGGCACGCGGTTCGAGATACAAATGCAGTATGGATCCATTGGCTGGTCTGTCGGTGCGTCGCTGGGATACGCGTTAGGCAACAGGAGGCGCCGGTTGATCTCATGCATTGGCGACGGTTCGTTCCAACTGACCGCCCAAGAGATTTCGACCATGATCCGGTATGACGCAAAGCCGATTATTTTCCTCATCAACAACGGCGGCTACACCATCGAAGTTCAAATCCACGATGGCCCTTATAATACCATCAAGAATTGGGACTACGCCGGTTTGATTGACGTGTTTAGCGCCGGAGAGGGTAACGCCTGGGGATGCAAGGTGAAAACAGAAGGCGAGTTGGACCTGGCCATCAAAACAGCATTGGACCATGATGGTCTTTGCCTGATCGAGGTTCTGATTGATCGGGACGATTGCAACGTCAACCTGTTGCGGTGGGGCAATCAGGTCGCGCGAAACAACGGCCGACCCAATCGATGCAAATAGAGAGTTACTCGGGAAAAACCGGGCTGTCGGTTGATTGACAAAGTCTGGCGGGCGCAATCCAATCCACAGCGATTATTCCGCCGAACATAGGGGATTAGTCTGCTGAATGGGGCGATGCTCGTCTGGTTTCTTGTAACTAGCGTCAGCGTGGGTTCTGTCATTTGGGATTCGATCAGCAACGGCGTAACAAGTTGGGTACAGCGAACAGCATGGATACTCGTAACGTTATACACCGGTCTGGTCGGCTTGTTTTTCGACTTGCATGTCGTCGTCCATTCCCGGCAAGTCACGACCAGTAGCCGATGACGGGTCTAACGGCTTGGAACGCCAGGTTGCTCTGAGCCGAGAAACGATCGGCTGCCGGAAACGAGAGTGATGGTACGGCCGATAACGAACCGTCTTTTCCCGAATAGCCGCCAACTTGGGCTTTCTGATCGGAAAAGGTGTTGGCGATAACCATGATCTTTCCCAAGCTCAATAATGAGAGGTTCACTCCCGAGACTGGTCTGCGGATTGCCATTCAGGTGCCGAATACCCACGTACAAAAGAACGTGGACGCGGTTCTGGTGGAAAACGCTCTCAGCTACGGTGACTAGGATTGCGTCACCTTCCGGACCCCGATGGTGTCTAACAATTCAGGTCATTGGGATGAGGTCACAACGCTGCAACTGCAGGATGCAGTCGAAGTGCCTTGCGCTGGAGGAGCATCGACAAACCAAACATCCGTTTGCCTTTGCGAAGCGCTATTTCGGGCTGACCACACTTTGGATGCCGAACGGCGTCTAAAGTAATTGCTGGGAATTGTTCCGCTTGTCGATCCGGTTCGCTAAGATGGTGCCCGAGGCAACAAGCAGGAAAACCCGATGCGTAACACAATCTTCTTCCCCTTGGCGGCATTTGTTCTAGGGGTTTTTATGACCACTGAGACTGCAACAGCGGCCTCACTTGGACGATACGAGGTTTTTGCGGTCGAAGAGGGTGACATGCTGAAAATGCGTGCTGGGCCGGGGACAGGCTATATCGTTATCGTTGGGCTTCCGAATGGAACCGCTCTGCGGGTTCACAGTTGCGAACAAACTGGCGGCACGCGTTGGTGCCGAGTGTCGCTTGATCGTGCACGTCAGCTTAAGGGATATGTGTCTTGGGCCTATTTGCGAAAATTGTGATATGACGATTCCAACGGCCGCCGAATTTTCAGCGCTATGAAAGGTCGGAAAAAGCTATCTTTTCTGTTTGGCTATCCGGCGACTGTTTTTCCTGGCCGCCGTAAGTAACTCAGTTGCTAGATCAGTCGCGACCCTGCCGAAAATATCTGCCTAAAAGGAATTATTGAGTGCGACGCGTATAAACCTGTTTACCAGAGCCGCTTTGAAGACTCCGATTTGGTCCGCTGAACGTGAGTTTGCCAGTTTAAGATTTTCCATGCGTCGCAAATGGCCGGATTGGTCGGCCCCACAGCAGCAATTGTCAGGTAGTCGAAGATCCGGGCAGAGCCGATTTTTCAGAACGAGAGCTGGAACTTGCAAAAAAATCAGACCACCAGAGGTAACTTTAGTTGGCGAAACGGTAAGTTAACTGGTCAAAAGGCCAATTATCCCTGCATTTGACGCCTTGTTTATTGGTCGGAGTGAGAGGATTCGAACCTCCGACCCCTGCCTCCCGAAGGCGAGCTCCCGGGGTGAAAGTAAATAAAATAAGGGCCTTGAATGCCAACCATTGCACTTCAGTGGCAGATAGCGCTGCGATAACGTTGCGGTTTCATTGCGAGCAAACCCGGCCTCTGTCGTATGTTGGCAAGCTCTTGTTTTTCAGTAGGTCATCCAGCACCTTATGCTCAGTGCCAGTTTGGTCTCTGCATTATTGCCCAACTCCAATCCACTTATACACGGTGAAGAGTTTTGCCATGGGTCAGGCCATTCACTTTCTCCAGGATAGCGTCTGCGTCAATGCAGTGGTGGCGATATAGATCGCCGATTGTTCCGGTCTGACCAAAATGCTCGACACCCATTGGGATAGTCTGATGTCCAAGCACTGCCCCGAGCCAGGATAGAGTTGCAGGATGACCATCGATAACAGTGACGAGCTTGCAGTGTGGCGGAAGGTCGGACATCAGTGTTTCGATGTGAGAGCGTGCCGCTCGATTGCCGCGCGAACGCGCTCGTTGAGCGGCGGTCCATCCGGCATTCAGGCGATCTGCGGATGTCACGGCCAATACACCTATGTCGCGACGGCCTTCACCAATCATACCGGCAGCCTTGATTGCTTCTGGCGCGACTGCTCCTTGATAGGCGATTACAACTTCGCAATTGGGTCCCGGTTTTCGTAACCAATAGGCCCCATCAATGGCACCTTGGCGGAACTCGTCATCGAAACGTTTGCCGGGCTGTTCAATCGGGTTGGTCGTCAGGCGCAGGTAGACAGCCCCTCCGGTTTCATCGCGCAGCCATGTGCGCTCGTCGGGCTGCCCTTCGCCATCGCGCTGCAGGTAGTCGAAGGCCCATTCCATGATCACCGCCAGTTCATCAGCAAAGGCGGGTTCAAAAGCGGCCAACCCGTCTTGGCTCATCCCGATGAGCGGTGTTCCAACGGATTGGTGTGCTCCACCTTCTGGCGCGAGTGTGACACCCGAAGGTGTGCCAACCAGCATGAAACGCGCGTCCTGATAACAGGCGTAATTTAACGCATCGAGGCCGCGGCTGACAAATGGATCATAGACGGTGCCAATTGGGATCAGCCTCTTACCGAACAGGGAATGCGACAGACCCGCCGCTCCTAGGAGCAACATGAGGTTCATTTCGGCGATGCCAAGCTCGATATGCTGCCCCTCCGGCGTGAATTCCCATTTCGCCGTCGAAGGGATCCGGTGTTCTATGAAGGCGTCGGCTTGCTCGGATCGGGCGAACAGTTTGCGCCGGTTCACCCAAGGACCAAGGCTTGTCGTGCCTGTCACATCCGGAGAGGTTGTCACTATGCGTTCAGCCATTGGGCTGTCGCCTTTTGATAGATCGTCTAGGATCTTGCCAAACGCCATCTGGGTCGAGATTTCGCGACTGGTGTCGATTTCGATTGTCGGCACATCCAATTTGTCATCAAAATAGCGGCGCGGACCTTTGGCAAAAAACGGGGTGCTGGCCAGAAAACCTTTGAATGCGTCTGGATCTTGCACCGTCGCAAGCGGCTCCCATTCCTCGCCTTCTGGCACGCCCATATGCGACTGCCACGCGGCAAACTGACTATTGTTCATCAGCCCGCCGTGATTGTCCTTGTGGCCTGCAATAGGGGTGCCCCATCCTTTTACCGTGTAGGCCAGGAAACATGTCGGGCGATCGTGATCGATGTCGGCAAATGTTTGGGCCATGGTCTCGACGCAGTTGCCGCCCAGGTTTTCCATAAGGGCCGCGAGCTCTGCATCCGTGCGCCGTTCGATCAGAGCGGTCACATCCCCCTGATCCCCCAGATCGTCCATGAGACGCTGCCGCCAATTCGCACCACCCATGAAAGTCAAAGCGGAGTAATCCTGGTTGGGGCAAGCATCAATCCAGTCGCGCAGTCGGTCGCCGCCGGGCTCGTCGAAGGCAGCGCGTTGCAAGACACCATATTTCACGCGAACGACATCCCAGCTGAAAGCATCGAAGATTTTCTCGATCCGTTCAAACAGTCCTTCCCGGACGATACCGTCCAGCGACTGTCGGTTGTAATCGATGATCCACCACGTGTTGCGTAGGTCGTTTTTCCAGCCTTCTTGTAATGCCTCATAGACGTTGCCTTCATCCAGTTCGGCATCGCCTACCAGGGCAACCATACGTCCCATTGGCGCGTCGGACCCCCAGCTTTTGGCCTTGATGTAGTCTTGAATGATCGAGGCAAACGAGGTGATCGCGACACCTAAACCCACCGACCCGGTCGAGAAATCAACATCATCAATATCCTTTGTCCGGCTTGGATAACTTTGCACACCCCCAAATCCGCGGAAATTCTGCATCTTTTCGCGGGTCTGATTACCCATGAGATACTGCATCGCATGAAACACCGGCGAAGCATGAGGTTTGACTGCAACCCGGTCCTCAGGGCGTAAGGCTGAGAAATAGAGCGCGGTCATGATCGATACCATCGAAGCAGACGAAGCCTGATGGCCACCGATCTTGATCCCATCCACCTTTGGTCGGACGTGGTTGGAATGGTGGATCACCCAATGAGACAACCACAGCAGGCGCTGTTCGACGATCTTCAGTTGGGTGGGATCAATGTGCATGGTGGTCTCCGGGTTTAGGCGGCGCTGCGGGCAGGGTAGGGCAAAGCTTGCTCCAGGTCTGCAAGGATATCTTCGACATCCTCCAGCCCGACGGACAGGCGGATTAGGCCATCGCTTATCCCATGCTCGGCCCGTTCTTCGGGCGTATACGTCGAATGAGTCATGGAGGCTGGGTGTTGGATCAGTGTTTCCGCGTCGCCCAACGACACCGCACGCTGGATCATATTCAGGCGGTTCATGAATTCAATTCCACCGGACAGACCGGACTTGATTTCAAACGCTATCATAGCGCCCGGTTCGGACATCTGTCGCTTCGCTACATCGTGCTGTGCGAAGCTCTCAAGACCGGGGAAATAAACCTCACCGACGGCGGGATGTGCTTCGAGGAAACCTGCGACGACTTTGGCGGACGCGCAGTGACGATCCAGACGCAGGTTCAGTGTTTTCAGACCACGCAGGATCAGCATCGCGTTGAAAGGCGCCATTACCGCGCCGGTCATGTCCTTCATCCCAACAAGGCGGATCTCAGCAATCTGTTCGGCGGACCCGACAACCAGACCGGCAACCACATCGCCATGCCCACCGAGGTATTTGGTGGCGGAGTGCAGAACGATATCTGCCCCGTGCTCGATCGGGCGGGTCAAATACGGGCTAGCGTAGGTATTATCGACGACGACCGTTGCACCGACCGAATGCGCAATTTCGGCGCTCGCGGAGATGTCCACCAATCGCATATTCGGATTGGCAGGAGTTTCGAAATAGACAACGCGGGTTTTGTCAGAAACGGTAGCTTTCAGATTCTCAGGGTCTGTCATGTCGACGTGTGTGATCGTGACTCCCCATTTTGCCAAACCGTGACGCATGAAGGCGAAGGTGCAGCCATAGAGCGTTTTGTCCACGATGACTTCGTCACCTGGCGACAGCAGAGTCCAAAGCGCTGCCGTAATCGCCCCCATGCCGCTTGAGAGAGCTAGCCCGGCCTCGGCTCCTTCAAGCACGGCAATACGTTGTTCAAGAAGGTCGCATGTGGGGTTTGAAATACGGCTGTAGATATGACCTTCACGCTCTCCAGCGAACATCTCTCCGCCAGCCTCTGCGGTTTCAAAGGTAAACGTGGACGTCAAATGCAGCGGTGGTGTCAGCGCCCCGTCATTTTCCAGTGGATTATAAGCATGGTGAATGGCGCGGGTGGCAAATCCGGTTGAACGAGTCATTACAAGCTCCTGAATCATGTTGGAGCTAGTTTGCGCCTTAGTTTTGAGTTAATGATTGCAAAGTATGCCAATCCGAGAGTCAATGTTGGCAGATTCTGCTAAGAAAGAAGGTGGAGTGGACGCTAAGGACAGGCAAATCATTCGAGCGCTGCAGCGGGACGGGCGCATGACGAACCAGGATCTTGCTGACGAGGTGAACTTGTCTCCCTCACCGTGTTTGCGCCGGGTCAAAAACCTTGAAGCCAACGGAGTGATAAAGGGATACAGTGCCGACGTTGACGCCGCAGCGTATGGGATGGCCATTACCGTCTTCGTGCGTATCAGGTTGGAGCGACACAATGAAACGGACGTTCAGAACTTCGAAAAGCGGGTTCGGATGATCGATGAAGTTCTTGAATGCCATGTTCTTACCGGGGCAATGGACTACCAGTTGCGGGTTTTGGTATCGGATCTCGAGGCCTACGAGGAATTTATTCGTCACCGAATTCATCCTATCGGTGGGATAGCCTCGATCGATACCAGCTTTGTCTATGGAACGGTAAAAAAGACCGCTGTTTTTCCGCCCGGATAGATGGGCCCAGTTAGAATGACTTGTTGCCAATCGGCTAAACATTTTAGTTAATTGATTTTTTCCCTCCGCAATTTCCCATTCTCACCGTCGCTATATCGGAGACATGCAGCGCGTGCTGTATCACTTCTGAGAGGATAGCGATGACAAATAAACCGTATGGAGACACCCGGATGGCGAAGTATGTCGAACGGAGGGTGCTCGAATTGAAACCTACCAAGAGCCAAGCCGAGATCGCGGCGCAGGTGGGATACGTCAACCCGAACATGATCACGATGATCAAGCAGGGTAGTTCCAAGGTGGCATTGGATCGCGTCCCGGCTTTGGCGAAAGCTCTGGAATGCGACGCTGCCTACCTTATGCGCCTCTCAATTGAGCAGTCGATCGGCCTGACTGCAGCCGAGGCAGTTGTCGAGGTGTTCGGAGAACCTGTCACGTCGAATGAACTTGGCTGGCTGAAAGCAATTCGCAAGGCCTCCAACAACGCCGATCCTCGATTGACCAGCCGGTCAGACACGGCGATCAAGACCATCTTCGGGAAGTAAGTGCCATGTATGACCAGAAAGACGACCTGACATTGAATGAGCGCGCCTGGTTGCGGTTCCTCCGTGACGTGAGCAACGGAAGTGATCCTGAGCCTACCTTACGGAGAGTGAAGCTATTGAGGCGCCTTTGTCGACCTCACAAAGAAAAATGAAATGGGTTTTCGAGATTGCGGCGAGGAATGGCTCGTGAACCCTGCCTCGCCGGGTCCCTCGCTGATTGAACTGAGGTTGCATAAGGTTGACAAAGGTTTACATCCGCTCTCCCGGGATCGACGGAATGTAAACCTTATACCTCTAAAAGCAGCCGATTTCAGGCCAAAAGGTTTACACTAAGTTTACATTAAGTTGACAGATTTCGGCTCAAAACCAGTTTTTCAGACCAAAATGTAAACCTTTGAACCAGAGAAACCCAATAAAACATGGCTCTCTGAAAATAACACATCCGAACCAAGGCCAGAAAAGCGCACAGAGCGACGAAACACAGGCCAGCTAACACCTGACACATAGAAGAAGACGGACACAACTCAGGCCAGCGTAGAGAGCGCCTGAGCTAAAACCTCATAGAGAGCAAACACACAGGTCTAGGCCAGCAAAGCTATTGAGCTACTCCGGAGACGAAATACCGACGATTGCACATAGAGCGGTAATAGATGCACCTAGAGAGCGACCGATAGAGAGAATGCGTGTAAGAGATGAGCATGTGCCTAGAGGAAAGAGATGCGCGTGTGTAGAGGGGTAATCGTAGGAGGGAGTGCTCAGCGGCGGCACCCAATTTGCGCTTGTGTTTACCAGACCTCTTATATGCTCCGTTGCTTCTATGCACTCATTGGAGAGCCGGTAACTTGCGGTGCAGCGTAAAGAAGGCAGTGCTTCGATTGTATGTGCTGTTATTCCTTTGGAAGATCCTATTGCGACTTCAAGAGAGCAGCTTCATTGAACCCTTGAGGCGTCGTTCCGCATCTTTTGCAATCGCCATGAGTCTTTCCTGTCGAGTTGGCTCACTAACAGCGTCGCTAACTGGTATGGGCCTGCTCTCGACAGGGCGATCCGACTTTTCATTGTTCGACCGGCTTGGAACGTTTTTCGGTGTATGCGGATTCTTAGATTTTGCCATTGCCCCTAACTCCTAGCCTTAACGAAAACAGACCGATGATTGTTTTCTGGCAACCGCCCGGAGATCAACGCCAGCACCACAGGCGCGTCGCCCCTTCGCACCAGTGACGCAGTCGTATAACTTGCAGTTCGTTACGCCCAACTGGGCGGCTCAAAAAACTGCTCGGGGGCCTGGAGTTGGACAAACTGTCAGTCATGCAAGCTTTTCGCCGTATCGTTGAACGCGGTAGCTTTGCCCGTGCGGCGGAAGACCTTGGTGTTTCTCCTGCGCTTCTCAGCAGAGAAATCAAGCTTCTGGAAGAAAGTCTGGGAACCGTCCTCCTCACCAGAACGACCCGATCCATGTCACTGACTGACACCGGCAGTCTTTATTACGAAGATGCAATTGGAATTCTCGACGCGGTCGAAAAAACGGAACAGACCATCAGGGAAGGTTCCAAAGCGATGCGTGGGCACCTTCGGGTGAATGCGTCAAGTTCCTTCGGCCAAACCGTTATCGCACCGATGCTTCCAGAGTTCTTGGAAACTTATCCAGATCTGCGATTTACTCTTTCGATGGACGACAAGGTGATCGATATGGTCGAGGGCGGCTTCGATCTATCGATACGTATCCGCGCTGCCATGCCGGATTCGGCACTTGTTGCCCGACGGATCGGCGTGATGCGGCAAAGAATATTTGCGTCTCCCGACTATTTGGAGCGATGTGGGACGCCGACCCAGCCGGCGGATCTGAAAACCCACGCAATCATCGGCTTTTTGCTTGCTGATCATTTGACGAGTTGGAAGCTCTCGGCCGCCGACGGCGTCACATCATTGGAACTTGATCCGCGTGTGAGGGTTGGCAACAGCCTCGTTTTGCGGGATCTGCTGATAGCGGGGCAGGGTATTGGAACTCTGCCCGAGTTCGTTTCTGATGCTCCTGAAGCCAGCGGGGCCTTGGTGAGAGTTCTTCCTGACCACGAATTGCCCGCGCCAGAAGTATTCGCCGTTACAGCATCTCGCTTGGGAATGGACGCAAAGGTTACAGCCTTTCTTGATCATCTGCGTCTGGCTCTCAGGTCCTGACATTATTCAATACAGGTAAAGAGTGATGTCAAAGAGCGTGACTTAATTGGCGGCGCCACAAATTCCATTCTCTCAGGGAACAAGTCACAGCCCTGAGAGGTATCCTATGTCACGTATTCTCGTTCTCTATTATTCAAGCTATGGCCACGTCCGCACATTGGCCGATGCCGAAGCTGAAGGCGCCAGAAGTGTTCCCGGCACCAAAGTTGACGTTCGGCGTGTGCCCGAAACTGTCCCTGAGGAAGTCCGCCAGCAGGCTGGCTATGTCGTGGATGATACGCCTGCCGCCTTGCCGACAGATCTGGAAAACTATGATGCAATCATCATTGGAACACCGACCCGATTTGGAATGATGGCTGGCCAAATGAAGTCCTTCCTTGACCAGGCCGGAGGGCTTTGGGCCAGGAATGCACTGGTTGGTAAGGTCGGAGCGGTCTTTGCATCAACAGGTTCGCAACATGGCGGGCACGAGGCGACCCTTCTGACAACGCAAGTCCCTCTTCAACACTTTGGGATGCTGATTGCCGGAATGCCCTACACATTTGCTGGCCAGACTGCATCAGAAGATATCATTGGCGGCGCACCATATGGTGCCGGAACGATCGCCGGCGCTGATGGTTCCCGCACACCTACCGAAACTGACCTTGCCGGAGCGCGGTTCCAGGGCGCTCATGTTGCAAGGATTGCAGCGTGCCTCGCTGGATCAAACCTGCAAGCGGAAGCAGCTTAATCCGAGCGCCTCTGGCGTCTCACTCAAATTCTCAAACGCCTCAGCCGGGAGACATACTATGTCACGCTCAACCGATATTCTTCTTACTTCCCTCGCCCCAGCGGTATGGGGAAGCACTTATCTGGTAACTACGGAAGCGCTCCCGGCTGGCTATCCGATTACCCTGGCTGCGTTACGAGCTCTGCCGGCTGGCTTGTTATTGCTTGCAGTGACGCGCTGCGTTCCACCACGCGATTGGCTCGGTCGAACTTTCGTCTTAGGCAGCCTCAATTTCGCTCTGTTCTGGGTGCTCCTCTTCGTTGCTGCGTATAGGTTACCCGGTGGTGTGGCCGCCACCCTAGGATCGTTGCAAGCAATGATCGTGATTTTGATGGCGTGGGGATGGCTGGGAACCCCAATACGACTTGGTGCACTCGGTGCCGCCGCGACTGGCGTGATGGGTGTGTCTCTGCTGCTGATCGGACCAGAAGCACAACTTGATTGGATCGGTATAGCAGCGGGATTGGGAGGAGCCGCGTCAATGGCTGCTGGCACTGTTCTCAGTCGGAAATGGCAACCTCCGGTCTCGGCGCTTAGTTTCACTGCGTGGCAATTAACAGCCGGTGGTTTGATACTGCTGCCAGTCGCTCTGTTTCTTGAGCCGCCTCTACCTGCGCTCAGCGCGACAAATGTCGCCGGTCTGATTTGGCTTGGGTTGATTGGTGCTGCAGCAACCTATGCTCTTTGGTTTCGTGGGATAACGCGCCTTGAACCTAGTTCAGTTTCGATGCTTGGCATGATGAGTCCTTTGACTGCCGTCGTGCTCGGCTGGGCATACCTGGGACAAACGCTTAGCATCACTCAGTCTGTAGGAGCAGCCATAGTTATCGGTTCTGTTGTGGTTGGCCAGAGCGTGAGTCGAAGGGACAATTCGGGTTTGAAAAAATGGAGACCTGCACCAGCTGGGTCTGTTTGATGGGTTTGAGTCGCAAACAATGGGCCCGATCACGCAAGTGGGCGAGGAATGGCTCAGCGCCTCGCTCAAGCCCGTTCGCCAGAACCCAACAATATCGAAGTCCTAGGTTTTCCAACGTATGATAAAGGGGATGGTTTCTGGTGCCGCAGCGTCGCGGTGGTTGGATCCTCCCATAAACGCGCTATGCCAAATTTTGGGTTGTCTGGGTTCTCTAGCGCACATCATAAAGATCAAGATAACTCTTTCTGAGTGCCACATTGTCAACGAAATCAGAAGTGCTGCCGGAGTACAGAGGCGACCGCTTCGGTGTTTCCTCTTGTCGTCCCCATCGAAGCGCGGTTGCAACTGCCCATTTCCGGATGAAGTGCACTTTTGAACGGTCGCCGCCCGGTAATAATATCTCGACCAAAGCCTTCCCGCACCGCAGCAAACACGAAAAGCCTGATCAGAAAGGCGTTTGCGCCGTGTTCAGATCATCGCATTCTGCGTCAGCGACAGGTTGTCTTTTAACAGAATGGGCGGAAAGCGGTCCTTCGCTGCAAATGCGATATCAACTCCCCCAATCCGTGAAAGCGGTCAATTACAGTAAGGAGTGCGATACCCACCCGATCCAGGTACGGATGAAGTCCTTTGTGGCGCGGGATCAGAGCGGCCTGGCAAGGTCGCCAATATCCCAAAAAAGCCCGGCCATTGCACGCAATGCATCACGCGAAACTGACTTTAACACGTGCTCGTTTGGCGCGTGCTGCGAACAGCCGCGATAGGAATGCGGCACCCAAACCGTTGGGAGGCCGAGCACATCGGAAAAGACGTCGTTGGGTAAAGAACCGGCGAGATTTGGCAGGACATGGGGCGGCCTCCCACACGTTTTTTCAAGCGAACGCGCGACAAAAGACACCCAGGGATGGTTGGGGGAGGTTCGCGTTGCATCGAAAAAGCTGCGGTCGTGAGGCTTGATCTGAACGATCTCGAATCCTCTCGCATCAAGGTGGCGTCGAAGGGCGGGCAGGATATCGGATTGGTTAGTGCCAACAACGAAGCGGAGCTGGCAGGCGGCTTTGGCAAATTCCGAGATCGCGTTGACCGGTGCCTCGGGGACACCGCTTTTCATTGCGAGGATCGCAAAACTGTTCCAGCCGAAGACCCGTTCGGCCGGTGTCAGACTTTCCTCGCCCCAGTCTTCGTCAATCTTCGGACCGCCATCTTCGCCTACCGGCAAGTTGCGCAGGGCATGCCGGATCTCTTCGGTTAGGCTGGTCGGTCGCCACTCTAGTATTTGGATTTGGCCCCTCACATCGGTGATCGTCGAGAGGGCTTGTGCAAGGATCATCGCGGGGTCGGCAAGTAAACCGCCCCAGTTGCCGGAATGATGCGCACCGTCTCGAAGGTCAACAATGAGGTCGAACGAATAGCCGCCCCGTGAACCCATGAACATCGTCGGAGTGTCTGACTGAAGGCGTGGTCCGTCCGATGCGATCAGGACATCCGCGGCAAGGTTTTCTTTGTGCGTGGCGCAAAAATTCGACAGCCCCGGCGACCCCATCTCCTCACCCATTTCAACAAGGATCCGAATGTTGAAGCCGAGTGATCCACGAGCGTCGATGACGGAGCTCAACGCAGCTAAGTTGATGAGGTGCTGTCCCTTGTTGTCAGCGGTACCGCGTCCGAAGAGGCGATTACCATCATCGACGAGACGAAAGGGGTGAAGCCCGTTTCGCCACTGATCAGTTTGCGCGCGGGTCACGTCGCCATGCCCATAGGACAAGATCGTTGGGCTCGAGTCGTCCTCGATGCGTTCAGCGACAAGGATCGGACCTGCATCCGGCACAGGGTTCGGGTGGATTGCGCAGGAGAACCCAATACTGCGCAGGCGCGGAACGAGGGCTTCCTCAAGGTAGCGCGGAAGCTCCGCGGCTTTCTCCTGTGTCTGGCTCTCCGTCTCATGGGCAACCAGTTCGCTAAGTTCTGTTGCAAATTGACCGGTGTCGAAATACTGGGCGGCGTTGTCTATAGCAGAGGCGCGGGTCAAGGTTGTTTTACCTCAGACAGGTGGACGCACGTCGTCCGGGATCGGACAAGTGTAAGGTGTTTCGCCCAGATGGTCTTGGTGCGTCGCGCGTGCAGCTTCGATGCGCGAGGGATCCTCAACCAGTCGACACGCTGTCGCGGCCATTACTTTTGCTGCGTAGACCATGCCTTTGTGAGCCGCGGGCGCCTTGCCTTGTGCCACTGTTTGCCACGTATGAAACGGCGTTCCTATAGCACAGGTGGCAACTCGTGCCTGAACGGTTGGGACTGCCCAACTCACGTCGCCAACATCCGTCGAGCCTTCGCCGCCATCGCTGTGGCGATCAAGAGGTGCGATGAAGTCGCATAGTGCGAGATCCTTTTTGGGCTTGGCACCGATCCGCTTGAAGGTCGTGTTGATGTCAGCCTTGGTCAATGTAGTCTGAATCTCGCGGGCAAAGCTGAGGTCTGTTTCGTCAAAGGCGACGGGTCCGAGTTTCTCTAGCTCGTGCTGCATGGTTTCTTCCAAAGGACGATTGCCAAGCAGGTTCGAGACGCCGGAAAAGACCTGGCTGGTAACTTGCGTTCCTGTCATCAGCGCCGCGCCGTCCGAGATCTTTCGGACGCGCGTAACCAGATCGGCGAGGTCGGGTAGCGAACTGGCCCGGACGAGCTGACGCACTGTGGCCTTGGCCTGCACCACATTCGGCGCAACGCCACCTGCGTCGAGATAGGCGTAGTGCACCCGGGCGCTGTCGGGCATGTGCTCGCGCAGGTAATTCACGCCAATGTTCATCAGTTCAACCGCATCAAGCGCGGATCTGCCAAGTTCAGGCGCGCCAGCAGCATGGGCAGCCTTTCCATGAAAAGTGAAATCGATCCGGGTGTTCGCGAGCGATCTGGCCTCATTCACGCCTGTGAAGGTCGCTGGATGCCAGGAGATGGCCGCGTCGACATCATCGAACAGTCCTTCGCGCACCATGTACGTTTTGGCCGCGCCCCCTTCTTCAGCGGGGCAGCCATAGTACCGCACACGGCCCTTAATGCCGTTTTCGGTCAGCCAGTCTTTCACCGCCGTCGCGGCCAAGAGTGCGGCAGCGCCCAGCAGGTTGTGACCACACCCGTGCCCGTTGCCGCCCTCTTCAAGCGGCTGATGTTCTGCCACACCTGGCGTCTGGCTCAGATATGGCAGCGCATCGAACTCGCCGAGGATGGCGATCACCGGACCCTCGTCTCCTGCTTCGCCAATCACGGCCGTGGGAATGCCAGCTGCATTTTCTGTTATCTTGAACCCTTGAGCGCGTAACATATGCACATGTTCGGCAACGGACTTGTACTCGGCATAAAGCGTCTCGGGCGTGTCAAAGACGCGGTCTGACAAGGCGATAAAATCATCACGATGGCGGTCAACGTGGTCCCAGATCGGATCGGCGTTTTTCAAGGGGCTCTCCAGCTTCTCGTTCAAACGGTTTCGGCGTGTTCCAGAAGGCAAGCCGTTTCGCGCCCGCCGCACCCCGCTTTCAGTTCAGGAACAGTGGTGCGGCACTCAGCGGTCGCCACCGGGCAACGCGGGTGGAAGGTACATCCAGATGGCGGATCGAGCGGCGACGGAATTTCCCCCTCAATCGGGGCAAACTCACGCCGGCGCTGATCAAGGCGCGGAGCCTCTGCAAGCAGCGCTTTCGTGTAGGGATGGCGTGGGTCAGAAAAAATGTCCTCAGTCGAGGCGCTCTCGACAATGCGGCCCAGATACATGATCGCCACGCGGTCGGCGATGTGTTCGACGACGCTCAGGTCATGGCTGATGAACAGATAGGTCAGGCCCAGCTCTTCGCGCAGATCCATGAACAAGTTGATGACCTGCGCCTGGATTGATACGTCCAGGGCAGCGATGGCTTCGTCGCAGACAAGGAACTTCGGCTTCACGGCGAGCGCACGGGCGATCCCGATCCGCTGCCTTTGCCCGCCGGAAAACTGATGCGCGTAACGCCGCTTGAGCGAGGGGTCGAGGCCGACCTTGAGCATCACGTCGTCCACGTAATCCGCACTCTCTGCCTTGCTGACGATCCCATGCATACGCGGTGCTTCGCCGATGATATCTTCGACGCGCATACGCGGATTTAGGCTGGCAAAAGGGTCCTGAAAGATCATCTGAATTGCGAGGGTCGCCGCGCGTTTGTCGGCGCTGTTCAACGTCGCAACATCTTTGCCTTCGTAGAACATCTGTCCGTCACTTGCAGCGTGAATGCCGGCAACAACACGTCCCAAAGTGGACTTGCCGCAGCCGGATTCGCCGACCAATCCCAGAACCTCACCCTTTTGAACCGACAGGTTCACGTTATCGACAGCATGGACCGTTTCTTCCCGGATATTCGCGCCAAGTCGCTGCGCGATCTTCCCCGCGACGTCCAAACGCTTGGTGAAGCGCTTGGAAACGCCGCGGATTTCGACGAGCGGTTCTGTCATGATGCCTTCTCCTCCGCGCGTTGCGGGTTAAAACAGCGAAGGCGGCGACCGTCTGCGTCCTCTATCGGGGGTCGCTTGGAACACGCTGCCGTTCGGGCCTGACAACGCGGTCCAAAGGCGCATCCTTCAGGCAGGGCGAGCATGTTTGGCGTCATCCCTTCGATCTGGAACAAACGTTGCCCGCGCCGGTTCGCCGTCGGAACCGATCCGAGAAGCCCAACCGTATAGGGATGCAACGGACGGTCGATCACATCGTCGATACCGCCTTGCTCAACGATCCGTCCGGCGTACATCACCGAAATCCGGTCCGCGAGCCCTGCCACAACGGCAAGGTCATGCGTGATCCAGATCATCGCGGTTCCCGTACGTTTCGTCAGCTTCTGCGCCTCGTGGATGATCTGCGCCTGAATTGTCACGTCGAGCGCGGTCGTCGGCTCGTCGGCAATGATGAGGTCCGGCTGGTTCAGGAAAGCTGTCGCAATCGCCACGCGCTGCCGCATCCCACCGGAAAGCTGATGCGGATAGGCCTGCAATCGTTCTTCCGGCGATGGGATGCCGACCAAACCAAGCGCATCGCGGCTTCTTTCCCAGGCGGTTTGGCGGCTGACGTTTTCATGGGCAAGAATGGCCTCAATCATCTGCGTATCGACGCGCAGGACCGGGTTGAGCGTCATCATCGGATCCTGAAAGATCATCGAGATTCGGTTGCCACGCAAGGTTTTGAGGCGCTCTTCCGGTGCGTTCGCGATCTCGTTACCATTAAAACGGATTGACCCATCGACGATGCGCCCGGGGGGATCGATCAGCCCGAGGATGGAAAACCCGGTGATCGACTTGCCTGACCCGGACTCACCCACCAGCCCCATGACCTCGCCCTTGGAAATGGTGAAATCCACACCGTCCACGGCCTTGACCGCACCCGCGTGCGTGAAGAAATGGGTCTTCAGCCCGCTGACTTCGAGTACTGCCGTCATTTCTTCAACCTCGGGTTCAAAACATCGCGCAAATGGTCGCCCACAAGGTTGATGGACACGACCGTCAGTAACAGAGCGACGCCGGGAAAAACGGATATCCAGTAGCGCCCGGACAGCATGTACTCGAAGCCATTTGCGATCAGCACCCCAATCGACGGTTCAGTCTGTGGAAGGCCTACGCCAAGAAACGAAAGCGTCGCTTCCAATGAGATCGCGCTGGCGGTTTGCACCGTGCCGACGACGATCAGAGGAGCCATGCAATTCGGAAGGATATGGCGAAAGACGATCCGGGGTCGTGATATTCCAAGGCATTGCGCGGCTTCGACATACTCTTTGCCACGCTCGACAAGCGCGGTCGCGCGAACCGTGCGGGCGTAGTAGGCCCATTGCGCGATCACGAGGGCGAGGATGATCTTGTCGACACCCTTACCAAGTGCCGCAACCATCATCAGCGCAACCAGCGATGCCGGGAACGACAGTTGAAGATCCACGATGCGCATGATGAACGCTTCGGTCCGGCCACCGGCGTAGGCCGCGATCAGACCGATCGCCATACCGATCAGAAGGGCAATCACTCCAGATGCAAGCCCAACGGTCAGAGATATACGCAAGCCATAGAGAATTGCCGAGTAGAGATCGCGTCCAGACCCGTCTGAGCCGAGCCACATTGTGTATCCGTCGAATGCTTCGGAACCCGGAGGCAAGCGCCCATCCATGACGCTGACCTGACCAAGATCGTAGGGGTTCTGCGGTGTGATCCAGGGCGCCAGAATGGCCAAAAGAACGATGATCAGGAATATGCCAAGCGCCGCTGTCGCGATCCTGCTTTCGAAGAACTCGGCCCGAAAACGCTGGAACGGCGTCTCGACTTTAGGGGACTTGGCAGGGGTCAGCGAATGATCTGTGACGGTGTCGGTCATGCGCCCTGATCCTGCAAACGAACCCTCGGATCGAGGATCGAGTAGAGTATGTCGACGATCAGATTGATCAGCACGAAGAACAGTACGATGATCATCAGATAGGCGACGACGACAGGCCGATCCAATTGCAGTATTGCGTCGATCAGCAGTTTGCCCATTCCCGGCCATGCAAAGATCGATTCAGTCACCACCGAGAACCCGATCAAACTGCCGAATTCAAGGCCCATGACGGTCACTACCGGGATCATGATGTTTTTCATTACATGCACCAGAATGATGCGTCGGGTCGAAAGCCCTTTGGCCCGGGCATACTTCACGTAATCCTGTCCCATCGCTTCCCGGACACCCGCTCGGGTGAGACGGATTGCCAGTGAAATCTTAAGAAGCGCCAGGTTGAGAGCAGGCAGGAAGATGTGGCTCAACCCGTCGAGCGTGAAAAGGCTGCTGTGAATCCCGAGAAACGAGCCGATGTCACCTCGCCCTGTCGCAGGGACCCACCTGAGTTCAACGGCAAACAACATGATGAGCATCAGTCCCACCCAAAAAGTCGGCAGCGAAAACCCGAGGATTGAGCCAGCCATGATGCCCTTGGACAGCGGGCTTTCGGGATAGAGCCCGGCATAAAGCCCCAATGGAATACCGAGCACGATGGCAAGAAAGAGTGCACTGAACGCCAGTTCCATCGTAGCTGGCATATGGTGCAGGATCAGTTTGAGCGCGGGCTCACCGAAGACGAAACTGTCGCCGAGGTCACCGTGTGCAGCACCTTTGAGGAACAACCAGTACTGTTCCCAAATTGACCGATCCAATCCAAGCCGTCGAATGGCAGCTTCGATGTCAGCCTGATCCGCGTCGGGGCTGACCAGCATGTAGACCGGGTCACCAACGATATTGACGCCGAAAAAGACAATCACCGACATCAGGAAGACAACAAGCATTGCTTGCAGCAATCGGCGAATGACAAAAACGGTCATGAGGACATTCCCTGGGCAAAGGCTCCGGGCCGCTGCGAAGGCGGCCCGGATGCATTGCGATTACTCTTTCACGACGCCTGTCGCGAGAGTGTATTCGTCGGTCCGAGGGATGTAGCTCAGACCTTTTTTGGCCGCCCAGGTGTTGACCTGGAAGTGCGTCGGAATGATCGCCACGTTCTCGATCGCGCGCTCTGTCGCCGCAGCGAGCAGTTCCTGCCGCTTTGCGTCATCGACTGTTCGCAGGGCTTCTTCGATCAGTGCGTCGGTTTCAGCATCCGAGTGCCGGCCACGGTTCGATGATCCAAAGCCCGCATCCTTGTCATGGGTGTGGATCAGCGATTTGAGAGGCGAGGACGCTTCGCCGGACCCCGCGCCCCATCCGACGAGGATAAAGCTGAATTCCGGCAGACCCTCAGGGCTGCCTTTGGAAGCGCGTCCAAAGTATACCGAACGCGGCATGGTTTCGACGGCCGTCTTGACGCCAGCACGGGTCAACATTTGCGCAATTGCCTCGGCGATTTTGGCGTCGTTGATGTAGCGGTCATTCGGCCCATGGATTGTCATTTCAAATCCATCGGGATAACCGGCTTCAGCCAGAAGCGCTTTAGCACCGTCCGGGTCATACGCCACGACGTCCAAATTGTCGGACACGCCAAAGAACCCCTCGGGAAGAAGCTGGCCGGCGGGTAACGCAACCCCCTCCATGACACGCTCAACGATTGCATCGCGGTTGATCGCCATGCTGATCGCCTTCCGGACGCGGACGTCCATGAGCGGGTTCTTGATATCGCCGCCACCATTGGCCTTCACAAAGGGTGAATCCTCGCGGAATTGGTCCATGTGAAGATAGATCACTCGGTTGGACACGCCCTGGCTCAACTGGATATCATCGTTGCCCTGAAGTGTAGTGATATCGGTCGTCGGGACGCCCGATATCATGTCGACGTCACCGGCAAGAAGCGATGCAACACGGCTCGGACCGGAGGTGATCGGGCGGAATTCCACCTCGGACCAGATCGGCGCATCACCCCAGTAGCCGTCGTTCCGTACCAGCACGATGCTTTCACCCGGCGTGTAGCTTTGGAACTTGAATGGCCCTGTGCCGATGGCGGCCGTACCCGCGTTGAAGTCTTCCGTCGTTGCCTCGCAGCCCACTTCTGAGATCACAGGGATCGTGGAAATGTCATTGCCCATCAACGGATAAGGTGCGGCCGTTTTGAAGTGCACCGTGTAGTCATCGATCTTGACGACTTCCTTACCCTTGAGATAGGTGCCGTATCCCGATGGAGAGTTCGGTACGTCCGGCGCGCGCGCCATGGTGCAGACTACATCATCTGCCGTAAAGTCGCTTCCGTCGTGAAACTTTACTCCTTCACGCAGCTTGAACTCCCAAGTCAATTCATCAATCGGCTCCCATGACTCTGCAAGACCCGGTGATAGGCGCTGATTTTCATCCTGCGCGATCAGCCGGTCAAAGATGTGCACAGACATTGCGTTGTTCGGACCCAAGTTGTGAAAATGCGGATCGAGCGACGTCGGCTCCGAAGCGAGGCCGATCGTCAGTTTTTCGGCCGAAACAGCACCGACGCCGAAAGCCAAAATGCCGACAGCGACGGCTGTCGCAGATGTGAGTTTCCTCATCAAAAAGACTCCCTGTTTGTATGGCGCTTGTGAATAGGCGAATCCTCGGCCGATCCCGCGCCCTATTAAAAAAGGCTAGCTACCGCAAAAATCATTGCCAATACTCAATGCTATGCAATTTTGCATAGACCAATCCAAGAGTTTGGATGTTCAATCGCTCATACCGGGGGAGGAATGCAGCATGACGGAACACCGACACAGACTGCGCGAGTTCGAGTCGCTAAGAGCCGTGATCACAACTGGGACGACAATCGGCGCCGCACGGCGTCTCGGGATTTCTCAGTCTGCCGTAAGTCGGTCCTTGTCGCAACTCGAGGCCCGAGTTGGACGGTCGCTGTTTCTCCGCCGGTCGGGACGCATTGACCCAACCGACGAAGCGTTGCGCCTCAACGAAAAACTGGACCCAATCTTCGAGACGCTTGCCGATATCGAGGGCGCAGAATGGGCTACTCCGGATAACGAGCCGTTGCGTCTGATCGTGCCGCCGACACTGGCGCATCACTTTGTCATCTCTAGGGTCGCCAGTTTTCTCAAGAAGAATGAAGGAAAGCAGCTTCAATTGGATATTCAGGCGACAGACGTGCTGGTCGCCGGCATTCTCGACCTCCGCTACGATCTTGGTTTGACGAGTGCGATGATCCAACGAACTGGTGTTCACCTCATGCCGTGGCGCCGCAGTCAGGTGGTCTGCGCCATGCCGAGCAACCATCCGCTGTCGGAAAAACGAGTGGTAACGCCGCACGACCTTGAAGGCGTCGCGCTGATCGAGTTTCTGCGAAGGCTGGGGACGCGAGCGATCACCGAAAAGATCTTTGCGCGCGCTGGAATTCGGCCAAAACAAGTTGCAGAAACGGCAACGAACATGGCCGCTCTGGAGCTCGTCCGTGAGGGTTTGGGCGTGACACTCATCAACCCGTTCCCATTGTTGTCGACGGGGATGGATGGTGTTGTAGTCAGGCCATTTGACGCCGCCATCTTTTATGACACCAGCTTCGTTCTACCATCAGGCCGACCGCCGTCACAGCTTGCCCGCCAGTTCATGCAGTTTGTCAAATTGACGACGCCACACGACAAATATTCAGAGCCCGTCTAGCGCAGCATTTGAGCCTACCGCGAGGTATCGACGTCCATCGGAAAGTTCGGTCGTGGCAAGCCTGCAAACGGCCAGCGGTTGTGAACTGGCGACGTAAGCCCTCCTGTGTCGACCTCAAATACCTGGTTCGGCCCAAACCAGTTGGAAAACCCGGCCCGAAAGTGGCCTCGGGATTTCACAACAACAGTCCGGGCAGACGCAATATCCAGCCCGAACATATGAAAGAACACGGGGTCGGCAGTCTGTGTGCGATCGGTGATCACCACCACGGTGATGCCGCCAATACGAAGCGCAGCGGATGGCCCTAGGGCCAATCTCCGACCAGCCGTCATGCCCAGTTCACCTACCACATCTCCATTATGGAGACCCAAGACCTCTGCACCCGCCTCAAAAGGCACATCCCATTGCGCCCAGAATGCGCTGGAATCGGAAGACCGGTTGAATCGTGCCCTGAATTTGCCGCCGACACCGATGCCATGGGCTTCGTTCGCAAGTTCCGGATCACAAAAGGAACCGAATAGGCATTCTTCGACTTTTGCCGCATGAAGAGCGGCTAACAGTTCCGTCGTCCTGCCACTGCCGCCGCCACCAGGATTGTCACCGGCATCGGAGAAAATCACAGGCGTGCGCGCTTGGTCAGCGGAAATCGAGATCGCTTCCGTCACGGATGTCAGTTTCCGAACGAAATCCGTTCTCAAAGACCAGGCCATGTCTGCTAGTTCTTCCGCCAGTGCATTGGCCGCCTTCTGGTCCTCACGCGCAGTGACAACGATGCTCAAACCGTTGTCAGGCGTGTCTGAGAAAAGGAAATTGCCAAAGATTGATACGTTGACGATCTCACCTCGACTTTCGGCTTGTCGTCGCTGACCTTGGTCGATCAGCGTGCCATACGGATGCTCTGCACTTAGAAGTGTTACAGATGCGGGAACAAGAGGCAGTTTGACATGTGCGGTTTGGGCCCGGACGCCCGACGCCAAAACCCGGCGCAGCGAAAAGGCGGCTTCCTCGCCACGTTCTATCTGATCGACGTGAGGATTTGTCCGATAGCCGACGATCAGGTCACAGGCATCGACCATCCGTTGTGAGATATTTGCATGCAAATCGAGTGTCGCAGTGACAGGTACGTCCGGTCCAACAACTCCTCGAATACGTGACATCAACAAACCGTCGGGGTCGTGGTCATGCTCGGCAACCATCGCGCCGTGATTGCAGATGTAGACTGCGTCAACAGGGCCATCTGAGCGAAGCATGTCTTCCGAAGTCACTATGATCTCTTCGATTACGGTTTTTCGTACTGGACCTGCGGGATGGCTGGCTGCCAAGATACAGGGTACCGGCGTCCAGTCGCCCGTAGCATCCATCGCCCGGACAAAGGCCGCAAATTCTATTGCCAGCTTTGGTGTCGCGGATCTGGCTTCAGACATCAAAGCATCGCTTGTAAGCCATGTCAGAGACTTAAAGTCTGACAAATCAGCCGGGGGTGCAAAGCGATTTGACTCGAGAATTGCGCCAAGGAGGGCGATCTTTGGAGCCGTCATGCGAGAGGCCTTTGGAAATGCAACACAGTGCGAGGAAACATGAGTAAGTGATTTCAATCAAGATATCATTCGTCTTCTCTGCTCTAGGAAAACCCCTGCCGCCTTGCGTCTTTCCTATAACGCGACGCGCAAACGATCAGTGCCACCCGTTATGCTGACAGAAGTTTCCGGAGAATTCGTAAAGATTGTTTGGGCCGATGACCCAGACGTTCACCTCATGCGCGGCGCACCGGATCGCCCAGCCGCCAGGTTCAATCGCCGGGGGCAGGACGCTTTGTATCTGAGCCCTGATGTCGAAAGCGCAAAAGTCGCTATTGGTCAGGACGTCAGGAAGGATGATCGCCCGCGGGTTGTGCTGACTTTCGAGGTGGAACGATGCGCGTTGTTCGATTTGCGCAGCCCCGAGGCCGCAGATATCTATGCGCTTGCCAGTCAACCCTGGCGCAAACTCGTAACTGCCGGTAGGGATCCGTCCTCATGGTTCGCTGCTGATCGGATCAGAGCAGACGGGCATATCGGATTGATTGATCCCTCACGAAGGCGTCCGGGTCTTTGGCACATCACTTTATTTCGATGGAACGATCCGGGTGCACCTGGCGTGTTTCGGCGTAGTGAAGTGAAGCCGGTTTCCGTCCTGCCGGACTATCGGTGACGTTTAAGGTGCGACCCAACTATCATTTCGCAATTATGGTCATCGCGAAAATTGGCTGTGTGGAGGACTTTGTCATGAGTTCGCTTCTGGCACGCCAATGACATTTTTTTGTATGTTGTTTGAGCGCTCGTGACAGTCTGCTTTCAGTGCCAAATTGTAGCTTCGCTTGGGGTAACGAAAGGCAGTTCCTCTAATTGGGGATATCGGTCAAGCTCGTTTTTCTTTCTTAATCGGGGCGCTTGTCACTCATCCGGATCAGGCTTCTCTTCGCAGTCTGGTTGATGCCGCGTGGGACATCGCTGCACGCAGGTGTCGGATTGGCAGTGGAGAGCCTCGCTTTGGGACGCGCTTCTCTTTGCGCATCAGCCATATTCGGCTTCATCCACGAACCTCGCCCGATGAGGACGACCCCGTTCAGTTTTGGTGTTGGGCGGTTCAGATCATGCTGTGCCCTCCACCGTCACCGGACGGAACTCGGTGCCATCTGCCCACATACGATAGAGCAGAACAGCCAGTTTACGCGCAACAGCGACGACAGCGCGGCGGCGATTTGGATCGGGAACGCAGGCCAATACGTTCCCGATCAGGTGAGGCAAGTCGTGTAGCATGAAAGATGCTTCGCGCTGCCGGGAGCCGTTCTTCGACACTCACTTCGAGATGGGGGACTCTGAGACCCTAGGGTCGCAACCGAACAGCGGCAGCAGTTTCATGCTACGAGCCAAATCTGCCACATACTGTTTTAGTTGAATAGCGAAATTGCTTCATGCATTATATTAGAAGATCGAATAGATACCCCATGGATATTGAACTCGCGCGCACATTTCTGGCGATTGTCGAAACGGGCAGTTTTCTGGAGGCTGCCAACAAGGTTTACGTTACACAATCAACAGTGAGCATGCGTATTCGGTCACTCGAACAACAGCTCGGACGACCAGTATTCGAGCGCGGAAAATCGGGCGCTACACTTACTCCTGCGGGGCACCGCTTTCATAAACACGCGCAGGCACTTGTCAGGTGCTGGACACAAGCCCGGATCGACGCCTCCCTGCCTGATGCGGTGGAAGCTGCTCTGGAAATCGGCGCTGTGCCCAGCTTGTGGGACGGGTTCCTGATCGACGCGATGCCAGAGTTTATGCAAGCGTTTCCGAATGTGGCGGTTCACGGGTCTACGGTTTCAACTGAAACACTGCTAAGCCAAACGACTGCGGGCGCGCTGGATTTGGCTGTGATGTATGATCCGCGAAACACTGTCGGGCTGACCGCAATGCAGTTGTTCGAAGATGATTTCGTACTCGTAAGCAGCGATTTTGATACCTCGCGAAGCCCATTTGAAGAAAACTATGTTCTGATCGACTGGGGGCCAGAATTCCGCGCCGATCACCTGCTGAACTTTCCGGAAATTCCGACGCCATTGTTGCAGCTTGGTATTGGAACTCTTGGCCTGAACTACTTGAAAGCCCAGCCGGGAGCCGGATTTTTCCCCTGGCGGGTAGTTGCGCAGGAAGTCGAAACCGGTTGGTTGAGGGTGATTGAGGATGCTCCTCGGTTTGCCTATGCCGCCTATGCCGTTTTTGCAGACGATGATCCTGAAAGCCTCCCCTGCAAGGCCGCCCAGCTATTGAGTGCCTTTGCAAAAGAACAGTTTCCCGTCACGGCCTGAGATAGCGGACTACTCGCAGCTTACCATCTAGTAGGCGAATTGTCAGTTTTCTGAAGCCTCCAGGGCTTCGGTTGCTGCGGGCTGCTTTTTGCCTGACTCGAAAATTAGACCTGCGGTAACCACGACCATCAAAACGCCGCCCAAGATGGCCCAGTACCTCCAACCAAAAGACCTTTGCAAACGCATTTTTCTCTCCACGGCCGTCCATCGAGACCAGATCAGTATAAGGAGGTATAAAAGTCTGCCAAATCGAAGGGATTGACATTCAAAGAGACAATATACTGAAAACAAACATCTATTCAGATCGTCGATAACATGGTTGAGAAAAAATCATAAGGTTTTGCACTCCGAAAACGAACATTGATCTCCTAAACTAACGAAGTGGAGGGAAAGGAGGAATCGATGGATAGGCGCTGGGTAAATCGCGTTACCGAACATATAAGGCGTTTCATTGCGTCACAACGGTTCGGGGTCGTGAAGCGCTCGGTAGCAAAACAGCAGGATTTGCAAATCCCACAAGATTGGGGCGATGCCGCCGAGATATGGGACCCGTCCGAATTCGACCCGGAAAAAGAAAACCGGGAACGACGTTTGCGCCCGAGCGATTATGAGTGGGACACAACCGGCGAACTTCCTTGGCGCGGGCACAATCACCGATTCAAAGGAGGCTGAGGGAAATCCAAGGCCTGAACATTGGATATTACAGTCACAGGTGACGCAATACTCGCGTCCCCTGATCCCGCATCGCATACCGTTTGGGATCCGAGCGCACCGAAGAGGAATTCCCGCTCCAGATAGCATGACCGAAAACATTCGAGATTATGGAAAAAAATTACGTCGCTTTCGGCCTCTTAGGTCGAAAACAGCGCAGCGCCTTCTGTGTGTTTTGGCAAAATCCAGTACCAATCAAAAACGGTGTACAGAATGCTGGAAGTTCATTCGATTCCCGGTGCATTTACCGCGCGGGAATGTGAGCAAATTGTTGCTGCATCACAAAAAGCCCCGGCGAACGAGGCTCTGCTTGTCGGGCAATACAAGGATCACAATCTGCGCAGAGCGGATGTGACTTGGCTGGACGACGTCGACGGCTCTGATTGGGTGATGTCACGCCTGATCAATCTGGTTCGTCGCTCCAACACCAGCAAGTTTGCCTTTGATCTTCGCGAGTTCGCGGAAAGCCCGCAGATTGCCTGCTACAAAGGATCAGATGGTGGTCATTTTGCGTGGCATTCCGATATTGGCGACGGGCCCGTTGCCCAAAAAAGAAAGCTGTCTATGGTCGTACAGCTCAGCAAACCCGGGATGTACGACGGCGGTGACTTGGAGATTATGCCGGGCGCTTATGCTGTAACGGCCAGCCGGCATCAGGGGAGCGCGACCATCTTTCCAAGCTTTTTGTTGCATCAAGTGACACCGGTTGAGAATGGTGATCGGTATTCGTTGACGGTCTGGGCACATGGCCCGGCGTTTCGCTAACGTTTTCCGTACTCGTTTAATTTAGAGTCCGAGACTACAATGCTAACGATTCCTTTCGTGTAGGAAACAGAGTCGAAAGTGTTAGGCTTGGCTTTAACATATTCGCTGAAATGGCATTTCCTGTAGTCCAACGTATCTGCTAAATCCTGGAATCCGCACGGTACTGACGCCTGAGTTGCTTTGGTCACTCAATGGCTGGCCTCTATTATGTATCCGTCGGTAAGCGACTGGCGACTGATTTCTCATGGACTAAGTTTGGCAGGCTCACCATATCAGAAGCAACTTTGCCAGCTGCCTTTGAAGTACTTTCGACAGATATGCGTGTCTGACCCAACCGGGGGTGCAGCTTACGAGCCAGAACCCACGTCCAAAGCAAACCCGCGCCACCCGCGGCGAACACGCCAGAGAGCGGTGCCACGAGAAGAACCAGCCAGGCGGCACCAAGTGTAATAATACCCGAAACATCGCGAAAGCTCGCGTAAATTGCTGACATCTCAGTTCGTTCGGAAGGTTTGACTGCGAGAAGGAACGGCAAACCTGCGGAAACATCAAGCAAGATCAGGAAAATCGAGCCCATCATTAAGAACGCGATTGTGACTTCAGGGATTCCGAATGGAACTCCAGCAAAAAGAAACAGCAGCCCGGACATGAGGAATCCGGTTCTGACTGCTGCGCGCACCGAACTGCGCTGCATAAACCTAAGCATCAGCGGGGTGCAAAACAGGGCGGCATTGGAAATCGATAAAGCAATCCCTCCAAGCTGGCTGCCTAGCCCGTTCTGAACCGCATAGATGGGCAGATATACGACATAAATCCACCACCCGCAGGAACGAACGACTGCGAATACCCATCCGGCAACCAATCGCGGTTGCGCAAAAAACCTCCCGAAATAGGCGAACGGATTTGCGGGAGCGCATTGGCTTCTGGTGATGAGCAGAAGTCTCAAGGGTCGTTGCGACGGTTCTCGCTATCTCAGCTTCATGAGTTCATCTCTGAATGCCTCGGTTGGAGTTTGCCATCCGAGGCACTTTCTCGGGGTTCCGTTCAGGCGGTCGCAATTCGCCTTCATTTTGCGATTTGAGAGCGCCGCGAGTTGGGTGTCGCGTGGAAGGTATCGGCGGGCCCGCTTGTTCAGGTTTTCAACCGACCCCTTCTGCCAGGGCGCTTGAGGATCACAGAACCAGCTCTCAGTACCGATGCCCGATTTGAGCCTGCGCCACTCTCGGAATTCAAAACCCCTGTCAAATGTAATCGAGCGTCGTGCTGGTTGGGGCAGGGGTTCCATCACATCCATCAGTTTGTTCATGAAATGCGCTGAACTGCGGTCGTTGTTGCGGAACAGCACAGCAAACCGGGTCTTCCGCTCGACCAACGAGGCGGCATTCATTTTACCCGTGTGGCGCTCGAAGATCATCAGATCGCCTTCCCAATCGCCGAATTCTTCGCGTGTTTTTACGCCTTCCGGGCGCTGGTGAATGGACCGATCCGGCGGGAAAACCTGGCCTCTGGGGCGTCTGGCATAACGCGGTCGGCGTTTCTTACGTCGGCTCGGCAAGTGTCGCGCCAGTTGTTCGGATTGGCCTTCGGGGCTGTAGACATAGGCGTAGATCGTCTCGTGGCTGACCCGGACAGGCTGATCGTCGTAACCGAGGCGGCCCGCGATCTGTTCCGGCGTCCAACCTGCAATCAAACGGTCGATGACATGTGCGCGCAGGTTTTCCAAACGGATCAGCTTTCGCCGCCGAGCGCGTCTGGACTGCGCCGTTCGTTGTGCTTTGACGCCATAGTAGCCACTCAGATGCGACAACTCGGAGTCTTCGAAACGGTTCCGGTTGATCTCTCGATAAACCGTGGACCGATGCCTGCCGATCTCGACCGCAATCTTGCTGACGGGCATCTTTGCATTCAACATGTCCTCAATGGCGCGCCGCTCGTGCAGATCCAATTCCGTGTGTGCCAATTTCCGTTCTCCTTGCTTTTCAGCAAGATAGGGGATTTGTCGCAACGCAGTTTAGAATGTGCCAGCCTGCCGTTTCCGAGGCGCATAACAAGAAAGATGAGAAGCATGACAATCGCTGCACCGGCTGCAATCAGGAACGGTACAGGTTGCCACCATTCGTACAATATCGCGCCAAGTGCAGGGCCAGCCGTCCAACCCAGCGCACTGTAGAAAAGCCGAGATGTCTCAAAACGTCCCAGTTCAATCCTGGCAACATGGTCGAGCACATAGGCGTTGAAGCACACAAATGTCGTCACAACGGCGAAAGTCGTGAGTGCGAGCCCCGCAATAACGGCAGCAGGGGTCGCAACGGTCGTCACAACCGCGCCCGCGACGTACGAAAGAGTGCCGAACACATAGACCCATCTCCTTGGGACAAAACGGATCAGGTAGGGAACCAGAAGACCGATCAAGAGTGAAACTGCGCCAATGGCGAAATAAATTTCGGACACAAATCGCGCATCCTTCAGCGCGTTGTACATCGCTACCGGAAAGACAGAGATCAAAATACCCCTGGCAATCGCCTCTGTACCCGCCAGAATGGCGAATCCCCGCACACTTGGTGCTGGCGCATGGCGAAGCCATTCTGGTATTCGACGTTCATGCATGAGAAGTGCTCAATGGACTGGGAACTAGTCAAACCTGTTTCCTCATTTTTTCTTTCCTGCGAGCGACCCGATGTCGTTTTTGTTAATCGCGTAAGTTACTTAAATTCCGAAACGGAATTTCGTTTTCTCTTTTTGACAACCCGCTTCACTGGCGTTCGATTTTCAACGCTGATTACAGCGAAAGGATTGCTGAACTCTGGCTGGGTTCGCTCAACAGAAAAGCCGCAAACGGGAAAGCACTGCTCGGCCGAAAAACCTACCGCTGCGGATGCGAGCAATTTCGGCAAGAGCAAAAGTCGTGGCTGCAAAAGTCGGTATTGTCCGTGATTTGTGAATTCAGGCTCGCCCAGGCTTTGCTGTCGCAGCGAATGTCGGCAAAGCGGGCTGCGGCTGCAACATCTGAAGGCCTCGCTCAAGGTCGGCATTGGGCCGATCCGCAAATGTGAGATTGGTGCGGAGGAAAGGGTTTTCGCTGTCGATCGGGACGTTTGAGACCACGAACAGAGCGTACTATAAGATCGACGACCAGTGATCTGATAACAGGAGAAGCTACACGCCTGTCTTAAGCGGCGCTAGTCTCCGATCCTAGCAGTACTGAAAGGAGCCGCCCAATGCCCCTCTTTTCTAAACTTTTCGGTGTCAGCGAAAAGTCTGAGCCGGAGCCGGTTTCGTACAAGGGGTTCGAGATTTTCCCCGACCTGATGCCCGAAGGCGGTAAATACCGCCTATTGGCCCGTATCGAAAAGATCATAGACGGAGATCGCAAGACCCATACGGTGATCAGGGCGGATGTCTTTGAAAGCCGGGATCAGGCTGAAAGCTTCAGCATCGCAAAGGCGAAGCAGGTGATTGACGAACAGGGCGGACGCCTTTTCGGCTCAGAAAACCGGTAGCTTGAAGCCCGCTGTGCGATCGGCAGGTACCATGTGAATGGCTTAGTTCGCATGAAGTACGGACGCAAAGCGGGGTGAATTCCACCGATGTCACAGAAATAACCTGTGGATGCGTTCTGGCACCACGAGATTTTGAGATTCAATGCTCCCATGGACATAGCGTCAGGGAGCAACAACATTGGGCAGAAAGTGTCTGCCCAATGTTGCTTCTCGTATGAAAATGCTTCTAAAGGCGTGTGACCAGCGTCACGCTTTCAGAAGCCCGTGTAACGGCGGTATAGAGCCAATTCCTCGCATATTTGTCGAAGATGTGACTTTCGTCCTCTATAATCACGTGGTCCCACTGGCTGCCTTGGGCTTTATGAACTGTCAACGCGTAACCATACTTAAACTGCTGAGAATTTTTCCGTTCCTTGTCCGCCAATCTCTTTTCGTCGTCAGTAAAAAAACTCCGGATGCACACGTACGCGGTAGTTTTCATGATCCGGGAAGTCGCACGATTTCAGTTCCAACAACAAAGTCCCCGAAAACCGGGAATTCTTCGGTTCTGAGACGACCGTGAACATGCCTCCATTGACGATACCAAGGCCATGGTCATTGTGCTGACACACAAGGCGGTCGCCAACCTCAGGCAGGTCGCCGGCGCGCCCCAAGGCCCTGCGGATTTCTTCGTTGTAGTGGAAACGAGTGACGTTCCTACCTGCAAGGAGCTGGTCCGCATCCAATATCTCATCGATCTCAAGACTTCCGTCCGGCACCACACGGCTGTTCCCATAGGCGCCGTATTTCAGCGGTTTTCCTTCACGAATGTCTATCGCCAGTCGTAAGGCCGGGCTGTCCTTGGCCTGACGGTGGATTTCGGTCAGCATGGCGTCAGGCTTGGCGTTGGTGAGATAGCCCTCGCCGGCCACCGGCGGCAGCTGGGCAGGATCACCGAGTGCGAGGATAGGAGCTCCGAATGACATTAAGTCACGCGCTAAGTTTACATCAACCATTGAGCACTCATCGAGCACAATCAAGTCTGCATCCGCTGCTGCACTATCCGGATTGAGGTGGAAACTGAATTTACCAGCCGGTCCCTGCACAACCTTGTAGATCAGACTGTGGATGGTGGAAGCACCTTCACAGCCGTTGCGCTGCATCATCATAGCCGCTTTGCCAGTGAAGGCCGCGTAAACAACCCCTCCATTCAAACCGCTGGCCAGATGTCGCGCGATTGTCGTCTTGCCGGTGCCGGCATATCCGAAGAGCCGGAAGATCTTATGTGTCTTGGCATCGTTCTTCAGCCAGGAGCCTACGCAGTCTAGCGCCGAGATCTGTTGGTCGGACATAGTGAAATTGATAGCATTCATTAGGTTAGGTCTTCTGCAGGTTTTGGGGTTGAGAATTCTGGCCAACGGGCGAGGCTGGCCGAGCGTGTCTTGGGCGTCTTAGGGACAAACCAACCAGACGATTGATGGTCGGCTCTGCGTTCATGGAAATGAATGTGTAATGCCCCCCTTGTGACAGGGTAAACTTCAGGAGGGATGTTCCGGAGAAAGTATATAATTAGGGGGGCATTACATACCCGGAGGGGTTTCTTAATCTCCGGAGGGTGTAACGCTCCCCTAATATTTACTTCTTCTCTCTTACACTATTTCTGACACAAGGGAGCCATTACACGGCAACCTGCAACTTCGTTGCAGCATTGGCCTGAGATCTCGAGGAACGCTGGCGGGCGCGATATTCGTTCACGCGCCTCCGGTTTGCCCGCCTATCGGCCTCGGCAATCGGATCAGCGAAGCCCGTTTCTGAAAGGGTTTTCGAGATGACTGCCTGGCGCGCCAGTTCACATTTTCCACGTTGCGTACAGGACGAGCAAATAGGATTGTCAGACGTGACTACCCCGGGCACACCAAAACAACTCTGGTAGAACTCCTCGCTTGTAGGTGTCTTGAGCTCAACGGGTCTAAGGAAGCCGTTGGCAACGTCTTCTTGTGCTTTGCGTTTAGCACTTTCGACGGCCTTTTCCTCAAGGAAGTTACAATCAACGGCACGGAAATACTGGCGCTCGACCACGTGCCTAGCAACAAACCCGTCTATTGAATATACGCCGCGCCTCACCAAATCGAGCATTTCTTTACGAAATTGACGCTGCGCCGGAAGGCCCAGGTGGGAAAAACACGCGTACTGGGGCATGTCCTTCATCCGGTTCAATTCGAGGCCATGGCGGTCATCACTCCAGAACTCCACTATCTTGGTCAGCCAGACATCGCGTTTCTTCTCGCCAGGCCATAGCTGGTTGGGCTGCGGTGGATATTTGCGTTTACGCGCCGACGCGAACTTGAATGCGAACTCCAAGTAAGCAGGATACGGCAATCCGACCCGATCGGCGTTCAGACGTGCATCATTGAGCTGAGTCAGATCAGAACTCCGTTTGAAAAAGTTCAACTTGAAACCGACCTTAATGTCGGATGCAGCGGTCGCGTCGATGTTCTCGCGATAGTAATTCCTGTACGCTTCGATGTAGGCACGATGAAACTGCTTCGTGGCATCAAAAGGTGTAAGAAAACGATATTCCGGCCATTTGGTCGGCATCACTTCGGCCTCGTGCGCGCGGCATTGTGTCGGTATCAGCGTGAGCATGCGATGAAGCTTGTTTATCCTCAGTTTGTGTTGATCCATTGTCATTTGACATATCTCTTTCGTGCCAGGACCGACCTTGAGGTCGAAATCCCGGTCTTGTCTTTGGGCTTGTGTTGGGTGGGTTGTCGCTAGCGCTAGATCAGACGAGGTGTGTCTCTTCTGAACCGGCGTTCCGGTGCTCACTAGTCCAGTGACCCAGCTTCATGGCGGTGTCGCGCAGCTTGCGATACCGGCGACGGGCCTGCTCGATCATCCGATAGCCCTGCCGGTATTCCGGTGCCTCATAATAACCTAAACGCAGGCCTTCGATTTCGCGCAGTAGATCGCTCGCGCGTTTGTTGAGAAAGCGAGCCTGATCTTTGCGTGAAAGCTTTTGTAGCGATGCTAGAGAGGGCGAAGGCGGTATCCGAGGCGGCAGTAAGGGGGCTTCGCCTACCAATCCTCTGCCGTCAATGTCAGCGGTCGTAGTATGAGTTAAATCAAACTGCTCAAGAATCTCTACCAGATTATTCGCCACACCTAGAAGGCAGGCGGTAAGTTCCGGTGCATCCTTTTCGCCACTAAGTTCATCTGCCATCGTTTTCAGCAAGAAAAACACAGTGCCCTTGTCGATAAATTCGTGATTGGCGCCTGCGATGTTCTTTTTCAGGTTGATGTTGGGAGCAGTCAATTTGCAAACATCTATTGTTCCGCCAAGGCGGTTGGAGGTCGTGTCCATTTTGGACTCCTTTCAAGATTTCAATTGGTGAGACCAGCTGTCGGCCTCTGAATTGACTATAGCAATGCGTCCTTCGACTTGCGGCTTTTAGCGAATTTTTTTGCCTCGAACTTTGTGACACGCCGAAGTGAACATCCGGTGGCGGGTGATCTTTCGTACAAAATGGATCTCTGCCGCGTTTTAAGATTACCCTTCTACTTGAATGGATAATAATGAGGCCATGATCGCTTCTGTTCACCTCTTCAATTCAGCCGGCCCGACCTTCCGTGCCGAATTGTTCATCGTGACGGCCAACATCGCGTGGACATATCTACTCCGCGCTTGGTTAAAAAAGGAGAGGTTCGACTACCGGCAACCGCTGGATCGAACTTGTTCTCGAAGGGTGTGCAGAAAAACAGGACAGCTATCGTTGATGATGATCAGTAGCCGCGTAGTCAAGGCAGCGTGGATGGACACTTCAGCCAAAGGATCATCTTAGTTACGCAGCCTTGTTTTAGTCGGGCGCAGAGGTCGGCGCGGGAAGCCCGCTAGGGAGCGCCGGCTTGAACTTGTAGTCAGTCCCTGGGTTATCGAAATCACTATCGAAAATGGTGGAGAGCGGTACCATCCAAAATTTACTTTCAAAATATATCAATAGCTTATGATTTTTCTCCGATCTACAACGCGCATCCGACGTTGTGCTTGCTATAGACTTATTGATCACACGAAAAAGGAACCTCCCGGCAATGCGTACGCAGATCAGGAATTCGGCGCCCGTGTCCGAAACTTCGATGGCTGAATACCACCCTGGCATCTGGGTTGTGGATATAACCCTCTGGGCGGTTACGTAATGAGTAGTGACGAAGCACTCATCACGATCGAGGAATTCGCGGCCGCCTTACATCGCACGATCACCCCCAGAACGGTTCGGACCATGATACACCAGGGCGAGATCCACGCGGTTCGCCTCGGCAAGCGCTACTACATGACCCACGACGAATTGAAGAGGTTCACAACATGCCCCGTAAACGCAAACCGGCCCGGCTCTTCCAGCGCAAGGACGATGGCGCCTGGGTCGTCCTCGACGGAGGGCAGCAGATCCGGACAGGCTTTGGTGATGGATTTCATGAGGCAGCGGAAGAAGTCCTGAGCAATTACATCGCCAGCAAGAAGCAGCAAGATGATCGCGTCCGCGACCCGAGCGAGATCACCGTCGGCGAAGTTTTGGTGCATTACGGCGAGGCTAAGGTAAAGGTGGTCCGCGACGGGGACCGCCTGCTCTACACGATACAGGCACTGTCGCCCTACTGGAGCGACCTCAAGGTGTCCCAGATCGACATCGACAGGTGCCGGGGCTACACGGCCTGGAGACGGTGCGCGGCATGGACCGTCCGGCGCGAGATGAACACACTGAATGCCGCTGTCAAATACGCCCTGGCGTCGCGCAAGATCAGCCATGCACCGATCGTGACCCTGCCTGAGAAGGGAGTTGCCAATGACCGCTGGCTGACCGAGGAGGAGATCCAGCGTCTGCTGGAGACCTCTGCTTCTCACGTCCAGCGGTTCATCAAGATCGCGCTATACACCGGACGTCGGAAGACCGCGATCACGCGGCTGAAGTGGATGCCTTCCCTTGATAGCGGCTGGGTCGATCTTGACAGCGGGGTGATCCATTTCCTTGGCAAGGCCGAGGCCGAGACCAAGAAGCGTAAGGGAATGGTCAAGATGCCTGGCACGCTCCACGCGGAGATGAAGACCTGGGCCCAGGAGGGGAGCCACGTGGTGTCGCTTAAGGGGGCGCCGATAAATCGGATCGACAAGGCCTTTCGTGCGGCTGTCCAGCGGGCCGGTCTTAAGGACGTGACGCCGCACACCCTAAAGCACACTGCGGTTACCTGGGCGTTCATGCACGGCATGACGCTGGAGAACGCCACGGCCTATTTTGCAACCTCGCGCGAGACCTTGGAAAACGTCTATCGGTCCTACAGCCCAGATGCGCTTAAGAACGCAGCGGGAATTATGGACTGGAAGATATGAAGTGCTAATTCGGTAGTTGGTGGATGCCGGTAGTGAACGAACTGAGCACATCTATCGAACGAAACGTTGCGGATATCGTTGCGACGATTCCTCTCAAAACAACAAAGGCGCCCTCAGGTGCCTTGTTTTGTTGGTCGGAGTGAGAGGATTCGAACCTCCGACCCCTGCCTCCCGAAGACAGTGCTCTACCAGGCTGAGCTACACTCCGACCGTGGCGCGTGATCTATACTCGCATTTTTGGATGTGCAAGGGGGTTTCCGTCCCGTTTGTGCGAATTGCCTTCGTCGTTTCCCTACATCAGGTCAGTCCAGCACACCGGTTCGATACAGTCGGATTTTGGTGCCGCCGTGGTCCACAATTGGCCCCGGGGGCAACAGCGGCAGACGGGTTGATCGAGCTAGGCCTGCGTTGCTTGTCACGATACCAACACGCCAGCCCTTGAACTTGGTTTGCAGTACCTTGCCCAAGCTGCCGTAAACGGATCGCAGGCGTTTTTCATCCCCGATCCGGGCACCATAGGGTGGATTGACAATAACAAGACCCGCAGAATCTGACGGGGGTTTTATGTCGCTGACCGAGCGCGTTTGAAACATGGTGAGATCGGCAACCCCGGCGCGGTCAGCATTTTTGGTCGAGGCCTCAATCGCTCCGCTATTGCGGTCCGAGCCATAGAAAACCACGTCCGGTTTGGCCGTAGGCTGCTGTTGGCGCATTGAGGACCAGACGTCGGGGTCGAAACTCGGTAGATTTTCAAATGCAAAGCTGCGGGAACGGCCGGGATGCAGCCCCAGCGCGATTTCGGCGGCTTCAATGACAAAGGTGCCAGAGCCGCACATCGGGTCCAGAACTGGCTCGGACCCATCAAATTCACACTCTCGTAGGAACATCGCGGCCATCGTTTCGCGCATCGGCGCTTTGGCGACAGCCGGTTTGTGACCCCGCTTGTGCAATGGCTCGCCGGAACTGTCGATCGAAAATGTGCACAGGTCCTTTTCGATGCGCACCAGGACGCGTACGGCCGCATCAGATGAAACCGGTGCGCCCAGCGTTTCCGAAATTGCCACTTCGATACGTTGCCGGGCGGCCCCTGCATGGTAGATTCGGGACTTGCGACTTGTCGCTTCGACTTTGACCGGCACATCGGGGCGCAAAAAATCGGCCCAGGGAAATTTTCGGGCCCGTTTATCCAGTTGTGCCAAATGAACTGCGGGAAACCCGCCCAGTCGCACCAGAACTTTATTCGCGCCACGCAGACACAGGTTCGCGCGCCAGACTTCAGGCCAGCCTCCGCGACAGGTGACGCCGCCGGGTCCGGGCTTTGCATCTGCGAATCCCAGCTCGACCGTTTCGGCATGCAGTGGGGCTTCAAGGCCCGGCGTTGCCACCAGAAAAATCTCAAAATCGTTGTTTGGTTCCATCCCGGGTGCTTACACCGGAAGCGTTGCGGGTGCGATATGCAATTTCAACAGGTCCAAAATGCAGCCCTTCAAGTTAATTTGACAAAATATCGGCAATTTCGGCGGCAACGGGTTTGCGTTTGGCAACATCCCCGCGTAAAGGGACCGTGATCAAAACGAAGCTTGGAATGAAAACAGGTGCCATGCGCCTTTTTTGCTCACAGGCTCCCACATACAGATCGTTTTGTGCCACTATGCAGTGGTGGGAACGATGTGTTGCAGGAAAGAGGCTTGGAAGACAGTAGCGACATGCAAACTTTCAAACTGAAAAAAGGGTTGGAGCTGCCGGTGCAAGGCGCGCCAGAGCAGACGATCCAACCGGGTCCTGAATTCAGGTCTGTCGGGGTTTTGGGGGCTGATTATCTGGGCCTGAAACCGCGCATGCTGGTTCAAGAGGGTGAAGAGGTTCAGCGGGGCACACCGTTGTTTTGCCACAAGGACGTGCCCGAGGCGATGATGGTCGCCCCGCTCAGCGGCAAGATCGTGGCCGTCAACCGTGGTGCGCGTCGGGTGTTGCAGAGTGTCGTGATCGAAGTCTCGGACGTCAACGACACAGGTCTGGATTTCTCGGCTGTGGGCAATGCCGATACCGCCGATGGCGTGACCGAACGTCTATGTGCGGCTGGCCTGTGGACCGCTTTCCGCACGCGGCCCTATTCCAAGATGCCCGCACCGGGTACCAAGCCCACGGCAATTTTCGTGACAGCGATGGATAGTGAGCCTCTGGCCGCTGATGCCGCGATCATTATCCAGGATGCAGGTGACGCCTTTGCTGTCGGCCTGAGCGCAGTTGCCAGGCTGACCGAGGGCAAGACGTATCTGTGCCAAAATGAGGGCGCCGACATTCCGGGCGCCGACATTCCGGGTGTTGAAGCCGCAGCATTTTCCGGACCGCACCCCGCAGGTCTGGCTGGAACGCACATCCACTTCCTTGAGCCGCTGGCCGGTGAGAAACAGGTTTGGACGATCGGCTATCAGGACGTGATCGCGATTGGTCGCCTGATGCAGACGGGTCATCTGGACCCCAACATCGTGGTTGCCCTGTCAGGCCCCGGCGCGCGCCAGCCCCGGCTGATCCGCACTGTCATGGGGGCATCGACTGATGATCTGACCCGCGACGAAATCAATGTGGACGGGACTGCCCGTGTGATCTCAGGCTCGATCCTGTCGGGCCGCCATGCAGAGGGGCCACAAGCCTACCTGGGCCGTTTCGCGCGCCAGATCAGCATCATTCGCGAAGACCATGATCAGCATACGTTGGGCTGGATTCTTCCGATGCCGTCGAAATACGCGGTTCAGCCAGTTCTCGGCTCGGCCTTTGCCAAGAAGCTGTTTGCATTCACGTCCAATCTGAATGGTGGCCGCCGTGCAATGGTGCCGACCGGTACGTTCGAACAGCTGATGCCGCAGGACTATTTGCCGACGCAATTGCTACGCGCTTTGCTGGTAATGGACACCGATACTGCACAGGCGCTAGGTGCGCTGGAGCTGGACGAAGAGGACCTTGGCCTTATCGGCTTTGCCTGTCCGGCGAAATATGAATATGGGCTGGCGCTGCGCGATTGCCTTACAAAGATTGAAAAGGAGGGCTGATCCGAATGGGTTTGCGCAACTTCTTTGACCGGATCGAGCCGAACTTTACCAAAGGCGGCAAGTACGAGAAGTATTTCCCCATCTACGAGATGGTCGAAAGCTTCATCTACACTCCGAAAACCGTAACCTCCGTTGCACCCCATGCGCGGTCCTATGTGGATATGAAGCGGATCATGACCTATGTCGTGATCGCCACGATCCCCTGTATCCTGTGGGGAATGTACAATACCGGCTTTCAGGCAAACTCGGCCATTGCCGCGCTTGGACCCGATTCAGCCACTGGCTGGCGGATCGCCATCCTGCAGATGTTCGGCATCTCACTGAACCCCGCCAGCATCTTTGCCAATGTGATGCACGGGATGATGTATTTCCTGCCAATTTACATCGTCACCCTGGTTGCGGGTGGTATCTTTGAGGTCATCTTTGCGACTGTTCGCGGCCATGAGGTGAACGAGGGTTTTCTCGTTACTTCAATGCTTTACACGCTGATCATGCCCGCATCCACACCGCTTTGGCAGGTTGCGTTGGGCATCATCTTCGGGGTGGTGATCGGCAAAGAAGTCTTTGGCGGTACTGGCAAGAACTTCCTGAACCCAGCACTTGTTGGTCGTGCGTTCCTGTACTTTGCCTACCCGGCGAACATGTCGGGTGACACGGTCTGGACGCCGGTTGATGGCTTTTCAGGCGCGACGGCGCTGTCGGTATCCGCATCGGAAGGATATCAGGCGTTGGCCACTGAGGGGCTGACATGGTGGAATGCGTTTCTGGGTCAGATGCAGGGCAGCTTTGGTGAGACATCAACGCTGGCCTGTATGATCGGCCTGGCATTCCTGCTGACGACCCGCATCGCCAATTTCCGACTGATTGTCGGCTGTCTGGCTGGGACCATAGGTCTGACGCTGCTGTTCAACCTCATTGGGTCGGATACCAACCCGATGTTTGCGATGCCATGGTACTGGCACGTCGTCGTCGGCGGTTACGCTTTCGGTCTGGCTTTCATGGTGACCGAGCCCGTTTCAGCCAGCCATACCAACATGGGCCGTTATATCTACGGTGCTCTGATCGGTATCATGGTTGTGTTGATCCGTGTGGTGAACCCCGCTTTCCCCGAAGGCATGATGCTGGCAATCCTGTTCGGTAACGTCTTTGCACCGCTGATCGACTACTTCGTCGTTCAGGCAAACATCAAACGGAGGGCGCGTCGCCATGTCTGATACGCAATCCCCAGAACCCAAGGGCGCGATTGCCAAGTTTCTGGCGGCCTCGCCGGACTCGGTCGGTAAAACGATCTTTATCGCCGTCGCCGTTTGTCTGGTGGCCTCGATGGTTGTATCAGCCGCAGCCGTTAGCCTGCGCCCGGTCCAGGAAGCCAACGCGCTGAAGGACAAGCAGATCAACGTTCTGCAGGTAGCTGGTGTTTATGAACCCGGCACCGACGTGTCTGAGGCGTTCGCCGCATTCGAGCCGCACGTTGTTGAACTTTCGACGGGTGAGTTCGTCGACGACCAGTTCGATCCCGCAACATTCGACGACCTGGCCGCCGCAAGCGATCCAGAGCTGAGCGTCGCGCTGGACGATGACCCGGCTGGTATTGGTCGCAAGGCGTTGTACCGTGTTGTCTACCTGCTGCGCGACGAATCCGGCGAGTTGGACAAGGTGATCCTGCCGCTGCACGGCTATGGTCTGTGGTCGACGCTTTATGGCTTTATCGCGCTGGAAAACAACGGCAACGATATCTACGGCCTTCAATTCTATCAGCACGGCGAAACCCCCGGTCTTGGCGCCGAGGTGGACAATCCGCGTTGGAAAGCGTTGTGGAACGGCAAGAAGCTGCGGGATGATGCCGGTGATCTGCAGATCACAGTATCCAAGTCGCAACCTGCCGCTGGCCCCGACTTTTATGTAGATGCGCTGGCCGGTGCCACGCTGACCTCGGTTGGTGTTGATAACCTAGTGAAATTCTGGATGGGTGATGCGGGCTTCGCTCCGTTCCTGGCCAAACTGCAAGCAGGAGAGTTCTGATGTCCCAGACCAAGAGAGAGATGCTGGTCGACCCGCTTGTCGACAACAACCCGATCACACTGCAGGTGCTGGGTATCTGTTCGGCGCTGGCGGTGACCTCTTCGCTGCAGGTGTCCTTCGTGATGGCGCTGGCGGTTACCTTCGTGACCTCGTTCTCGTCCTTCTTCATCTCCTGCCTACGCAACCAGATCCCGGGCTCGATCCGGATCATCGTACAGATGGTGATCATCGCGTCGCTGGTGATCCTGGTGGATCAGGTTCTCAAGGCTTACGCCTTTGAGATTTCCAAAACCTTGTCGGTTTTTGTCGGCCTGATCATCACCAACTGTATCGTGATGGGCCGCGCCGAAGCATTTGCGATGAAGAACCCGCCCGTCGCGTCCTTCATTGACGGCCTGGGCAACGGAATGGGCTACGGTCTGATCCTGCTGCTTGTTGGCTTCATTCGCGAACTGTTCGGCAACGGGTCGCTGTTTGGCGTCACCATTCTGCAGACCGTCAACAATGGTGGCTGGTACGTGCCCAACGGCATGCTGCTGCTGCCGCCGTCCGCGTTCTTTATCATCGGTCTGATCATCTGGGCCTTCCGCACATGGAAGCCGAACCAGGTCGAAGAACGTGAATACAAAATTCAGCAGGTAGAGGCCCACTGATGGAAGGTCTGATTTCACTGGCCGTGAAGGCCATCTTTGTTGAAAACCTCGCACTCAGCTTCTTCCTCGGGATGTGTACATTCATCGCCGTATCCAAGAAGATCTCGACCGCGCTGGGTCTGGGCATCTCGGTCATGGTCGTTCAGGCGATCACCGTTCCCACGAACAACCTGCTGCTCAGTTATCTGCTGAAGCCCGGTGCGTTGGCCTGGGCGGGTTTCCCTGATGTGGACCTGACCTTCCTTGGTCTGATCTCCTACATTGGCGTGATCGCGGCGATGGTCCAGATCCTTGAGATGGTTCTGGATAAGTACTTCCCGCCGCTCTACAACGCGCTGGGGATCTTCCTGCCGCTTATCACAGTGAACTGCGCCATTCTGGGGGGATCGCTGTTTATGGTCGAGCGTGACTATAACTTTGCCGAAGCAGCCACTTATGGTGTGTCTTCGGGCTTTGGCTGGGCACTGGCGATCACCGCTATGGCGGGTGTTCGTGAAAAGCTGAAGTACTCGGATATTCCGGATGGTCTGCAGGGTCTTGGCATCACCTTCATCACCGCGGGACTGATGGCGATGGCCTTCATGTCTTTCTCGGGCGTGAAGCTGTAAGGAGGGACGAATGGAAACTTTTAGCCTGGGCGTCGTCCTTTTCACCCTGATCGTTGTCGCTCTGGTGGCTCTCATCATGGCCGCCCGTTCGAAGCTGGTATCGACCGGCGATGTGAACATCACAATCAACGGTGAAAAAACCATTTCCGTTCCTGCAGGTGGCAAACTGCTGCAAACATTGGCGGCTGAGAAGCTGTTCGTGCCGTCCGCTTGTGGCGGTGGTGGCACCTGTGCGCAGTGCCGTGTGCGCGTGCATTCAGGTGGCGGTTCGATTCTGCCGACTGAAGAAAGCCATATCACCAAGCGCGAAGCCTCTTGCGGCGACCGCCTGTCCTGTCAGGTTGCGGTCAAGCAGGACATGGACATCGAAGTTCCTGAAGAGGTCTTTGGTGTCAAGAAATGGGAATGCACGGTTCGCTCGAACGAAAACGTGGCAACCTTCATCAAAGCGCTGACGCTGGATTTGCCCGAGGGCGAGGACGTGAATTTCCGCGCTGGCGGATACATCCAGATCGAAGCCCCTGCGCATGCGTTGAAATACACTGATTTCGACGTAGAAGAAGAATACCGCGAAGATTGGGACCGCTTCAATCTGTGGCAGTATGAATCGGTTGTGAACGAACCGATCGAACGCGCGTATTCAATGGCCAACTACCCGGACGAAAAAGGCATGATCATGCTGAACGTCCGCGTTGCCTCGCCACCTCCCGGTTCCGAGGGTATCCCAGCGGGTCAGATGTCGTCTTACATCTTTAACCTGAAACCGGGTGATAAGGTCACCATCTCGGGCCCGTTTGGCGAATTCTTTGCCCGCGACACCCAGAAAGAGATGGTCTTTATCGGCGGTGGCGCCGGTATGGCGCCCATGCGCAGTCACATCTTCGACCAGCTCAAGCGTCTGGAAAATCGCGACCGCAAAATCAGCTTCTGGTACGGCGCGCGTTCGAAGAAAGAGATGTTCTTTGTCGAGGACTTCGACACTCTGGCCGAGGAATTCGACAACTTTGAATGGCATGTTGCCCTGTCGGATGCGCAGCCAGAGGACGATTGGAAAGGCTACACCGGCTTTATCCACAATGTTCTGTTCGAAGAATATCTCAAGAACCACCCTGCGCCTGAGGACTGTGAGTTCTATATGTGTGGCCCACCAATCATGAATCAGTCGGTCATCAACATGCTGCTGGATCTGGGCGTGGACCGCGAAGACATCATGCTCGACGATTTCGGCGGGTAAGAAACAAAGAACCGGCGCTTATAGCGCCGGTTTTCTTTTGTGCTCAAAGACGAAGGTCGCTGGACTCTATCGGTAGGACCGACTTAACGTCGAAGACCACGCTTGTGTCTTTTCCATACGCTCTGATTTGCGCGGGTTTGACATCTAGGAATTCCTGATGTGCGACGGCTAAAACGACGCCGTCATAGGCGCGTTCGTTGGGGGTGGCGACAAGGGAAATACCATACTCGGCCAACGCTTCGGCGGCATCGGCGTGCGGGTCGTGCACATCGACCTCAATACCGTAATCCTTAAGTTCGTCTATGATATCGACGACCCTTGTGTTGCGCAGATCCGGGCAGTTTTCCTTAAATGTCAGCCCCATGACCAGCACGCGCGCCGATCCTACGTCAATCCCGACGCGGGTCATCCGCTTTACCAGTTGCGACACGACATAGCCGCCCATGCTGTCGTTCAGGCGTCGCCCGGCCAGAATGATCTGTGGATGATGGCCGACCGCCTCTGCCTTATGTGTCAGGTAATAAGGATCGATGCCGATGCAGTGTCCGCCGACCAGGCCAGGACGGAAGGGCAAAAAATTCCACTTGGTGCCAGCTGCGCGCAAAACGGCATCGGTATCAATGCCCAGGCGTCCAAAAATCATCGCCAATTCATTGACCAGCGCGATGTTCAGGTCGCGTTGGGTGTTTTCGATAACTTTCGCGGCTTCGGCCACGCGGATGCTTTCCGCTTTGTGTGTACCTGCCGCGATAATCCGGCCATAAAGCGCATCTACCAAATCAGCAACTTCGGGTGTCGAGCCCGAGGTCACCTTGCAAATGTCCGAGATCCGATGGCCCTTATCACCGGGGTTAATCCGCTCTGGGCTGTATCCGGCAAAGAAATCCGCGTTGAATGTAAGTCCTGAAACCCGCTCGAGGACAGGCACACAGTCTTCCTCGGTAGCACCTGGATAAACCGTGGACTCGTAAATCACCAAGTCACCCTTTTTCAAAACACGTCCGACCGTCTCGGACGCACTTAGCAAGGGCGACAAATCCGGTTGTTTGCCCGCCGTGATTGGCGTTGGAACCGTCACGATAAAGGTATCACATCCCGCCAGATCGGAAGGTTCCGAAGTAAAGGTCAAACCTGTCGCAGCGTTCAGATCATTGGGTTCAACTTCCTGAGTGCTATCCTGCCCCGCGCGCAACGCGTCAATGCGTTTGGCATTGATATCAAACCCAATGACCGGGCCCACCCCGGCAAACGCCACTGCCAGTGGCAGGCCGACATAACCCAGGCCGATGACGGCGATTTTACGGGAATTGGGGTTTGTTTCGAACATTCGGGAAATCAGCTCATTTTCCATGATAGTCGCGGAACCATTCCACGAACTGGGCAATCCCGACCTTGAAATCGGTTTGTGGACGATACCCGGTTAACCGCTGCAACAGATCGGTATCGGCCCAGGTGGCCGGGACATCGCCCATCTGTATGGGCATATAGTTTCTGATTGCTTTCTTGCCGACAGCTTCTTCAATCGCCTCTACAAAATCCAACAGGCGCACTTTGTCGCCGTTACCGATATTAACCACGCGCCAAGGCGCCACGGGCGAAAGGCTGTCGCCTTCTTCGATGTCATCTGCGCTGTCGGGGCGCGCGGGCGGGCTGTCGATCAACAGCCGGATTCCGCGGACAAGATCATCCACATTGGTAAAATCGCGATACATGTCGCCATGATTGTAGATGTCGATCGGACGGTCATCCAGAATGGCATCCACAAACTTGTACAGTGCCAGGTCAGGGCGTCCCCAGGTCCCATAGACAGTGAAGAACCTAAACATCGTCGTGGGCAAGTTCCAAAGATGCGCATAGGAATGCCCCATGGCCTCATTGGCCTTTTTGGTAGCTGAATAGATGGTCAGAGGCGTGTCGGCCTTTTCAACCTCGGTAAAGGGCATAACCTCATTCGCGCCATAGACCGACGATGTAGAAGCCATCAAAAGATGGTCAACCTTATGTTCGCGTGCAACTTCCATCACGTTGAACGTGCCGACAATGTTCGAGTCGATATAGCTCCGCGGATCCTCCAAGCTGTAACGCACGCCTGCCTGACCGGCGAGGTGCACGATCACGTCAGGTTGAAACTCATCACCAACCTGCTTGAGCTTTTCGTGATTTTCCAACAAATCCTCGGTGACGGAAAACCCAGGGTTTTGCAGCAGCATCTGATGCCGGCGGTTTTTTAACGCGACATCATAGTAATCGGTCATCCCGTCATAGCCGTGCACCCGGAATCCTTCCGAAAGCAGCAGTTTCGCAAGATGGAACCCGATGAAACCCGCTGTACCCGTTACCAGAACGTGCTTCATTTTACCCTCGACCTATAACCGAACAAATTTTGGCATCAAGGATACTGTCAGTCAGCCAAGGTCAAGGGATTTCTACCGGAAGGATCAGCCTACGATCATTTGTTTCATACGCAACGCTTCATACTCCAGCTCTTTTAGTCGGAAATGAACAACGTCACCGATTGTGATTACGCCGCGCAGTTTCCCGTCGCCAACAACTGGCATGTGGCGAAAACGTCCTTCGGTCATGGTTTTCAGGACATCATTCAACAGATCGTCTGGTGAACATGTCTTGACCTCGCGCGTCATCAGATCCTCGACGGATTGTGGCAAGGTCTGGCCGGGCGTGTCAGCCATGCGCCGGACGATGTCACGTTCGGACAGAATACCCTGAAGGGTGCCGTTCTGGTCGGTCACGACCACGGCACCAATCCGCTTTTCACTGAGGGTATTCACGACCGAATGGATCGTGTCGTTTGGGCGCACCGCAAATACAGCATCCCCTTTACCCGCAAGCAATTTTGCCACCGTCGTCTGCGAGTGCGACAGATTGGATTCAACCGATTGACTGTGCGTGCTTGTATCGGTCTTGTCGCCGCGGGTAGGGGGCTGATATGAGGTTGGGGCCATTGGCAATCTCCTCTTATTTTTGAGATGGCTTCCCTGACACCTTACCGCAGCAATGCGGCCTGTATAGGGTGCAAATGCCCAAACCGGGGAAAACTGCCGCTAAACAAGGATATCCGGCCTGTTGTTTGACTTGTACCTTACCCCGCCCGTCGCAGTGCTGATTTTCTTTGCCGTGGTCGTATGCGGGCATAACTTTAGAATGGCCTGGAAACAGCAGCCGGTTGGCTGGCAAAAGAAAGCCTGGTTGTTCGGTGTCCCGGCCGGCATTGGGCTACTTATGTTGGGCTTCCTGCCGCTAAAGCTGTGAAGTCGGTTTGACTCTGCATAGGGCCGCTGGCATATGCCGGGCACGGTTTTCCTCTGGAGGTCTCTCGATGCGCCTTTTGCCTGTTCTGGCTGTTGCAACACTTGTTTCCGGATGTCTCTTTGACAAAGAACCCGAGGTTGTGCGCCTGTCCGGTGAGACCATGGGTACCACATTCAACATCACCGCTATCGGCACGGATGTGGATGAGACTGCATTGGGCTCTGCCGTGGAAGAGACATTGGCAGACGTGAACACCAAGATGTCCAACTGGGATCCCAACTCAGAGGTTTCGACATTTTCGGCGTCGCCCAGCACTGAACCCACTGAGGTTTCCGAAGAATTTGCGCTGGTTTTAGGTGCAGCAAATGACGTGCACGAAAAATCGGGCGGCACGTTCGACGTAACGCTTGGCCCGCTGATCGAACTGTGGGGCTTTGGTCCGCGCAAGCCAGAAGATCCGGTGCCATCAGATGCCGAGATACAGACGGCGTTGGAAAGCGTTGGTCAGGAACGCTTGCTGATGTTGGACAGCGAAAGCGGAACACTGGCCAAATCAGATGCTGGCGTGGGCATCAACCTGTCTGCAATCGCAAAAGGATACGGCATTGACGCCGTGGCTGCGACGCTACGCGACGCTGGGATCGAAAACTATATGGTCGAGATCGGCGGCGATCTGGTCACCATGGGCCAGAACGACAAGGGTGAGGCTTGGCGGATCGGGATCGAAAAGCCCGAAGCGGGGGCCCAAAACCTGCAGTTGGTAGTTGAGCTGGACAACCTCGGTATGGCGACCTCTGGCGACTACAAGAATTTCTTTGAACAGGACGGAGTGCGGTATTCGCATATCATCGACCCAACAACAGGTCGTCCGATCACGCATCGCACGACCTCGGTCACGGTTCTGGCCGAAAATGCGATGATGGCGGATGCCTGGGCGACGGCAATGCTGGCGCTGGGTCAGGATAAGGGCCTGGAACTGGCCGAAGAACATAAACTTGCCGTGTATTTCATTTCGCGGGATGTGACAGGCGGCGACGATGCCTATATTACGGTTCACAGCACTGCGTTCAAAGACGCACTGGGCACCAACTGACAGGTAAGAACCGGGATGAGCACCTTTATCATAGCCTTTTTTCTGCTTTTGATCATCGTGGTTGGCATGTCGCTGGGTGTCATGCTGATGGGCAAGACGATCAAAGGCAGCTGTGGTGGTCTGAACGCAATCTCGGGCGCGGACAAGTGCGTGGTCTGCCAAAAGGATGTCGACCCGGACTCGCCTCTGCGCGATCAATTGCAGTGTAAACGTGCCAAAAAGATGCTTGAGCAGATGGAGCGTCAGGCTTAAACGCAGATTGCGCGTCGCTATAGTGAAGGTAATGGCTAAATAGACCCCTGAGGTAACTTGGGGGAGGGCGCGCGTTTGGCCAAAGCCAAAAAACATCCTGTTTATCATGTTCGATCAGCTGCGCCGGGATTACCTCAGCTGTTACGGGCATCCGTGTTTGCACACCCCCAACATTGACTGGCTGGCTGCTAACGGAGTCCGCTTTGATAGGGCCTATATCCAGTCTCCGATTTGCGGTAGCTCGCGCATGTCGACATATACCGGCCGCTACGTGCATTCACACGGCGCCTCATGGAATGGCATTCCACTGAAAGTTGGTGAAATCACGATGGGGGATCACCTGCGCAAGGCAGGCATGGACTGCTGGTTGGTTGGCAAGACCCATATGCGCGCAGATGCGGAAGGCATGGAGCGGCTGGGATTAGCGCCTGACAGTCTGATCGGCGCGCGCGTCGCGGAATGCGGGTTTGACGTGCATGAACGCGATGACGGTATGCTGCCCGAAGGACCTGACGGGTTTTATGATCCGGATGGCGCAAAGGAATTCAATAAGCATCTGGCTGCAAAAGGGTATGAGAGTGACAACCCTTGGCACGACTTTGCTAATTCGGGGCTGGATGAGGACGGCAATGTCCTGTCCGGCTGGTTTTTGAAGAACTCAACCGAGGCGGCCAACATAGCGTAAGAGGACAGCGAAACCCCTTATCTGACCGGACGAGGCATCGATTTCATGGATACCCATGATGGCCCGTGGTGCTGTCACCTGAGCTTTATCAAGCCGCATTGGCCATACATCGTGCCGGAACCTTATGCCTCGATGTACGGGCCGGAACATGTTCTGCCGGTCGTGCGCTCCGACACGGAACGTCAGAATGCGCATCCGGTGCTCAAGGCATTCATGGATACTAAAGTCGGGCAGACATTCTCGCGGCAGGATGTACGTGATGCGGTGATCCCGGCCTATATGGGGCTGATCAAACAGGCCGATGACCAGATGGGGCGACTGTTTGACTGGATGGAGAAAACTGGCCGGATGGAGGACACGATGATCGTGCTGACATCCGATCACGGCGATTTTCTGGGCGATCACTGGATGGGCGAGAAAACGTTCTTTCAGGACGTATTAACCAAGGTGCCACTGATCATCTATGACCCGTCACCCGAAGCAGACGGAACGCGTGGCACCGTCAGCGATGCGCTGGTTGAATCCATCGACCTTGCTCCGACATTTGTGGATGTGGCGGGCGGTGAGATCGCAGGGCATATCCTTGAGGGGCACTCCTTGCTTCCGATCCTGCATGGGCAGCAGAACGAAACACCCCGCGACGTGGTGATTTGTGAGTACGATTACTCTGCATCACCAATTGCAGACATGCTGAATGCCTCTGTCCGGGACGCAGTAATGTTCATGGCAGCTAACAAAAAATGGAAGCTGATCCACAGCGAAGGCGGCCATCGGCCTATTCTGTTCGATCTGGAAAATGACCCTAACGAGCTTGTCGATTTGGGGGACAGTGCCGATCACGCCGATACAATTGCCAAAATGTACAACCACCTATTCGCTTGGACACGTCGCCAATCGCAACGCACCACGCGGTCGAAACAGCAGTTGATTGAGATGCGGAGCAAAAGCCGGGGCAGGGGGATCGTGGTCGGGGTCTATGACGAAAACGATGCGCCGCTGGATCTGACCGTCAAGTATCGCGATCGCAAGGCGCGTCCGTATACGGAATTGATAAACAAGGGTTGAGCGGCCTAAATATTAAATCTGCACAACCGCGCACAAAATAAGGTTCAATTGCCCGAGGGCAGGCGATACAAGACCGACCAGAGCAGAAATCCGGAGAGCCGCAATGACCGCCCCCAAACCTGTCGTCCTGTGCATTCTTGATGGTTGGGGCTTGTCCGAAGACACACGGTCTAACGCGCCGTATCTTGCAAACACGCCGACCTTTGATGCGATCATGACCAATGGGCCGCACGCGACCATTATTACACATGGCCCGGATGCTGGCTTGCCCAGCGGCCAGATGGGCAATTCCGAGGTAGGTCACACAAATATCGGGGCGGGCCGTGTTGTTGCGATGGATCTGGGGCAGATCGACCTGGCAATTGAAGACGGCAGCTTTTTCGACAATGCCGCATTGCAGACCTTCATCGCAAAGGTGAAGGCAGCGGATGGAACGGCGCATCTGATGGGTTTGGTCTCGGACGGTGGCGTCCATGGCCATTTGAACCACATCGTCGCGGCCGCCAAGGCGATCACCGATGCGGGCGTTCCGGTGGCGTTGCACGCCATGACGGACGGGCGCGACGTCGCTCCGAAATCGGCATTTACCTACCTGTCGGAACTTGAAGATCGTTTGCCCGATAGGGCGCGCATCGTCACGGTCTGTGGTCGGTATTTTGCAATGGATCGGGACAATCGCTGGGAACGCGTCAGCGAGGCTTATGATGCGATGGTCAAAGGCCAGGGTCGGGCTGCCACAACCGCGCATGGCGCTGTGGATCACGCATATAACCAGTCTGAAACCGATGAGTTCATCGCTCCCACTGTTCTGGAAGGTTACGACGGCATTCAGGATGGTGACGGGGTTTTCTGTTTGAATTTCCGAGCGGACCGCGCCCGTGAAATCTTGCGCGCGATTGGCGAACCGGGCTTTTCGGACTTCGATACGGGCCCGCGCCCGCAGCTTTCCGCCCTGTTGGGAATGGTCGAGTATTCCGACGGTCACAATGCCTATTTGACAACCGTGTTCCCCAAGCGGAAAATAGTGAACACTTTGGGTGAGTGGGTTGCCAAGAAGGGGTTGCGCCAGTTCCGTCTGGCCGAGACCGAAAAATACCCTCATGTCACGTTCTTCCTCAATGGTGGCAAGGAAACGCCCGAGGAAGGCGAAGACCGGTATATGCCAAAATCGCCCAAAGTGGCCACCTATGACCTGCAGCCCGAGATGTCTTCGGCCGAAGTGACGGCGAAATTTGTCGAGGCGATCGAGGCGGACTATGACCTGATCGTCACGAATTATGCCAACCCGGACATGGTTGGTCACACCGGCGATCTGCAAGCCGCAATCAAGGCATGTGAGGCCGTCGATCAAGGCTTGTCGCAGGTTGTCGCGGCGCTGAACAAGGTCGGTGGCGCGATGATCGTCACTGCGGATCACGGCAATTGCGAGGTCATGGTTGACCCCGAAACCGGCGGGCCGCACACCGCGCATACTCTGAACCCGGTTCCCGTGGCGCTGGTCGGTGGGCCAAAAGGTGTCTCGCTGCGAAGCGGCCGCCTTTCCGATCTGGCCCCGACGCTGCTAGAACTGATGGGTCTTGAGCAACCGCCCGAGATGACGGGGAAGAGCCTGCTGTCATGAGGATGCGCGCGCTTATCTTTGCGATGTGTTTCGCGTCGCCTGCCAGCGCGCAGAATGATCCGTCCACGGCGGCCTTGAATGCGGCGCGCATGCTAGAACAGGCCTCGATCAACTTGACCGAAGCCGACGGTGCCCGCAACCGCGTGCGTGCCCTGACCGAAACTATCCAGGCTTATGAGGCCGGGCTTTCAGCGATGCGGGACGGGTTGCGCATGGCAGCGACCCGCGAGGCACAGCTGGCAGCAGAATTGCGGTCGCGGGAACAGGAGGTCGCGCAGCTTCTGGGTGTATTGCAGACCATTGAGACCACGGCACCACCCGTTCTGATGCTGCACCCGTCCGGGCCCCTAGGTTCCGCACGGGCAGGCATGATGCTGTCCGAAGTTACTCCCGGACTGAACGCGCGCGCGCAGGCACTGGCCCATGATCTGCAAGAGGTCCAGACCCTTCGGAAGCTTCAGCAAAGTGCTGCAGACACTCTGGTCGAAGGGTTAACCGGTGTGCAAAACGCGCGCACCAGCCTCAGTGAAGCCATCGCTGACCGCACGGATTTGCCCCGTCGCTTTGTCGAAGATCCGGTTCGCACGGCCATCCTGATTTCATCAACCGAGACGTTGGACGGCTTTGCCAGTGGATTGTCCGAAATCTCGGAAGGCGAAATTGCCGAAACAGATGCGGATGTCTCTGACCGCAAGGGGCGGATTGAATTGCCGACCCAAGGCGTAGTTTTGCACCGCGCGGATGAGACTGACGCGGCTGGTGTGACGCGCCCCGGTGTGGTTCTGGCCACCCGTCCTCGGGCAATTGTTACAGCGCCGACTGCGGCAACGATCCGGTATCGTGGACCATTGCTGGAGCTCGGGAACGTCATGATCCTCGAGCCGCAACCGGGCTTGTTGTTCGTGTTCGCCGGGTTGCAAGACGTTTACGGAGACATGGGCGAGGTGATCCCCGAAGGCACTCCGGTGGGTTTAATGCCGGGTGAATCGCCCGAAATCGGCGCAATTTTGTCAACAAGCAGTGATGGCACTGGAACTGGCCGGTCAGAAACGCTCTATATAGAGGTAAGACAGAATAATAGCCCCGTGGACCCGGAATCATGGTTTCGGACCGACAAGGATGGATAAACGAGTATGAAGAAATTTCTGATGGCCGGTCTGGCCGGAACCGTGGCAGGTGTAATCGCAACTACACAAATTGCTGGTCCTTTGCTGGCGCAAGAGGCTGACCGGAAGGCCAGCGTGTACGAGCAACTGGATCTGTTCGGGGATATTTTTGAACGTATCCGCGCCCAGTATGTCGAAGACGTGGAGCCGGAAGAGCTGATCGAAGCGGCCATCGACGGTATGCTCACGTCGCTTGATCCGCATTCCAGCTACCTTTCGCCAGATGATGCTGAGCAGATGCGTGTGCAGACACGTGGCGAATTCGGAGGATTAGGCATCGAGGTCACGCAGGAAGAAGGCTATGTCAAAGTTGTCTCGCCGATCGACGATACCCCGGCAGATGAGGCGGGGATCGAAGCGGGTGATTTCATCACTCATGTCGATGGGGAAAGCATCCTTGGCCTGACATTGGACAAGGCCGTGGATCTGATGCGTGGCCCGGTTGGGTCGGAAATCGTGATCACGGTCGTCCGTGAGGGCGAGCAAGAGCCGTTTGATATCACCATCATTCGCGACACTATCAAACTGACAGCCGTGCGTGCCCGGACCGAAGGCACCAGCGTAGTCCTACGCGTCACCACCTTCAACGATCAGACATTCCCGAACCTGCAAGAAGGCCTAAATGAGCAGATTGAGGAAGCCGGTGGTCTGGACAAGGTCAATGGTGTTGTCCTTGATCTGCGGAACAATCCCGGCGGGTTGCTGACCCAGGCGATCAAAGTTTCGGACGCATTCCTGAACGAAGGCGAGATCGTGTCCACGCGTGGTCGCGACCCAAGCGATGGCGAGCGATTCAATGCCACGCTGGGTGATTTGGCCGAAGGCAAGCCGATCGTTGTTCTGATCAATGGCGGTTCGGCATCAGCTTCGGAAATCGTAGCTGGCGCGTTGCAAGATCACCGTCGTGCGATCGTTGTCGGCACCAAGAGTTTTGGCAAAGGATCGGTGCAAACGGTCATGCCGCTGCGTGGCGATGGTGCAATGCGTCTGACGACCTCGCGCTACTACACGCCCTCGGGCCGGTCAATTCAGGCACTTGGCGTCAGCCCAGACATCATCGTTGAACAGCCGCGCCCGGCGCCGGATGCCGAGGAAGAGGAAGAGGAAGCCAACGCCCGCACGCGGTCCGAAGCTGATCTGCGCGGCAGCCTGAACAATGACAGCCTGAGCGAAGATGAAATCCGTCAAATCGAAGAAGATCGCGCCAAAGCCGAAGCCACGGCTGAATTGCGGGAAGAGGATTATCAGCTGGCCTACGCCATCGACATCCTCAAAGGTTTGTCGGCGTTCAATCCCAACGGACCGTCTCAGTAAGACAAACAGGGCCGCCGATACTGGCGGCCCTTTCTGCAAAGGCCGGGATCAACCCTCAACCTTGTGCAGCTTTTCTTCGTCAAGCATCATCGCCAGAACAATGCCTATCGAGACCGAGATGGCCGCAAAAACAAAGGCCATGTTCATGCCTGCATCAAATGCGGCAGCGATGGCAGATTTGACCTTTTCAGCCTCTTCCGAGCTTAGCTTTTCCATAACAGCGCGGGCTGTACCGGTCGTAAGCGTTCCACCGTTGATCGCCTTTTGATCGGTTACGGACATGTTGATCCCATCCGCAACCAGCTGTTTGCTGAGGCTGGACAGGCTGATGACATACATAATTGCGGTCGCGAAGGCGACGGAAATGGCGCCATATACCAGATGGGTCATAAAGCTCAGGCCGCCCACAAGGCCAGCGCGTTCAGGTTTGACGGCGCACACGGCTGCAGTGCCTGACGGCCCAACCGTCAGTGTTGCGCCCAGCCCGATCATTGCCATGCCGGGCAAAATCTGAAAATAGCCCAACCCCGCCGGTAAGATGATAATGCTGAGAGCGCCAGTCGTTGCGATCAAATATCCCCAGAACAGCAGGCGCTTTGGCCCGAAATCATTATAAAGAGTGCCCGAAACAATCGAACCGACGGCCAGCAGGAGTGTCAGCGGGGCAAGACCAATCGCCGACTCAAACACCGACCAACCAAGGACCTTTTGCATGTATTGAGGGAAGTATAGCAGCCCGACAAAGGCCGCCGACACGTTGAACATGTTCAGTCCCAGCGTGATCCGAAACTCGCGGTTCTGCATCATTTGTGGCAGCAAGAGAGGCTCTTTCACGCGCTTTTCGACTTGCGGGAAAAAGAAGAACAGCGCGGCGCTGACGAAAAACAACATCAACAGAGGGACAGACGTCCAGCCCCAGTCCGCACCGACGTCCAGCCCGTAAAGAAGCAAAAGAACAGCAAACGAAAGAATACCTATACCGGCGAAATCGATATGTTCGCCCTGTTTGTGTTGAGTTTCACGCTCCATAAGGATCAGGGCCGTAACCATCGAAATGGACGAAAACAACACGTTTGCAAGAAAGAACAAGCGCCAGTCGCCAAAGCTGACTGCGGCGCCGCTGATGAGCGGACCAAAGACATTGCCGCTGGTCACACCGGCGAGGATCATACCCATGATCATGGCGCGGTGTTCGGGGCGCGAGACTTTGGTGGCGCCAAAAGCAAGCGTGCAAGGCCAGACGCAACCCGAACCAATCCCTTGCAAAGCACGCGCGGCGATCAGGAAGTCGAGACTGGGAGAGACAAAGCACATGACGGACGCAAATAGAAAGATTGCCAGCCCGATGATCATCATCTTGCGATGCCCGAACATGTCCCCCATGCGCCCCCCGGCAACCATGGTCATGGCAAAAAACAGGGCGTAGATGTTCAGAACCCATTGGGTGCTGGTAATATCAGCGTCAAAACTGTTTTCGATGGCCGGGACAAGAATAAGAGCGCCGGTAAAGTCGATACCGATCCCGAACCCTGTCACCATCAGAGCGATGACCTTGACGATACTGCTGCGGTCCATTTTCGCACCCGGGTTGCTTCGGATGACTTTTATGATGCACGGATTCCGCCTGAAAGATAGACAAAGCCTTGGAAACGAAGAAAACCCGGATCAGTCCGAAGGTGCCTGAGACCGTCTAAATGCCCGTTTCAACAAGTCGAGCTCCGCCCGCAACAAAGCGATTTCGGTTCGCAAATCATCTGCGGCTGATGCCCCCGCAATGATTGTGAATTCACCGATCTTCTGTGTTGTGTTTGCATCGGCTATTACAAAGCAATGAACCCCGTCGGCGATAGCGGTTGATGGCACCGGCACACTCAGTTCCCAACCACCATCGGTGGCGGTCATGAGCACACCCTCCAGCGCCTGGCCCATGTAACGGACTTCGACATGCGGTTCAGTGTCGGCCTGCAGGTACCCGCGCCAGATGCCGTTTTCGAACAGGGTTGGGGTCAAGGTTGGTTGTGTCATGGCCAATGCTCTCACATGTCGGCGCGGTGGTGGCGGCAAAGGGTCAGGTCCCGCAGAACTATGCGGTTCATCGCCGGATTGGTCAGAACCAAGTCCAGCCAAATCTTGTCTATGCGCCGTTCGTTCAGCGGCAAATTGGCAAGATCGAAATCTAGAACATTCGAGCTTGTCGACAAATCCAGAGACCGTGGAACGGAATCGGTGTTTGGGCCGTGCTGAATATTCAGTCGTGCGGTCACGTCCAGCGGACGTTCTGTTTCAATCTGGGCATCGACCCGCATCAGGTGCTGCCGCGTCAGACCACGCACTGCCTCAGCTGGCAAATCCAGCGACACGGAAAGGAATGACCCTGCAAAACCGAACACTTCGACGCCAAGTCCAAACGCGGCCAGATCCTTTTCGTCCATGTTTCGTGCTTGGCGCACGCTGATCTCGGAGAGAGCGCAGTCATGGAATATCTTTACCTGTTGATCCAACTCGACCTTACGCGGGATTGAGGCGAGGCCGGGCCGAGGCAAGGGGCCCCGCCACAAATCAGGTCGCCAGCACCAGTCAGTACCCAGCGGTTTGGGGAATTGTTTTGATCCAATCAGGGGCAGCGTCAGTCTTTCATTTGCTTCCCGAAGCAAACGGTCCAATTGCGCACGCAGTTTGCGCGCCTCATCCCGCTGTTGACGCAATTGGGGGTTCGTAGCCCCGGCCGCGTCTTGGACGGCCCGTTGCCAGCGCGCAATAGTTTTGCGGTGTAGATATCGCTCCAGAAGTTTGCCCATGATCCCATCGTCTGAACTTGACCTTCTTTAGTCAAAGACAACGGCGAGGATAAGGCCGAATTGGTGAAATCCGCATAAAACTATCCGACACTAACGTGGTTGTGACTGGGCGGTTTTGGTTGTGTCTGCTAAGGCCCCCATCGCCGTTCTTGCAATCATCTGGGACTGTGCGTACCGTCCGGCACCTGATTGCTGTGGATTATCCGAAAAACCGCTACTAAATTCTTTGAGGCAAGGCCGGGGCATGGAACCCACACTATTTTCGTTCATCTGGAAACACTCGAAAAAGCAGCAGCTTGTGCTGTTGTTTTTGACGGTATTGTCATTTCCGTTTCTCTACGCTTCGCTCGAGTTGCCAAAGCAGATCATCAACGACGCAATTGGTGCGCCTAGCGATAGTGTTGTGCTTCTGGGGATCACCTTCACGCAGGTCCAATATCTGCTGATCCTCTGTTTTGCATTTTTGGCCACTGTAATCGCCAGCGGCTTGATGAAGATGCGCATCAACACGATGAAGGGCATATTGGCCGAACGTATGCTGCGCCGCCTGCGGTTCACGCTGATTCACCGCGCCATGCGATTCCCGAAATCGTATTTTGCCACCACCAGCCAGGGTGAACTTGTTTCAATGATCACCTCCGAGGCCGAACCGATGGGCGGCCTGATGGGTGATGCGATTGCCCAGCCGGTGTTTCAGTTTGGTCAGATGATGACCATTGTCACCTTTCTGTTCATGCAAAGCGTTTGGTTCGGTCTGGCCAGCATCGCGTTGATTCCGTTGCAGGCATGGCTGATCCCAAAACTGCAGCGCCAGATCAACCTGCTGAACAAGGAACGAATTCAGCAGGTCCGCCACCTCAGCTCGGAAATTGGCGAAAGCGCTGCGGGCATCAGCGACCTGCGCACCAATGGTGGCTGGCGTTATCGTTTGGCGCAGTTCAGTCACCGGTTAGGGACCTTGTTTGAGATCCGGTTCAAGATCTACAACAAGAAGTTCTTTATGAAGTTCCTCAACAATCTGATCACGCAGATGACGCCGTTCCTGTTCTATTCGGTCGGCGGCTATTTGGCGATCACCGGTGAGGTGACGGTTGGCGCGCTTGTCGCGGCGCTTGGGGCATACAAGGACCTTAGTGGCCCATGGAAAGACTTGCTGACCTATTACAACCAGGTTCAGGATATGTCCTTGCGCTGGGAAATCGTCATTGAACGCTTTGCCCCGGACAACATGATCCCTGAAGAGCTGTTTGTGGGTGAGCCAGAGTCTATTCCGCATCTCAGCGGCGATATCGAACTGCGCAATGTAACAGTGCGCGATGATGACGGGAAAACCATCCTTGAAGATATCGACCTGACCATCCCCAAGGGTGCCCGCGTTGCTATTCAGTCGTCAAGCGCCGCCGAACGCGGCGCTTTGGCACAACTGCTGACACGAGAGCTTTTGCCGATACAAGGCAGCGTCACAATTGCGGGTCACGATCTGCTAAAACTCCATCAGACGGTAATTGCGGCGCGGATCGGCTATGCCTATTCGCGGCCCTATCTGTTTGACGGGACTTTGGGTGACAACCTCTTGATGCCGTTGCGAACCCATCCACAACACTTAACCGACGCGAAGAAGGCCCCAAGCCGGTGGCAAATCGAAGCGGTGCGGGCCGGGAACCCTCCGGATTCCCTGTCGGATGAGTGGATCGATCCCGGCCTGGCAGGGTTGGAAGACATCGAGGATATCCGCAACTGGTGGTTCCAGCTGGTCGAGGCGATGGGCATTGATGAGTTCATGTTCCGCCGGACATTACGTACCCAGTTCGATCCAGAACAGCATTCTGCGCTGGCGCGGGATATTGTAAATCTGCGCGATACGGTCGCGCAAAGGTTGGAAGAAAAAGACCTGGCGCGGTATGTCTATCGGTTCGAGCCGGACCGCTTTAACCCGGCTGTTCCACTGGGGGGCAACTTGCTGTTTGCCGCTCCGTCTCGCGATATCTCACCGGATATTCTGGCGGGCGATGATCGGTTCATGTGGATGCTGCGCCATCACGATCTGGATGATGACGCAATGAGCATTGCAAGCGCGGTGCTGGAAACACTGCACCAGACATTTGGACGGGACGGGGCAGATCACCCGCTGTTCCTTCGTCTGGGTATGGCCAAGGATATGTTCCACCGCCTGCTTGATATAGAGGACCGGCGCAAAGCCAAAGGGGATGAAGCAATCAGCGAGGGCGAGCGTGCCTTGTTGCTGACCGTTCCGTTCCTGCTGACCGCGGAACAGATCGGGCCTGATTTTCCGGACGAGTACAAAGATAAGATCTTGGCCATCCGAAGGGGGCAAGCGGAACAGCTGCGTGCCTCGATGGATGGGATGTTCGTTCCGGTCACGCCAGATGCATATATTGAACGCATGACTGTCATGGAAAATGCCCTGTTCGGGCGGGTTTCTTTGATGGCCGGGGCGCACACGGATGAAATCGAAGATGTCGTCGCCGAAGCCATGAACGAAGCTGGTCTGCGCCGCCGGGCGGCGGCCATTATCTATGACCTGCCCTCGGGTCTGGGTGGGAATAATCTGCCGACGGTATTTCAGGAACGCGCCGCATTCTCGCGCGCTGGAATCAAGCGTCCTGATGTGTTGATCCTGGACAAAGCTCTGGCCAGCCATGATTCCGAGAGCAGGCTGAGAACCCGGCTGAAACTGCGGGAATTGTTGCCGGATTCCATCATGATCTTCATGGAGGATTACTTTGCCCATCCCGAAGCCTATGATCTGTTCGTCGAGATCAAAGATGGTCGAATTGACGGCGTCTCGCGAACCCGTCCAGAAGAAGAGGCCAGCTCAACAGATGACCTGAGCCGCAAGCTCAAGATTATCTCGTCGACCGAGCTGTTTTCCGGCATTGACGGTCGCAACCAGCGCCTTCTGGCGTTTTCGGCGCAATGGTACGATGCCGCAGCCGGGCAGATCATCTTTTCCGAAGGGCAAACGCCAGATGCCGCTTATCTGTGTATTTCGGGCGAAGCCGACCTGATCTGGAATGAAGGGAACGGAACCGCGCGTACGATCTCGGTCATCGAGCCCGGGCGTCTGATCGGAGACTTGTCGATCATCACGGGTGAAATTCGGCAATTTGATTTGGTCGCGGTCAAGAATTGTTCGTTCCTGCGCATTGGGGCCGAGGAATTGCGCGCGGTTATTGAAAGTGACGCAGGTGTTGCGATGCAGCTGCTGCAGACGGTTGCCGGCTATCTGACTACGATTTCCCAAAGGCTGAACGCCGCCAATGCAACTTCATTGATCTTCGACGATGACGCGCCGAACCGGGATGTGGCCGACAATGCCTGACGCCCACCCCGGCAGATACATAGCGCATGAACGACTTGTTGCACCTTCGCGCGCACGGCCAGAGCTTTGGCGCCTGCTGGTCGGGCTGACCATTGTTGGCGTGGTTGGCATCCTTCTGAACTTTCTACTTTTTGGATTGGTTGCGGGTCTTGGATCCGTCGAATGGGCCCAAGGTTTGCTGACCGGCGCATCCCCGGTTGCACTTTTGGTGCTACTGGCAAGCTTTGGCTTCATCACATTGGGCGTGTCCATCGCTGCAAAACGCCTACAACATCGAACTCTGAGCTCAATCTGTGGTCCATGGCGCGAGGGCATTGGGCAATTTTGGAATGTTTTTAAGGCATTGCTGATCGTTGGGATCGTCGTGGCCATCTTGCCGCCATATGGCATGGGCGCAACGCTGACGCAGAATTTGGCACTGTCGACCTGGCTGTTGTTTCTGCCTTTCTCGCTTTTTGCAGTGCTGATTCAGACAAGCGCTGAAGAGGTGCTTTTTCGGGGTTACATCCAGCAAAGTCTGGCAGCGCGATTCCGATCGCCGGTTATTTGGTTGGGCGTACCGTCGATTTTGTTCGCGGCAGGTCACTTTGCCCCCGGCGCGGCCGGAGACAACGCGCTATTGGTTGCCGTGTGGTCCGGTATGTTCGGCCTGATGGCGGCGGATCTGACGGCACGGTCAGGGACGTTGGGGCCTGCTATCGCATTGCACCTGTTCAATAATATGGTCGCTCTGCTGTTTGTTTCCTTACCCGATGGCTTAAGTGGTCTGGCATTGTATCTGCTTCCTTACGACATGTCGGATACCGGGGCGCTGCGGCAATGGCTGTATGTGGATTTTGCTGTGATGATCGTCAGTTGGCTAACAGCGCGGGTTGCGCTCAGGCGTTGATTGCATTTCTTTCCGTAGCGTCTTATTTGACGTCAAAGCAGCACAAGCCAAGGTTCCGATATGAACTGGATTACAAACTACGTCCGCCCACGGATCAACTCGATCTTCTCGCGCCGAGAAGTGCCGGAGAATCTTTGGCACAAATGCGATGAATGCGGAACCATGCTGTTTCACCGCGAGTTGGCAGAAAACCAGAATGTCTGCACCCAGTGCGATCATCACATGGCGATCACTCCGCGCGAGCGGTTCGATCATCTGTTCGATGGTGGGATCTTTACCGAGGTCGAGGTTCCCGCGCCCAAAGACGATCCGCTGCAGTTCCGCGATCAGAAAAAGTACCCCGACCGGATGAAAGCCGCCCAAAAGAAAACGGGCGAGAAAGAGGCGATGTTGGTCGCCCTTGGTGAAATTGGCCGAACCCCGATTGTGGCAGCTGCGCAGGACTTTTCGTTCATGGGCGGATCCATGGGCATGTATGTCGGCAACGCGATCATCGCAGCCGCGCAAGAGGCGGTGAAGCTAAAGCGCCCGCTGATCCTGTTTTCGGCCGCTGGCGGCGCGCGGATGCAGGAAGGTATCCTGAGTCTGATGCAGATGCCCCGCACAACCGTGGCAGTAGAAATGCTGAAAGAGGCAAATCTGCCCTACATCGTAGTGCTGACTCACCCAACGACAGGTGGTGTGACGGCTTCATACGCGATGCTGGGTGATGTCCATATCTCAGAGCCCAATGCGCTGATTTGTTTTGCCGGTCCACGCGTGATCGAACAGACGATCCGGGAAAAGCTGCCCGAAGGCTTCCAACGCGCGGAATACCTGTTGGATCACGGCATGTTGGACCGTGTGACCAAGCGGACCGAAATGCGCGATGAGTTGATCACCATCACGCGGATGTTGATGAACCAGCCTCCGGCGGTCAAAGGTGATCTGCCTGCGCCCGAACCCGAAGATGCAGTGGCAGAAGCCCCGGCTGAAGACGCGGAAGAAAAATGACCTCTCAGACATCGGACATCATTCTGGAGAGGATGATGGCGCTGCATCCCAAGATCATTGACCTGACCTTGGATCGTGTCTGGCGTCTGTTGGCCGCGCTGGACAATCCGCAAAACAAACTGCCTCCGGTGATCCACATCGCGGGAACCAACGGCAAAGGCTCGACCCAGGCCATGATCCGCGCAGGTCTGGAAGGGGCAGGGCTGACCGCCCATGCCTATACCTCGCCCCACCTGGCGCGGTTTCACGAACGTATCCGTTTGGCGGGTGAACTGATTTCCGAGCCGTACCTGACAGCGGTTCTGGACGAATGTTATGCCGCCAATGGTGGCGAGAACATCACGTATTTTGAGATCACGACCTGCGCGGCCCTGCTGGCTTTTGCCCGGTCCAAGGCGGACTACACGTTGCTTGAGGTCGGGTTGGGTGGCCGGTTGGATGCGACCAATGTCATTCACGACCCGGCGGTAACGGTTATCACGCCGGTTTCAATCGACCATGAGCAATTTCTGGGCGATACCTTGGGCAAGATCGCAGCGGAAAAGGCCGGCATCATCAAGCCCGGTGTTCCCTGCATCGTTGGCCCGCAACAGGACGAGGCGTTGGAGGTCATTGAATACACTGCCGCGCGTCTGGGTGCACCTTTGTTGGTTCATGGCCAACACTGGCACGTCACCGAAGAAAACGGGCGGCTCGTCTATCAGGACGAAACTGGCCTGCGCGATCTGCCGTTGCCAAATCTGTTGGGCGCACATCAGTACCAAAATGCCGGTGCCGCGCTAGCGGTCTTGCGTCATCTGGATCTTGGGGAAGACGCCTATGAGGCTGCGGTGACCAAGGCTGAATGGCCAGCCCGTATGCAGCGATTGAAAACCGGCCCGCTGGTCGAACAGGCTCCCGAGGCCGAACTGTGGTTGGATGGCGGTCACAACGCCGCCGCAGGTTTGGCATTGGCCGATCTACTGGCGAAGCTGCCTGCACGTCCAACCCATATGATCTGTGGGATGTTGAACACAAAGGACGTCACCGGGTATCTGGCTCCGCTTGCTGCGCAGGCGCAAAGCCTGACGGCAGTCTCTATCCCGGGCGAGGCAAATACGCTGAGCGCTGACGACACCGCTAAAGCCGCCGCTCGGGTTGGGCTAGCAGCGTCTACTGCCAATAGTGTGGCCGAGGCCCTAAAAAACATTACTGAAAATGACCCGCAGGTGCGGGTTCTGATCTGTGGATCACTATACCTGGCCGGTAATATTCTGCGCGAGAACGGCTGAAAAAGGCGCATCCGCACAGCTTCATCTGGCCAAATATCCCGGGGGAGTCGCGCAAAGCGCGGCGGGGGCAGCGCCCCTATTGCCCCCAATCCTGATCCTGCATCTCACGCAGGCGGGACGCAGTGCGCTCGAATTCAAATGTGCCTTCACCTTCGACGTACAGCATCTCGGGTTCTGCCGCAGCTGAACAGATCAAGCGGACTTTTCCCTCATACAGTGCGTCGATCAGCGTGACGAACCGTTTGGCTTCGTTGAAGTTGTTACGCGACAGGCGCGGGATGTCCTCAAGCACCAGAACTTTGACCGCTTCCGCGATGGCAAGATAGTCTGCCGGGCCCAGCATCCTTCCACAAAGGTCATAAAAACTGGCCCGCGCCACGCCGTTTCGAAAAGCGGGCAGTTCTACCGCACGACCGTTGACCTGCAGAATCAGCGGGTCCGCCGCGCCTCCGGCCAGGTCGTTCCAGACGCTGCGAATGCTCTCGCGCGCCTCGGGACCTATGGGCGTAAAATAAACAGGCGCGCCTTCCAGTCGGTTTTGCCGGTAATCCGTCGGTGAGATCAGCTCCCACACCTCAAGCTGTTCTTTGATATGTGCAATGAAGGGCAAAAAGAGCTGACGGTTTAGCCCGTCCTTGTACAGGTCATCCGGATGGCGGTTCGATGTCGTCACGACCACGGTGCCACCTTCATGCAGCAGATCGAACAGACGACCAACAATCATCGCGTCCGTGATATCGGTAATTTGCATTTCGTCAAATGCCAGTACGCGCGCGGACTTGATCACCGAGGCGGCCACCGGAGCCAACGCGTCTTCAACTCCATCCTTGCGGGCCTTGTGCATGCCTGCGTGGATTTCCTGCATAAAGGCGTGAAAATGCACTCGGCGGGCGGGGATGTCTGCCAAAGAGTCGACGAACATATCCATCAGCATGGATTTTCCGCGCCCGACTCCGCCCCACAGATATAAACCTTTGGGCGGCGGCGGGACTTTTCGAAAGAACCCCCGTTTCACAGGTTCGGCCAATGCCGCCCGGATACGTTCGAAATGAGGAAGAACGGCCTCTTGAGCGTCGTCTCTGGTCAGGGTGCCGTCGGCCACCTGCGTGTCATAAAGCGATATCAAACCCGTCATGTTTTGAGGCATAGCGCCCGGTTTGCCCGTTGAAAAGCAGCCAATTCTCGGACGCATCAATTTTGCTTATCCGTGACCGCAAAACTCCTGAATTGACGCATGATCCAAACACGGTAACGTCTGTCCCTTGAACGCCCGAGGACCTAATGCCCCAACACACGCGCTTGCTGAACCCCATCCTGATCGTCGGGTGTATCATCATCACCGTCAGTTTTGCCGTGCGCGCATCGTTTGGCGTGTTTCAAATCCCCATCGCAGATGAATTCGGCTGGCTGCGCTCGGACTTTTCGATGGCAATCGCAATTCAGAATTTGGCCTGGGGCATTGGGCAGCCAATATTCGGCGCCATCGCCGAAAAAGTCGGCGACAGGCGCGCGATTTCTCTGGGGGCTCTGACCTACGCGGCGGGTATGGTTCTGTCGGCCTGGTCCGTCACTCCGTTCGAACACCAGATGTACGCATGGCTCGTGGGCTTCGGTATCGCGGGAACAGGATTTGGCGTGGTCCTTGCCGTGGTGGCGCGGGCATCGTCGGACGAAAACCGCTCCATGTCGCTTGCGATTATCACAGCTGCGGGCAGTTTCGGTCAGGTTCTGGGGGCGCCTACCGCCGAATGGATGCTAAGCTTTATGCCCTGGCAGCAGGTGTTCATCGTATTTGCCATAGCGATCTTGGCACTGGTTCTGACACTGCCGTTCATGCGCGCGCCGCAGGCCGCCAGCAAGGTGGAAATCGAAGAAAGCATGAGTCAGATCCTGACCAAAGCTTTCCGTGATCCGTCCTATACGCTGATCTTTCTGGGCTTTTTCAGCTGTGGCTATCAGCTTGGCTTCATCACTGCCCATTTCCCCGCTTTCGTGACCGAGATGTGCGGACCCATACAACCCGGTGGCGTTCTGCATTCTATTGGCATCACAACCACATCAGCACTGGGGGCCGTGTCAATTTCATTGATTGGCCTGGCAAATATTGCGGGCACACTGCTGGCCGGTTGGGCAGGGAACCGTTTCCCCAAAAAATACCTGCTGGCCGGAGTCTATACCGCGCGAACACTCGCCGCGGCGGCCTTCATCGTGTTCCCGATCACGCCTCTGTCGGTCATCGTGTTTTCACTGGTCATGGGGTCGCTGTGGCTTGCCACGGTACCGCTGACCTCGGGGCTGGTCGCGCATCTCTACGGATTGCGTTATATGGGAACGCTGTATGGGATCATCTTTTTCAGCCACCAGGTCGGCAGTTTCCTTGGCGTCTGGTTGGGGGGGCGGATGTATGACCAGTACGGCGATTACACTCTGGTTTGGTGGATCGGCGTCGCGATCGGGGCGTTCAGTGCCATTGTCCATCTGCCTATTCGCGAAAACCGATCACTTGTCGCCACCTAAACTATTGTGCTTCGTCGACCGTTAGCAGGTCTTCTTGAACCAGCCGGTCCGCCCATCCTTGTGGCCCAGTGAAGTGATGGGTCTGCCACCCACGCGCCCGCGCCGTTTCGATATTGTCGATCCGGTCGTCGGTGAACAAAAGCGCCTCGGGCGGTAGTCCACAATCGGCTTCGACCATTTCATAGATCGGAACATGCGGTTTGACGGTCTGCATCCGTCCCGACACGTATTGTTTGTCGAATTCGTTGAGGAACGGGTAGACGGTGGTCGCATAGTCGAAGTTTTGCACCCCGAAATTGGTCAGTGCGTAAACCGGCACGCCTTTGGCGCGCAATGCCCGCTGCAGGCGGACCGAATGGGGGATTTCGGGTGTGGCAAGTTCGATCCACTTGTCGTGCCACATGCGGATTTCATCCCGCCATTCCGGGTATTTCTCGGCCCAGTCATATATCGTGTCCGTGAAGTGATGACCCTGGTCGACCAGGTCGTTCATCCCGTGCAGGTCAACTTCCGAGAACATGGCGCGACGGCGCTCTTCCCCGATGACCCGGTCGTAATAGCGTTCGGGTTGCCATTCGATCAGAACGTTCCCGATGTCAAAAACAACAGCTTTCACCGACATGTTGGTACCTGTCTTCTTGTTCTCGCGTTGGTGCTACTGAACCAAGCGCGACAGAATTGTTCAAGGCACAACCGCAGCGCGCAGCGCTGCCCGGCCCAATTGTCAAAGACGCATCTTTGATGCGTCGCTGGCAAGCGGGAGGATTAGCCCCGCTGCGCAGCCCTCAATTCCCGTTCCAGGGCGTCCAAAAACCGGGATCGATCAGCTTTGCCAAAGGGCTTCCCGCCGCCACCCGCGCCTAGTGGATTGGATGCGCGCAAGTCGGCCATCAAATCACGCATGGCCAGTTGCTGGCCGATATTGGCCGCGGTAAAGGCTTCGCCGTTAGGTCGCAGAACCCGGGCACCGGCTTCGACACATTTTGCGGCCAGCGGGATATCGGATGTCACCACAACGTCTCCTGCGCCGCATCGTTCGGCAATCCATTTATCTGCCTCATCCGCGCCCTCGGACACGATGACCACCTGCACCAATGGGTTTGCAGACGGCCGCAAACCACCGTTTGACACCAGTGCCATCGGTACTTCGTGCCGGGTTGCTACCCGTTCAGCCTCGGCTTTCACGGGGCAGGCATCGCCATCGATATAGAGCGTCGTCACGCTTTCCCGGCTTTCTTCTCGGCCTTTTCAGCGGGTTTCTTGCGCACCTTGAACTCGTCCGGGATTGGCATCCGGTTGAATGCATCCAACCCAGCGATCTTGTAGGCCTCGGCCAGGGTTGGATAGTTGAACGTATTCTGCACGAAATAATCCACCGTGCCCTTCAAATTTAGGACTGCCTGCGCGATATGGATCAACTCTGTCGCGCCCTCACCCACGATCTGCACCCCCAGCACCCGGCGGGTTTTCAGTGAAAACAGCATCTTCAGCATGCCATGTTCCAACCCCATGATATGCCCGCGCGAAGTCTCCCGGAACCGCGCCACGCCGACTTCGTATGGGATGCCGCGTTCCTGCAGTTCCTCTTCGGACATGCCGCAAGTTGAAATCTCGGGGACTGAATAAATGCCGTAAGGATACCACGGACTTTCCGGCAGGGTAGGGGTTTCCAGCGCGTGACAGGCTGCCACGCGGCCCTGCTGCAGGGAGGTTGAGGCCAATGATGGGTGCCCAATCACATCGCCAGTCGCGTAGATATGCGGCACAGCAGTTTGATACGTCTTGCGATCCACGTTGATCCGGTTGCGATGATCGGTTTCCAAGCCAACGGCCTGCAGGTTCAATGCCGATGTCGCCCCCATGCGCCCGGCGGCGAACAACAACATTTCAGCACGCACGTGGCGGCCATTCTCGAGCGTGACTTCGACATGGCCGCCAGCGTCTTCTATCTTTTGAACGGCTGAGCCCAGACGTAGGTCCACGCCGTTTTCGCGGATCTGATGCGTGAAATCATGGATTAAGCGGGTGTCGATGAAATCCAGGAAGGTCTCGCGCGGTTCGATCAACGTCACCCGAACATCCAAAGCCGAGAACATGGTGGCGTATTCCACACCAATCACTCCGGCGCCTATCACCACCAGCGAGCGCGGGATCTCTGCCATCTCAAGAAAGTCGTCACCGTCCACCACGGTCTTGCCGTTGAATGGCACATAATCCGGGCGATAGGTTTTTGTTCCGGTTGCCATCAGGAACTTGGCCGCCGTAAGTCTCGTTGTCTCTCCGGCATCAGTGGCAACCTCAATCTCGTGAGGCCCAACGAATTTGGCCAATCCGTTCAAGGTCTCCACATGGTTGCGGTTGAATTGGTGTTCCAGCACATCAACTTCATGATCCAGCGTCATATGCAGACGTGCCTTCAGGTCTTCGGCCCGGATCTGATCTTTGACCCGGTACGAGCGGCCATAGAAGCTGCGCTCGCGCCAGCCGGACAGGTTCAGTACCGTTTCACGCAGGGTCTTTGACGGGATCGTTCCGGTGTGGACGGACACGCCACCAAACCGATCCTTGCGATCGATCACCAGAACACGCCGTTGCAGTTTGCCCGCCTGTATCGCGGCCGAACGACCCGAGGGGCCGGACCCGATGATGATCAGGTCATAGTCGTATTGGCTCATGCCTCAGTCTCCGTACAGTGCCTCGGCGTGGAAGGTGATGTGGTCTTCCATGAAGGTCGACACGAAGAAGTACGAATGATCGTAGCCCGGTTGCAGGCGGAAGATTGCCTGCTGACGACGTTCGGCAATCGCCTGCGCCAAAGTTTCGGGGCGCAGCAAGTCGATGAATTGGTCACTGGCACCAGTGTCGATCAGGATAGGGCCATCAAAGCCGATTTCTTTCATCATGACCGATGCATCGTGTTTGACCCATGCCGTCTCATCGTCGCCAAGGTAGGCGCTTAATTGCTTGCGACCCCAATCCGCACCCGTCGGGTTCGATATGGGTGCGAAGGCGGAGACAGACCGGAAGCGACCCGGCAGGTTCATCGCGAGCGTCAGCGCCCCGTGACCTCCCATCGAATGTCCGGTTATTGCCTGACGCTCCGCATCGATCGCGAAGTTTTCGATCAGCAAAGCAGGCAATTCTTCGGCCACGTAATCCCACATGTTGAAATGCGGCGCCCAAGGTTGCTGCGTGGCGTTCAGATAGAACCCGGCGCCCTGGCCCAGATCATAATCCTCGTGATCCGCGACACCCTCACCGCGCGGGGAGGTGTCCGGGAAGACAACCGCGATGCCTTGCTCGGCCGCCCAAGCCTGAGCACCTGCTTTGGTCATCGCGTTTTCATGGGTGCAGGTCAGGCCTGACAGATACCACAAAATCGGAACCGGGCCGTCCTTGGCCTCGGCTGGCAGGAACAGGCCAAAGGTCATGTCGCATTGGCAGGCAGTCGAGGCGTGGCGGTAGACGCCCTGAACGCCTCCGAAACATGCATTTTCCGAAAGGGTTTCCATTTGGTTTTGTCCTTACGTTGGGTTTGCGACATGGCTATCCTTCCACGCTCGATACGTAAAGGCTGAGCGGCTTTGATGTGCCATTTTTGACAAGGCCTAGATCAGGGCGTTCCAACCCAGGCGATGACCAATGGCACCGTCAGAATGCTGGCCGCTGTGGACAAAAGTATCGCAGCAGATGCACGGTGCGGCGCCACCCTGTAATGGGCGGCCAGCATATAGACGTTACCCGCCACCGGCAGTGCCGCGGCGGCGATGGCGACGGAAGCAGGAAACGCAGCCACGGGCAAAACCCAAAGCAACACAACGGCGACACAAGCAGGGTGGACAACCAATTTACAAAAGCTCAGCCAGCCTGCAATGTGAACGCGTTCCGCGGATTTGCTGGCCAGAGAAGCTCCGATCGCGAACAGGGCACCCGGCGTCGCGGCCCCGCCCAGAATTGTCAGGAAATCATTCAATGGGACAGGAACGGGGATCTGCAAGGCGGACCAAAGCATTCCTGCCGAGATTGAAACGATCATCGGATTCTTGATCAAACCGATCCCGATCAGTCGGAAGGTTGCAGGCGTCAACCGCCCGTCGCGCCCGCCATTTATCAGAATGACGATCAGGGATGAAAACACCACAAGATCTACCGTCAAAACCAGCATAACCGGGCCAATCGCGGCTTCGGTAAACAGCAGCGCCAGCATGGGCAGGCCCAGAAAACCGACATTGCCGATGGCGGCACATTGAGCCTCGACCGCGGCGGTCGGGATATCAAGCCCACGTATCCATGCGACAACCGTCGCCAAGACGTACACAGCGGCGGTTCCGATCAGGTATCCAACGACTAGCCTTGCATTGAAAATATCCGCAAAGGGCAGGGTGGCGGCAAAGCGAAACAGCATGGCCGACAGCGCAAAATAGAAAACGAATTTCGTCAGGTACGCCGTTGCTTCTTCAGAAAAAAATCGACTGCGCCCGGCCCAGTACCCCAAGCCGATGATCGCAAAAAAGGGCAGTGTGCGCAGAAAGATATCGACCATGTGCAACGTGGTAGCACGTAACACACAGGCTGCAAGATGTGACGGGCCAGTTATAGGGTTTTGGGGACGCGCGTTGTAAAATAACTTAACTGGTCAATCGAAAACCTAACGTCATCTGTGTTGCCAGATGCCTGCTAATTGTGCGATTTGTTGTATCTGAACTGAACGGTTTATACATTTGTCACCCAATCGACCGAAGGAGAGTACATGACCGAAGCAGCCGTCATTCTGCGAACAGGCCGAAAATTTGATCAGGTCCTGCGCGGAGCCCGAGAGGTTTTCATGGCGGATGGTTTCGAAGGTGCAAGCGTCGACGACATCGCGCGCGCTGCGGGGGTGTCGAAGGCGACGCTCTACAGTTATTTCCCGGACAAACGCCTGCTGTTCATGGAAGTGGCGCAGGTCGAGTGCAGGCGAATGGCCGAAAACGTCGTGGCGATGGTCGACGACTGCAAGCCAGCGCGCGAAGTTCTGACTATCGCGGCGACGGAACTGACGACTTTTTTAGTCTCGGACTTCTCGCAACAGATGTTCCGCATCTGCATCGCCGAGCGTGACCGGTTCCCCGAGCTGGGCCAAACATTTTATGAGGCCGGGCCGCAGAACGGTCAGCGCCAGATGGTCGAGTATCTGGAAAAGGCAGTCAACAAGGGTGAGCTCGCCATCGACAACCTGCAATTGGCAGCCGAACAGTTCAGTGAACTATGCAAGGTTCGGATTTGGACCCGCGCTGCCATCGGTGTTCAAAAGAGCTTTTCCAAAGCAGAGTTGGATGCAATTGCGACGCAGGCCGTTGATATGTTCATGGCGCGATACGGCGTCTAACCTGCTGCATTTAATCACAAGAAAGATGTGAACGACCCGCACCCGGCAAGCCGGATGCGGGCAAAACAAGTCACTCGATAAAAGTCTTGGCCAGCCGGTCACTGATTGGCTGTGACAGATAGCTGATTACTGCGCGCTCGCCGGTTTTCACGAACAGATCTGCGGGCATTCCTGGCAACAGATCCAGTGCGGCGACTTCGATGGGTTGATCGGGATCCAGTTTCACCCGGGCTTTGTAATAAGGCTCGCCGGTGCGGTCGTCCTCCAGCGCGTCGGCTGAGATGTCAAAAATCCGGCCACTGGCTTCGGGCACATCGGTCTGCGTAAAGGCAGACAGGCGAATGCGCGTTGCCTGACCGATCTGCAGCTTGTCGATATCGGCGGTTTTGATCCGCGCTTCGACGATCAGGGCCTGATTGGCGGGAACAATATCCATGATAGACTCTCCGGGGCGAATGACGCCGCCGGTTGTCGATACTGCCAGATTGACGACCCGCCCGCTGGCAGGGGCCAGGACCTGTGTTCGTTTCAACCGTTCCGATGCCCCTGAATATTGTGACCGGATCAGATCAAGCTGAGCATCCACAACCGCAAGCTCTCCTGCGATCACCTCATCGCGCAACTTTTGTTGGCTGAGCAGGGACAACTGCAACTCTTGCACCTGATCCTGTGCCTGCGCGATCTGGGTGCGCAACGACGCATCGACACCACCCAGACGTTCCATTTCGATCTGGCGCGCGCTGACCCGTGTGACTGCCACAAGTCCTTTGTCTAGCAAGGATTTCAGATTGGACAGTTCAATCTGAGTGATGTCGATCTGGTTTTGGGTCGAGAGGCGTTGTTCGTTCAGGCCGGCGATCTGATTGCGCAGCCCCTGAATGCGTTGCGCGTTGATTTGAGCCTCGGTCCGGCGCGCGCGGGCTTCGGCGTCAAATAGTTGTTTCTGCGTCAGGTAGGGCGACAACCAATGCAGCCGCTGCATTCCATCGCTGAACCCGGCCAAGGCGGTTGGTTCGTCAAACCTGTCCGTGCCGTTGATCTGCGCCAGCAAGCGGGCGCGTCGGACCGACAATTCGCCCAATTGGCTGCCCAGGATACTCAGATCTACATCGATATCCGAGCTATCAAGTCGCACAAGGGGCTGACCTGCCTGAACAAATTCACCGTCCGTGACAAGGATCGAGTCAATGATGCCACCATCCAGATGTTCGACCGTCTTGCGGTTCCCCTCCACCACAAATGATGCTGGCGCGACGACCGCCCCGTCCAGTTTCGAGGCGAAAGCCCAATAGGCGCTGCCGCCCATGAAGGCCATCAGGGTAAACAATCCAAACAGGACATAGCGTTTGATCTCAGAGGTCTCGGTTGTGATGTCCAAGACTTGCACATCGTGGGCAGCAAGTGCGTTCTGAGATTGTGAGCGTTTCATCAACTGGGTCATTGGGCAACTCCGCTGATCTGAGTTTCATTGGCAGGGGCCGCGTCGGGTTTTTTCGCCGCGGATTGGGTAGGGTTGTCCAGAACGTTCCGGCGATTGACCTTCAGAACGTCCTCTTTGTCTCCGAACTGAGATTGGGCGCCGTTTCGCAGGACCATCACCTTGTTGGCGGCCTGCAGTGTTGCCGGACGATGGGTCATGACGATGGCAATTGCACCGCGGGCCCGCGCCGACATGATCGCATCGCGCAGGGCCTGTTCACCTTCGGCATCCAGGTCCGAATTTGGCTCGTCCAAAATCAACACAAACGGATCGCCATAAAGCGCCCGGGCCAGTGCCAGCCGCTGACGTTGACCACCTGACAAAAAGAACCCCCGACCGATGCGCGTTTCATATCCATCGGGAAGGGCGCTGATCATTTCGTGCACACCGGCCTCGCGGGCGGCACGCAGCACTTCGGCATCATCTATGGCGACAGAGAAGCGCCCGATGTTTTCGCGGATCGTGCCGTCGAACAGCGCTACATCCTGTGGAAGATAGCCAATCTGCTTGCCCAGATCCTCGTGGTTCCATTTGGACATCGGGCTTCCATCCAGCAAGACTTCGCCCCGCTGCGGGTGCCAGATACCGGCCATCATCTTGCCCAGAGTGGTCTTGCCCGAGCCGCTATGCCCGATCACCGCCAGCACGTCTCCGGGCACAAGACCAAAGTCGATCTGGCGGAGCGAGGCGTTGACGGCGCGCGGGGGCCCTGCCTGCGCAATCTTGACGTCCAGAGATTTGAACGCGCGCGGCAGGTGCAGATTGGGTGGGGCTTCGGCAAACTCTTCAGTCAGTTTTGCCAGCTTGGAATACGATCCGCGCGCGGCCAGAAAGCTGCGCCATTGACCGATCAATTGGTCAATTGGAGCCAGTGCACGGGCCAGCACGATGGTTGCCGCGATCATGACGCCAGCGGTGGATTCTCCGGTGATGGCCAGTGCCGCGCCAAGTCCCAGAATGGCCGACTGCAAACCCATCCGAACGGTCTTGGACACGACAGAAAAGCTGGCAACCCGGTCAGCGGCGCGGGTTTTGTGCAGATGGGCTTCAGCCTGAAGCGACGTCCAACGCCGCACCAAATCGGATTTCATGCCAAGTGCCTGAACCAGCTCGGCGTTCTTGTCACTGGTGCCGAACAACGCATCGGAACGACCGCGTGCTTGCGAAGCCGACCGCATCGGCTCCCGGGCGCGCGAGTTGTTGATCAGAGCCATGATCGTCAGCATGACGGCCCCGGCCAGACCAAGCAGACCCAGATAGGGGTGAAGGGCATAAAGGACCAACAGATAGAGCGGGATCCACGGCGCGTCGAAAAACGCGGTCAGCGTGGTTCCCGAGATGAATTCACGAAAGCCGTTCACGTCTTCGACAAGGTTTTCGCCAGCCTCGGCTTCGCCATGGACACGGCGGCGCATCGCCGCACCGAGGACCGGCGCGCCAACGTTCAGCTCAAAGCGGGCGGCCAGACGTCCCAAAATGCGCATCCGCATCAGGTCAAGGCAGGCGACGACAACAAAAACACCAGCCAGCAATGCAGACAGCGCGATCAAAGTGTCGACATTCTGACTGGTCAGGACCCGGTCATAGACCTGCAGCATATAAAGCGGACCAGCCAGCATCAGCAGGTTCAGAAACAAGCTGAAGAAGGCAACTGCGACAAAACCCTTGCGCAACGACCCCCAGGCGATTTTTACGGGATTGGTTTGCTGGGACATCAGGGAACCCTTTCCGGTTTGACAAACGGGGCGACCTGGGCCGCCCCGCTGTTGATTGGTTAAACGATGAAGTCGTTTTCGGTCAGGTCAGCGGCATCGACACCGGTCAGACGGATCGAGCCTGCGTCGCCAAAGCTGATGACGGCGTCGTCACCATCCTGAACGGTACTCGGACCGCCGTCGAAGTCAGAGCCCAGATCTCCGATCTGAATTCTGTCCACGCCCGTTTCAAAGTCCAGGATGGTATCGTCACCAAAGGTGCCCTGGAACAGGAAGGTGTCAGCGCCTTCGCCGCCAATCAGGACGTCATTGCCGCCCTCACCGTTTAGCAAGTCGTCGCCATCCGCGCCGTTCAGAACGTTCTCCAGATCGCTGCCGACGATTACGTCACCATCATTGGAGCCGATGACATTCTCGATCGAGACCAGCACGTCGGTTTCAACCTGATTGTCGATCACGTCCAGCCCGACAACACCGGTGCCACCTGTATCCACGTTACCCAGCGTCGCGCCCGCATCCACCAACGTGTCCTGCACAACCGGGCCGTTTTCTCCCGCTGGCGCATTGTGCAGATGGATTGCCGAGAGGACACCGGAGTTCGGCGTGGCAAGGTCGGCTTCGTTCAGGCCCACTACGCTCAGCTCGCTCGAGTAGGTGACTTCGCCGGTTGCAAGGTTCTGAGTGATGACGACGGTTGCGTTGCCGGAGGCCTCGCTGTCCGATGTCGGCCCAGGCTCTTGCGCCGCGTCCAGACCGCCGCTCAGCGTGACGGTGCGGATCCCGTTCTCGGTCACGTCGCCGTCGACCAGAAGCTGCCCGCGAATTTCCCCACCAGGGAAGTCGGCGGTGTGGATGTTGTAGTACAGGTTGCCCAGAACGGCCTCTTCTACAAACCAACCTCCATCCGGGATATTCGCCCCGAACTGGTCCGGTGCCACAACAGCAGCATCCACGATCGAGACATTAAAGCCGGTATCACGTGTGGCCGTGCCGTTGCCGTTGGCATCCAGACGAACTTCGACTGCGACATCCAGGTCCGAGAAGTCGGCTGTATCGATGCCTTCTCCACCGTCGATGAAGTCATTGCCCAGACCACCGGTCAGCACATTGTCTGCATCGCCTGCGATCAAAACATCATCACCTGCGCCACCGTTGATGTCACCGTTGGTGGTGCCCAGATCGACAAAGATGTCATCGCCATCGCCCAGCAGGACGTTGCCGTTGATCACACCTTCGTCGTCGTTGACGATGGTAACGTCACCAGCATCCGATGCATCGATCGCGTTGACCGTGCCGCGGATTTCGCCTTCGTTCAGGATCGCACCCAGAAGGTTGAGACCCCCATCGATACGGATACCAGCTGCGGCGTCCGACTGCTCGGACCCGGCAATGAGACCTTCGTTGATGACAACCCCGGCAAAGGAGGCGTCTTCCTGACCCGTGAACAGGCGCAGACCATCGCCGACTTGATTACCCTCGGTGACATCGCCGTTACCCTGGAAGATTCCTTGGTTTACGATGGTTGCCGAGACGATATCACCATCAACATCACCGGTTTGCAGCGATACGGCAGAACCGTTGGCGCCATCATTGACGCTGACCGTACCAGTGTTGGTGAAGCTATAGTTGTCAGCGGTTCCATCGGCATAAACTGCGCCGTTGCGCTGATTGCCCGCACCGACAATCTGGCCTTCGTTGATGACCTCAAGACCTTCGCCATCGATGTTCAGCGCACGGCTTTCCGAAGCGACAATACCTGAGTTCACGAACGAACCACCTGAGTGGTCACCGGTGCCAAAGTATACACCGTTCTGGATGCCGGTAATGAAGCCTTGATTTTCCAGCGCACCTTGGAAATTCACGCCATTGACGACACGAAGGCCAGCAACTGTGCCGTTGGCACCGCTGGAGGAGACGTTTCCGGTGTTTAGAATGGTCGCATCAGTGGTGCCGGTGTTGCCGACATTGCCGATACGAATGCCATCACCGGCAAGCGACGTAGCCGCACCAGCGTTTCCGCGCCCAGTGATCTCACCGGAGTTTTCCAGCGTGAAGGTGTTAGCACCGTCTGCCGCACCCCCGATTTCCACACCAAACCCGGAACCCTGGTTGTCTTCACCAGCGTCAATCCGACCAGAGTTGATAACCGAGAAATCATCGGCAGTGCCATCGGCATAGACCGTCCCATTGCGCTGATCCCCGGTACCGAAAATGAACCCAGAGTTCTCAACGGTCAGGCCGATGCCATCAATGTTTAAAGCGCGACTGCCAGAAGACACGTTGCTCCCGTTGATGAACGAACCACCTGTGTGATCGCCATTGCCAAAGTAGACACCGTTGCGCACACCGGAGATGCCGCCGAGGTTAATAAATTCACCCTGAAAGTTCACTCCGTCTACAACACGGACGCCAGCGACGGTGCCGTTGTTCCCTTCTGACGAAATGATGGTGATATTGCCGATCGACCCGTCGACGGTACCGGTGTTGCCAACGTTACCGATGCGAATGCCGTCACCGGCCAGCGACGAGGCTGCATCAGCGTTTCCGCGCCCAGTGATAACGCCGGCATTACCTAGCATAAAGGTGTTTGCACCGTCTTCTGCGCCACCGACTTCAACTCCGATGCCTGAACCCTGATTGCCCTCACCTGCGTCAATCAGACCGGAGTTCTGTACAGAGAAGTCATCCGCGGTTCCGTCAGCATAAACCGTCCCGTTGCGCTGATCGCTGGTGCCGAGGATCTCACCCTGGTTGGAAACCTCAAGACCGATACCATCAATGTTGAGTGCACGGCTGTCAGATGACACAACACCGCCTGCTTCGTTCACAAAGCTACCACCTGTGTGATCCGCGTTGCCAAAGTAGACACCATTTTGAACACCCGAGATCGTGCCCGAGTTGGTGAATTCACCCTGAAAACCGACACCATCTACAAAGCGCACACCGGCTACAGTGCCATTGGCACCTTCCGAGCTCACCTCGCCGCGGTTGGTAATGTTCACCTCAGCAACACCTTCATTGCCGGGGTTGCCGATGCGAATACCGTCGCCCGCCTGGCCTGTGCCTGCCGCGCCGTTGCCGCGACCCTGGATAACGCCGTCGTTTTCCAGCGAGAATGTGTTGGCGCCGTCGGCGGCCCCACCAATTTCTGCAGCGAAACCTGAACCTTGGTTGTGCTCGCCTGCGTCAATCGTTCCGTTGGCCAGACTGCGAACCGAGAAATCATCCGCAGTGCCATCGGCATAAACAGTACCGTTGCGTTGGTCGCCAGTGCCCAGAATGTCACCGCCGTTGATCAGGTTGACACCCGAGCCGTCGATGTTCACTGCGCGGCTGCCGGATTGGATGGTGCCAAAGTTCAGCACGTCCAGGTCGTGTTCGCCTTCGCCGATATACAGACCATTGCGCGGACCTTCGATCACACCGGTCGAGGTGTTCAGGATCTCACCTTCGGCATTTACGCCATCGGCGATGCGGATACCGGCGGCTGTGCCCTGGTTGCTTTCGGTCGAGATCAGGCCGCTGTTGATGATTTCGGTTTCCAGCGTGGCGCCTTCGGCACCGTCATCAATGCGGATGCCGTCCCCGGCCAGCCCGGTATTGGCCGCACCTTGGCCACGGCCCTGAATCGTAGCACCAAAGCCGTTGAAGATGTCAGTTTCCACACGGTCGCCGACCTCGTCGCCGATTTGCAACGAGATACCAGCGCCCTGGTTGCCTTCGCCGGCGTCAATCGTGCCGCCCACAAAGTTCGAGATCGAAATGTCTTCGGCGGTGCTGTTGGTATAGATCGTACCATTGCGCTGATTGCCGGTGCCGATGATGTCGTCAAAGTTGCGCACATCGATGCCTTGGCCCTGAATGTCTACTGCACGGCTATCCGAACTGATCACACCGCCGCGGAAGTTATCCAGACCGCCAGAGCTTTGAGCGCCCGCAAACTGCACACCGTTGAACTCGCCCGCAATCTCACCAAAGTTGCGAACGCTTGCGCTGCCGGTGACCTGAACGCCTGTGGCCAATGCGTCAGGGCCGTTGTTCGCTTCAATCAAGCCCGAGCGGAAGTTGAATACGTCAACATCCTGCCCCTGCGCCTGAACAGCGGCGACGGCGTTGTTGGTGATGATCTCGCCAAAGTTCAGCAGGCGCGAGAAGTCATTTGCCAGAACAAAGGCTGGAGTGTCGTCGACGACGGTACTTTGAAAGAAGTTATTGAAAAGGGTTTGGCCGGCACGGTTGGTCTCTTGGGCTATGGTAGACGTGGTCAAGAGCTGAGCGCGCAGGCTTGTCAGCATTTGGGACAGCATGGGGTACTCCGTCAAAAATTGTTACGTTTGGCGGTCCGCCCGGTGTTTCGGACATTCCACGTAGCAAAGGGGTAGACGGCACCCCGTGTAAGCTGAAATTCATCGTGCAAATCGGTTGTATAACCAATGCTAATAATCACGGTTTTCGTGAGCGTCTGGGAAGTTCAACTTATATAAATCAACACGTTACGTCACAATTGTCCCGCATGACGTTCTATTCGAATGCGCTGGTTAACAGTTTTGTCAGCGAAATTGATCTGTATTTCATGCACCTTGCCCCGCTTTACGTTAGAGAAGGGAACGGTCCAGTGCCGTCTTTTGTATGACCGCAGAGAGATTGGGCGGATGAATTTCAGAGATTTGGAATACGTGCTTGCCATCGCGAAGCATGGCCAGTTCAGCCAGGCGGCGGTTGCGTGCAACGTTTCGCAACCTGCTCTGTCGAACCAGATCAAGAAGCTGGAACAGGAACTGGGTGTTGAACTGTTCCTGCGGCTGAACAACGAAGTGCGGCCAACCGCGTTTGGTCAGAGCATCCTGAGTGTCGCTGAATCCATTCTGGCAGATGCGCAAAAGATCCGCGATTCCGCCACCCAATTTCGCGACCCCGAGGCCGTTGCATATCGGATTGGCATGACGCCAACGCTTGCACCGTACCTGACGCAGTATTTTTCAGAGCTGTTCAGCAATATTTTTCCGCGTATGCGCGTGACAATGATTGAGGATCTTCCACAGAACATGTTGCAGATGGTTGAAGACCATCAGCTGGACATGGCGCTGGTGGCTCAGGTCAACAACAGTGACGCTTTGGCTTTCACGTCGATTTGGTCCGAACCCCTGTTTCTGGCCATGCGCGAGGGGCATCCGCTGTGTATGCTGACCTCAATAGCACCTGAGGACGTTCCCTCGCATGACTTTATCCGGCTTCCTCACAGTTTCGGCTATGAGCTTGAGGACCGTTTGCCCAAAGCTGATCCTGCGATCCGGGTCGCAAAGCGGTTTGATCTGAGCGCGCTGAGGTTTGAAACGATCTGTCGGCACATCTGTCATTCTGATGATTGTACAATTGTGTCGGCCCTGGCTGCCGAGCAATTCAAGCGGGACAAATGGCCCTTGTGTTTTGTTCCGTTTGAGGGCCCGGGAAACCTACGCAACCTTGGGGCCGCGACCCGCCCGGGATGCCCCAGAAGCCCCGTGCTGAACCGTGTCGGTGCATATATTCAGGACCGGCCACCGGTTGGTGTGACCCCAACATTCTCGCAATAAATACCCGTCGATCCTTTTGATCATGCAACGCAATGATGCAGGGCAGTCTTTCGGCCGCTTCCTTTGCATTTGGTCAAGCTGTGCAAGAGCTATCAAAGTGAGTTGACAATGGATTTTGTATTTTGGATACATTGGGCACAAATTTCGTGGCGATGAGAGTCGTCTGGAATTGCTTGGACAACAAAAGCAACGCGAAAGCCGATTGAAAATTTTTCTGGGAGACAATCATGAAACTTAAATTTTTAGCTGCAACAGCGGCAATTGCCCTGTCCAGCGCGGCCGCGCAGGCCAACACGCTGGTTTATTGTTCAGAAGGTTCACCCGAAGGATTTGACCCGGCGCTTTTTACGGCCGGAACTACCTTTGACGCCTCATCGCACCCGATCTACAACCGCCTGCTGGAATTCGAAACCGGCACAACCAACGTTATCCCCGGTCTGGCCGAAAGCGTCGAAGCCAGTGATGATGGCCTGGAGTACACGTTCAAGCTGCGTCAGGGCGTGAAGTTCCATTCGAATGACGAGTTCACACCGACCCGCGATTTCAACGCGGATGACGTGATCTTCTCGTTCATGCGCCAAAAGGATGACAGCCATCCCTATAATCAGGTGTCAGGCGGTACGTGGGAATACTTCAAGGGTATGGGAATGCCCGATCTGGTCGAGTCCATTGAAAAGGTCGACGACTACACCGTCAAATTTACTCTGACCAAGCCTGAGGCGCCGTTTGTTGCCAACATGGCGATGGATTTCGCTTCGATACTGTCTGCAGAATATGCAGATGCGATGATGGAAGCCGGAACACCTGAAAAGCTGAACACCGCACCCATCGGCACCGGCCCGTTCTCGTTCTTGGCTTATCAAAAGGACGCCGTAATCCGGTACGCCCAGAATGCCGACTACTGGAAAGACCCGGCGGATGTTGAAAATCTGATCTTTGCGATCACTCCGGACGCATCCGTGCGCTATCAGAAGCTGAAGGCAGGCGAATGTCACATCATGCCGTATCCGAACCCGGCTGACATTCAGGCAATGCAGGATGATGCCGACATCAACATGTTGGAGCAGGAAGGCCTCAACGTTGGCTACCTGGCCTATAACACCACAATGGCGCCCTTCGACAACCCGAACGTCCGCAAGGCGTTGAACATGGCAATCGACAAGAACGCGATCATCGACGTGGTGTTCCAGGGCTCGGGCCAAGTTGCAAAGAACCCGATCCCGCCGACCATGTGGGGCTATAACGACGCGATCACCGACGATGCCTATGATCCAGAAGCGGCCAAGGCAATGCTGGAAGCCGAAGGTGTTTCCGACCTGTCGATGAAGGTATGGGCAATGCCGGTACAGCGTCCGTACAACCCGAATGCGCGCCGTATGGCTGAACTGATCCAGGCGGATTTCGCGAAGGTTGGCGTGGACGTCGAGATCGTGTCTTACGAATGGGGTGAGTACCTGTCGCGTTCGAAAGATCTGGACCGTGACGGTGCCGTTCTGCTGGGTTGGACCGGTGACAATGGCGACCCAGACAACTTCCTGGCGGTCCTACTGGGTTGTGACGGTCGCGAAGCGTCGAACCGAGCACAATGGTGCCATGAGCCGTTCGAAGATCTGATCCTGAAGGCCAAACAGTCCACGGATCAGGCTGAACGCACCAAGCTGTATGAAGATGCCCAGGTCATCTTCAAAGAGCAGGCCCCGTGGGCAACCATTGCGCACTCGGTCGTGTATATGCCGATGAGCAATAAGGTTCAGGGCTATAAAGTGCACCCGCTGGGCGGCCACATCTTCTACGGTGTGAGCGTCGAATAAACCACCACTCAACGACCGGAGCTGCCCAATTGGCGGCTCCGGTTTTCTTTATTGGGAGGTCGGCGCGAATGCCGGATTTGTCCGAGTACCAACAACTGGCAAAGGGCATGTCAGTAGATGCCGTGGCACTGGTGCCCGGCCCGAATTTTACCCGAGCTTTGGGAAAACCCTTTATGAGCCACGAGCGGCCCTTTGTGGTCGTGATCCCGGCCATGGGTGAACCAGCCGCGATTGTGCCGAACCTGGAAATGGGCTCATGGGCGCTGGTCGGATTTGACGGCGCTGTCTTCGACTGGCGCGACCAGACGGGCTATGACGACGCCTTCGCGGCACTGGCTAAACATATGCCGCTGCGATCTCTCGCGGTCGAAGGGCAGGTGATGCGGGTCTTTGTCTCCAAGGCCTTTACCCGTGCCTTGCCTGAGCTGCGGATCGTGGACGCGGAACGCGAGATTTCCGGTCTGCGCATCATCAAGACGGACGATGACATTGCAGCGCTGCAAGCCGCGATTGATATCTCGGAACGAGCGCTAGAGCGGGTCATTGCGGATGTTCGTGTGGGTCAGACAGAAGTACAGATTGAACAAGCCTTGATCCAGGCGCTGTTCGCAGAAGGTGCCGCGTCGCTGGCCTTTTCACCTATCGTGACAGCCGGAGGAAACTCGGCTCAACCGCATGGTAAAGCGCGCGCGGATTATCAGATCAAAGCAGGCGACGCGCTGCTGTTCGATTTCGGCGCACGCAAACACGGGTTTGCCGCCGACATCACACGCACCTTTTTTGTCGTCGAAGCCTCGGATGAGGGCAGGGCGGTCTACGACACGGTTTTGCGTGCCAATCTGGTCGGGTTCGAAGTTTGCAGACCCGGAGTAACCGCCCACGATATCGACGACGCGGTGACCAGCGTGCTCGAGGCCTCGCCCTATGCAGATCGTATCCGCACCAAGACTGGTCACGGGCTGGGCCGCGATGTGCACGAAGCGCCCTACATCATGCGTGGCAACGGCCAGATCATGCACGCGGGCATGGTTTGGACAAACGAGCCGGGCCTCTATGACCTGGACAATTTCGGCGTTCGGATCGAAGATGACGTACTGGTGACCAAAGACGGTTGCCGGTCGTTGACCAGCTTTCCCAAAGAACTAACAATCATAGGGCGCTGATGTTTGGCTATTTCCTTACCCGCCTCGGCATGTTCGTTCCGACATTTCTGGGCGTAACACTGATCTCGTTCATGTTCATTCGGGTGCTTCCAGGCGATCCGATCATCGTCATGGCCGGTGAACGCGGAATGTCCAAAGAACGCTATCAGGAGATGGTCGAGAAGCTGGGCTTCGACAAACCTGTTCTGCAGCAATACTGGGACTATCTGGTTGGCGTGTTGCATGGTGATCTGGGCGAGAGCTTTGTCACCAAGAAGCCGGTTTGGGACGAATTCTTTGCCCTGTTTCCGGCCACGCTGGAATTGTCGATCTGCGCCATGATTTTTGCAGTAGCTTTGGGGCTGCCTGCGGGCGTTATTGCCGCTGTGAATCGGGGCAAATTCTTCGACCGGGCGCTGATGTCGTCCGCGCTGATCGGGTATTCCATGCCGATCTTCTGGTGGGCGCTGTTGTTGATCATCGTGTTTTCCGGCAACCTTGGTTGGACGCCTGTCTCAGGCCGGATCGACTTGCTGTACTACTTTCCAAGTGTCACAGGCTTCATGTTGATCGACAGTCTGCTGTCCGGGCAGGAGGGGGCGTTTGGATCGGCTGTACGCCATCTGATCCTGCCGACCATAGTCTTAGGCACGATCCCATTGGCCGTAATTGCGCGCCAGACCCGTTCGGCCATGTTGGAAGTGTTGGGTGAAGATTACATCCGCACGGCCCGGGCAAAGGGGCTCGCCCCCGCACGGATCAATGGTCTGCATGCGCTGCGCAATGCGCTGATCCCGGTGATTACAGTGATCGGCCTGTCAGTCGGCACATTGCTGGCCGGGGCGATCCTGACCGAGACAATCTTTAGCTGGCCCGGTATCGGCAAGTGGATGGTCGACAGCATCTTCCGCCGAGACTACCCGGTGGTACAGGGCGGGCTGCTGATGATCGCCGTGATCGTCATGTTAGTGAACCTGCTGGTCGATGTCCTTTACGGCGTCATCAACCCCAAAATCCGGAGGCGGTGATGGCTGAATTGTCCGCGACCCAACCCAAAACCGAAGACCGCCCCAGCGCTCTGCGTGAGTTCTGGTATTACTTCAGCGAAAACCGCGGCGCGGTGATGGGCCTTTGGGTCTTTGCCGCTTTTGTCTTCTGTGCGGCCTTTGCACCTTTGTTGGCGCCTTACGACCCGACAGAACAGTTCCGCAATCACATTCTGCAACCTCCTGCGTGGCAAGAGGGCGGCAGTTGGGCCTTCCCGTTGGGCACCGATCCGTTGGGTAGAGATATGCTATCGCGGCTGATCATGGGCTCACGCTATTCCTTCTTTGTCGGCATCGTGGTGGTCTGTGTCGCCGTGACGGGCGGGGTGATTGTTGGCCTGCTGTCGGGTTTCGCGCCAAAATGGGTCGATACAATGATCATGCGGGTGATGGATATCATCCTGTCCTTCCCCTCACTGCTGCTTGCGCTGGTTCTCGTTGCCATCCTTGGTCCCTCGTTGACCAACGCAATGATCGCCATCGCCATTGTGTTTCAACCGCATTACGTGCGTTTGACCCGGGCATCTGTGTTGGCAGAGCGGCAAAAGGATTATGTGACCTCTGCCCGCGTTGCCGGTGCCAGCAAGGCCCGGCTCATGTTCAAGACCGTGCTGCCAAATTGTCTGGCCCCGATCATCGTTCAGGCCGCACTGTCGTTCTCGACCGCCATTCTGGATGCCGCAGCCCTTGGTTTTCTGGGCATGGGGGCGCAGCCGCCCACGCCGGAATGGGGCACCATGCTGGCCGAAGCGCGTGAGTTTATTCTGCGCGCATGGTGGGTGGTGACGTTCCCCGGTTTGGCCATCTTGGTCACTGTGCTGGCAATCAACCTGATGGGCGACGGTCTGCGCGACGCGCTGGACCCTAAGCTAAAGCGGAGCTGACGACATGAGCCTGTTGGATATCCGAAACCTCACCGTCGAATTCGCAACCGCTTCGGGTCAGTTCCGGGCAGTAGATGGCGTTGATCTGTCTGTCGACAAGGGCGAATTAATGGCCATCGTCGGCGAAAGCGGCTCGGGCAAATCGGTGTCGATGCTGGCATTGATGGGTCTTCTGCCCTGGACGGCCACGATTACGGCCGACCAACTAAGCTTTGAAGGCATTGACCTGACCAAAATCTCGGCCCGTGACCGTCGCAAGATCATCGGCAAAGACATTGCCATGATTTTTCAGGAACCGATGTCATCGCTGAATCCTTGCTTTACGGTTGGCTTCCAGATCAAGGAGGCCTTGCGCATCCACCTAGGCCTGAACCGAAAGGACCGCCACCAACGCGCTATTGAACTGTTTGATCAGGTCGGAATCCCCGCACCCGAAAGCCGCCTGAACACGTTTCCGCATCAGATGTCCGGCGGCATGAACCAGAGGGTGATGATTGCGATGGCCATCGCCTGCAAACCCAAGCTGTTGATCGCGGACGAGCCGACAACAGCACTGGACGTTACAATTCAGGCGCAAATCCTTGATCTGTTGGTTCACCTTCGGGACGAACAGGGCATGGGTTTGGTCCTTATCACTCATGATATGGGTGTTGTCGCCGAGACCGCCGAGCGGGTTCAAGTCCAATATGCTGGCCAAAAGGTCGAGGAGCAGGCAGTCAAAGACCTGTTCCGCACCCCGCGTCACCCCTACACAACTGCGTTGCTCAACGCGCTTCCGGAGCGGGCAACGTCTAAGATGCTACCGACCATTCCCGGCGTCGTTCCAGGGCAGTTTGACCGGCCAAAAGGATGTCTGTTCAGCCCCAGATGCCAATATGCAGATGATCTGTGCCGATCGTTGCCCCCAACCCCGCACAGTGCGGAATTCGGCAAGGCGCGTTGCCATTACGTTGAAAAGATAACAACCGGAGAGCTGGCATGACCGCCCCCATCGTTCAGGCCAGTGAATTGGCCAGGTTTTATACCGTAAAAGGCGGGTTGTTGTCGAAGGCCGCAACGGTAAAGGCCTTGTCTGGCGTGGACTTCGAACTGCGGCCGGGCAAAACGTTGGCGATCGTAGGAGAGTCCGGTTGTGGGAAGTCCACCCTCGCAAGGGTGGTGACGATGATCGAAGAACCGACCTCGGGTAGTCTGACCATCGATGGCGTTGAAATATCTCCATCGAAATGGGCCCAGATGCGTGAAACTGTGCAGATTGTGTTTCAGGATCCCTACGGCTCGCTCAACCCACGCCAACGGATCGGTCAAATCCTGCAAGAACCATTGATAATTAACCGCCGCGAGATGTCCGCAGCCGACCGCGAGGCGCGCGCGCGTGAAATGATCGACCTCGTGGGTTTGCGCCCCGAACATTACGACCGCTACCCGCACATGTTTTCGGGCGGGCAGCGGCAGCGGATTGCAATCGCCCGCGCCCTGATGCTGAACCCCAAGGTGCTGGTGCTGGATGAGCCGGTTTCAGCGCTGGACGTCTCGATCCAGTCGCAAATTCTGAACCTGCTGGTCGAATTGCAGGAACGTCTGAACCTTGCCTATCTGTTCATTTCGCATGATTTGTCGGTGGTAAAGCACTTTGCCGACGACGTAATTGTCATGTATTTGGGCCGCGCGGTTGAGAAGGCACCGAAAGAAAAGCTGTTTGCTGCCCCTCGACATCCTTATTCCAAGGCTCTTTTGTCGACAACACCTCGCGCAGATCCCGACGCGCGGAAGGATCGGATCAAACTGGAAGGCGAGCTTCCGTCCCCGATGAATATCCCCAAAGGCTGTGCCTTTGCACAACGGTGCTGGCTTGCAACCGAAGAATGCCGCGCCGCGCCGCCAGAACTGAGCGGGACAGACCACAAAGTGGCGTGCCTGCATCCACTGAGGTAGGGATGGGGGACCTTCAGCTAGCGTCGCCTTTCCGTGTCTTTATAACCATCGCCAACAACTGATCCTTGGTCCGTTGAATATGCTTGGTCAGCAGTTCACCTGCTGCGTCAACCTGACGTTTGCGTGCCAGCGACAAAAGCTGTCGGTGATCTTGCTTGGCGGGCTCACGCTGTTCCATGACGCTCAGATGCATACGGACATAGCGGTCCGATTGCAGATTAACCCTTTGCAGGATCTCATTGGTTAGCCCACGATCAGCAGCCGCATAAAGGGCTTTGTGGTATTCATAATTCAGGCTGCCCCACCGCCCGACATTATAAGCTTCGTAAGACCTTTCCATGTCATCGAGCAGCTTATCGCATCTGGCGAAATCAGCTTCCGTCATCTGCGGAATGGCCCGTTTAAACAAGTCGACCTCCAAAAGAACCCGAAGGTCGAAAATCTCGCCAATTTCCGAAAGCGAATGCGAGGTCACCGATGCACCTCGGTTGTTAGTCAGCTGCACAAGGCCTTCGGCATCCAGCCGTTTCAGAGCTTCGCGGATCGGCATGCGCGAAACATCATAATCCTCGGCAAGGGCCTCTTGCCGGATGGTTTCACCTTCGGCCATCTCTCCGCTTAGGATACGTTCCCGCAGATCATTTGTGATGACTTCTGGAAGACTTTGACGTGCGATCGCGCGGGTTCTGGGCATAAGAGTGGTCTCGGTCGGTGTAAGTTGTATCCAAAATACAAAATGAGCGTTCGATTTCCAAGGGTCTTACATCTATTGATAACTTAAAGTTGCTCGAGCGTTTCAGCAGGCCAGCGACGATGCGGTATTCGAACGCGAAGGAGGGGTGTAGTGGACAGCCAACGTTTCCTGCCCAAGGGGGCGATTTCCGTCGACGTTCCCTATGATGGACCACCCAAGGCCTTTCATTTCCTGTTGCTGCCTAATACCACGATGTTGGCGTTTAGCGCAGCGATTGAACCCTTGCGTATTTCAAACCAACTGGCACGAAAGCAATTGTTCGAATGGTACGTCCTGTCCGCAGATGGCGCACCGGTCACGTGTTCGAACGGAATCCGCATTCAAGCCGACCAACCCATGCACGATCTGGAGCAGGGGGCCTATACTTTCGTGTGTTCCGGCACTGAGCCGATGGCCTCGTTTGACACCCGGGTTCTGAATTGGATCCGTCGGCAAAAGGCACATGGATGTGATTTTGGCGGTATCTGCACCGGGGCATTTGCCTTGGCCAAAGCAGGCCTGATCGGCGACAGAAAGTTCACCGTTCATTGGGAAAATCGCCCCGGGTTTTGCGAGTATTTTCCGACAATGACACCAACCCAGAGCCTGTACGAGATTGACGGCAAGCTGCGCACTTGCGGGGGAGGGCACGCCAGCACCGATATGATGCTGGAAGTGATCGAGGAATTGTTCGGCAACGCCCTGGCCATCAACGTGTCCGAGATGTGTCTGCATCGGCGGGTCGGTGAAAGTGGCAGCAATCAGGTTTCGCCCGTCTCGGCCCTTTTGGGGACGCGCAACGGCAAGCTGGTCGAAGCTGTCCAAATCATGCGGGACAACATTGAATCGCCGCTCAGCCTTGAGGCGGTGGCGGATCAGGCGTCACTGTCCAGACGCCACATGGAACGGCTGTTCCAGCAATACACAAAGATGTCGCCCGGCCAATATTACAACAACCTCAGGCTGGATCGCGCCTTCGCCCTATTGAATGAAACCGACCTCAGCGTATCCGAGATTGCCTTTGCATCCGGGTTTTCCAGCACGGACAGGCTTTCAGTTCATTTCCGAGGCCGGTACAATGTTTCGCCGCATAACTTCCGCAGATCGTGGTCGCACGAAAGTGGCAACTAAGACCGTTGGTGGGACTTGGATACCGAGGTGCAATCCAGCTCTGGACTGCCACAGTGGATTGCTCTGGCTTTCGACCCAACGCGGAAATTTTGCAATTCTGTGATCTATAGTTGGCACTAGAACGGGCGCACTTAACCCAAGGCTACGAAGACGATGATGCAAATCCCGATCACAGCCCGACAGAAGGTCTATTCAATCCTGAATGTACCGGTTGAGAATACCTGCGCGGGTACTTCCCCGAACTGTCATGATCTGGCCGCGCTGGCGGCCGACTTACGCTGCCACGATGGATTGACCGATCGGGGTATTCCCTTCATCGTCAGTCGCGTGATCGACACTCCGCAGCGCCATCAATTGCGCAATTTTGAAGCACTGCTTTTTGCCACCACAGCGGCGGCCCATTAATCATGGACGATATCATGAACACATCCGGTATCCGCAATGAAGGCATGCGAATTGGCGGCGAGATTGTCTTTACCGATGCTAAAATCTCGGTCCACTACCCCTATACGAACGAGACTATTGGTACCGTCCCTGTGGGCACTTCTGAACTTGTACGCAAAGCTTTTGAAATTGCCGCAAATTACACGCCCAAACTGACGCGTTATGAACGTAGCGAGATTTTACGGCGTGCTGGCGTTTTGATTGGTGAAAGACGCGAATACCTCGCAAAATGGCTGACGCTTGAGCTTGGCATCTGCCATCAACACTCGATCTATGAAACCAAGCGCGCGCAGGACGTTTTTCAGTTCGCCGCCTCCGAGGCCCTGAAGGACGATGGTGAGGTTTTCTCGTGTGATCTGACCCACAACGGCAAGGCGCGCAAGATTTTCACCAAACGCGAGCCGGTCAGGACCATCAGCGCAATTACTCCGTTCAATCACCCTCTGAACATGGTCAGCCACAAGATTGCGCCGTCCATTGCCACCAATAACTGCATGGTCTGCAAACCGACCGAGCTGACCCCACTGACGGCCCTGACGCTGGCGGACATATTGTACGAGGCAGGGCTGCCGCCCGAAATGTTTCAGGTCGTGACTGGCTGGCCGCAGGACATAGGCGATGAGATGATCACCAATGAAAACATCGACATAATCACCTTCACGGGCGGTGTGCCGGTGGGCAAGATGATCGCGTCCAAGGCAGGTTACAAACGACAGGCACTGGAATTGGGCGGCAACGACCCCCTGATCGTGTTGAACGATCTGAATGACGCCGATCTGGACAAGGCCGCCAGTATAGCTGTGGCTGGGGCCACAGGTAATTCGGGGCAACGCTGCACCGCGATCAAACGCATTCTGGTTCAGGAAAGCGTGGCAGATAGATTTGTGCCACTTGTTCTGGAAAAGGCAAAAGCAATCCGGTTTGGTGACCCTCAGGACCCAGAAACGCAATTGGGTTGCGTTATCCACGCACAAGTCGCCGAGTTGTTCGAAAACCGTGTCCTGAAGGCTGCGCAAGAGGGCGCAGAAATCCTCTATCACCCCGGCCGCGACGGTGCACTGTTGCCACCGATCGTCGTCGACAAGGTGCCCCACGGCAGCGAGTTGGTGATGGAAGAGACATTTGGTCCAATCGTGCCGATCGTTCGTGTTCCAGATGATGATGTGCAAGTCATGCAGATCTCAAATGGAACCGCATTTGGTTTGTCGGCCGGTGTTTGCACTAACGATCTGAACCGGGCGATTTCCTACATCAACGGTTTGAACGTCGGCACGTGCAACATCTGGGAACAGCCCGGCTACCGGATCGAAAGGTCCCCCTTTGGCGGCATCAAGGACAGCGGCAACGGCGTCAAGGAAGGCGTGATCGAGGCGATGAAATTCTTCACCAACGTCAAAACCTATTCACTGCCATGGCCCGAGTAACTTTTCGGCCCTCTGTCTGTTGCAGGGAAAATTGCACAAACAGGCGGCTTAACCCTGCACAACGTTCTGCCGTTGCACGCCCAAGCCTTTGATGCCCAACTCCATCCTGTCGCCAGGTTTTAGATAGGTGGGCGGGTTTTGCCCCATGCCCACACCCGGAGGCGTGCCAGTCGAAATCACATCTCCCGGCTGTAGCGACATGAACTGCGACAGATGAGAGATTAAAGTCGCCACGCTGAAATGCATCGTACTGGTCGAACCATCCTGAAACCGTTGCCCGTTCACCTCAAGATACATCGGCAGGTCCTGCGGATTGGGCACCTCATCCCGTGTCACAAGCCATGGACCTATAGGGCCGAACGTGTCGGCGGATTTGCCTTTGACCCACTGGCCCGAACGGTGCAGTTGGAAATCGCGCTCTGATATGTCGTTGATGACGCAATAGCCGGCGACATGGTTCAAGGCTTCGGATTCCGAGACGTATTTGGCCTCTTTCCCGATCACCACACCCAGTTCCACCTCCCAATCGGTTTTGACTGAGCCACGAGGGATTTCAACCGTGTCGTTGGGGCCAATGATGGCTGACGTCGCCTTGAAAAAGATCACCGGTTCCTGCGGCAATTCCATCCCACTTTCGGCCGCGTGATCGGCGTAGTTCAGACCTATGCAGACAAACTTGCCGACCTGACCGACGCAAGCGCCAATCCGCGGATGGCCGTCCACCAGCGGCAGGCTTGCTGTATCCCACATGCGCAATCGGTCCAGGGCCTCATCGCCAAGCGACTCGCCTGTGAGATCACCAATCACACCCGACAAATCACGAATTGCGCCCTTGGCATCCAGAAGACCGGGCTTTTCCGCGCCCTTGGGACGGAACCGCAGTAACTTCATTGATGGTATTCCCTTTGCTCAGAGCATCCGGGGCCATCATTTACAAACAGAGATGTGGATGGGAAATTCCGTTGCATTTGACCGGGCAGCACACTTATCGCCCCACTGCATCAAAAACTCAAATCTTGTGGTGCATTCAACAGAGGGCAGAGATACTGTATTCTCATTTCGTAATTTCTTTTTTTTGTGCTAGTGTCCGAGCAGATTTTACTGATTTCTTTCAAAGGTACTATTTATCGTGAGCAACAATTCACAAAACACGTTCAGGTTGCGTCCGATGGAAAGGGCAGATCTGGATTCCGTTCTGAGTTGGTTTCAGGACGTTGAAGACCTTGCGCGTTTCGATCGTACGACGCGCGTGCCCCTCAATACATCGCATGCCGAAGAATTTTGGAAAGATTCATTTACGTCTTCTGATGCCAGCCGCAAATGTTGGTTTATCGTCGAGTCGTCCGCAGGTGAGGCCGTTGGGCTGGCCGGGCTCGAGTCTATCTCGAACATCAATCGCGATGCAGTGGTTGCAGTTTTCGTCAACAAGGCAATGCGCAGATCCGGCGTCGGGCTTCGGGCATCCGCTTTGGTGCTGGATCTGGCATTTCGACAGCTGGGGCTGAACCGCATAACGTCTTATTATCGTGAGGACAATCATCACAGCCGTGATCTTGTTGCCAAGATAGGATTCCAGATTGAAGGGACGATGCGTCAAGCGTGGTTCGCTGAAGGCGAGTTTCAGGATATGGTTGTTGTGGGCATTCTGAAATCCGAGTGGATGGTTCGCCGAAACGTTTTGGCACAGGAACTGGATGCGAATACGATCGTGACTTTGGGGCCGAATGATTGCGCCGACTGGTCATGGCCACCTCGGATCGCAGAGGTGTGATCAGTTCCGATCAAAACTGCTTCGGTCGTCAAAAACGTTTTTTGATATATGTTGGTTACGGGTCCGCTATGAATCCGAAAAAAGAGTAACACTTGTGAGTACGACAATTTCTGACATTCCAATTACTCAACGGCTTGGCGCAGTATTGTTCGCCGATGTCGTAGGATACTCCCGGCTCATGAGCGAGAATGAGCTGGATACCTATAACGAATTGAAAGCATTGATTTCTTTGCTTGAGGCATCGTGCGCAAAGTACAACGGCCGAGTGGTTGAGGTACGTGGGGACGGGATTTTGGCCCTGTTCGAAACTGCCACCAGCGCAGTGGAATTCGGGGTCGAATTGCATCAAATTGCAAGCGATCAGAATAAGACCCGCGCGCAGGATCAGCGAATCAAGTTCCGGGCCGGGATTCACCTTGGCGAGATACTGATAGACGAGCGTGGCATTCATGGTGACAACGTCAATATCGCGGCCCGGTTGCAAGAAATAGCCGAGCCTGAACGGGTCTATGTCAGCTCTGCCGTGTATGATCAGGTGTGCAATCGCCTGCGCTTTGGGTACGAGTTTCTGGGGCCAAAACAGCTCAAGAACATCATGAATCCTGTCTCGACCTACTGCGTCCGCAGCGAAGTGGCCGGCGCGACCATGGCCGGCACGATGCGCCCCGACCTGAAAGGCGACATATTCGAACGGCCGGATACGCCGTCGGTGGCCGTTCTGCCCTTCAGCAGCTCTGGCGGCGATGAGTCCGACAGCTGGATCGCCGAAGGTCTGACAGACGACATCATCATGAATCTGTCCAAATTCCGGAACCTTTTTATCATCGCCCGGAACTCGTCATTTTTCTTCAGGACACAGTCGATGCCTCCGAAAGAGGCGGCGCAAAAACTGAATGTCCGTTATGTCGCGCGCGGCAGTGTACGTCGGTCAGCCAGTCGGATCAGGATTTCCGCCGAGTTGATTGATGCCAACACCGAGCGCACGATCTGGGGCGAACGGTTCGATCGCAAGATTGACGATATTTTCGACATTCTTGATGAGGTCACTGAGTGCATTGTGGCGGCCACTGCGGTGATGATCGAGTCGCATGAAAAGCAGCGCATGATTCAGGCAGTTCCAAACGATCTTGAGGCCTATGGTTCGGTCCTGCAAGGTCAGCACCACATCTTCAAATACACCCGAAACGACAACCGCAAGGCACAGAATTTCTATCAATCAGCCCTTGAGCGGGACGAGGGGTATGCCCGTGCTGCAGCAGCGCTGTCGCGAACTCTAAATATCGACTGGCGTTATTCCTGGGCCGAAGAGCCGTCACAATCGCTGGAAAAGGCGCTGATGTTGGCACAGCGCGCGATTGAGCTGGACCCGACCGACGCGCGTGGTTTCGGCGAATTGGGCTATGTGCATCTTTACCGCAAAGAGCATGACGCAGCCATCCAATCCTATCAGAGGGCGCTGGCGTTAAACCCAAATGACGCAGATATGCACTCTGACTTTGCTGATGCTCTGGCCCATTCGGGCGATAACGAGACGGCCATAACGCATCTTCAGCAGGCAATGCGTCTAAATCCCTATTTCCCGGATCAGTACCTTTGGCACCTGGGAGGAGCATATTACAACCTCAGACGCTATGAGGATGTTATTGAGACGGTCAACAAGATGAACAATCCGACTGAAGGGCAGCGTATGCTGGCCGCGAGCTATGCGCAGCTTGGTCAAACGGACATGGCCCGTCTGATCCGGGAAAAACATCGCGAGGCGCATCCGAACTTTTCGCTGGCCCGGTGGACAACAGTTCAACCGGATCGGCTAGAGGAAGACACGCAGCACTTTGTGGAAGGTCTGAAAAAAGCCGGGTTCTGAAAAGCAAAGGGGCACCCAATTTCGGGTGCCTCTGAATATTTTTCTGCAAACCGGGCTTAGTCGCCGCCGCGTACCTTTGCGCCGCTGACTTTGGCACCGCTCACCTTCGCGCCACTGACTTTGGCACCGCTGACCTTGGCCCCACTTACTTTCGCGCCGCTGACTTTGGCACCGCTGATAGCCGGGCTGTCAAAGCCGAAATAGATGTCCAGCAGGACTTGTTCGAACTGGCCGGTCATCACGTCCATACGCATGGTCTGGTCAGATTTGTCATACTTCCAGAAGCGAATACCGTCGGCGACCTGATAATCTGCTGCTGCGACGCCGCCGATGCCCGGTTCCTTCGGTGCTCTGGATGCGTTGTCCGCGGGCTCATTGGGATTAGCGACCAGACCGCCTTTACCATGGACCAAAAAAATCACCGGCTCCGGCAAATCGTAATAAGTACCCTCAAAGGCAAAGCCATAAATCTTGGCGAACCGAGGACCGTTTAGATCTTTTTCCCCATTTTCCACCCCAAATTGATTGTCGAGATGCTTGTTGGCGCCCTTTCCTTCAGATGGAATACGTTTGTACTGTAAATCTTCGAGCTCACGGCCATATATCAACACTTCTGAAAAACTGAGCAAGGATTCAGGCATATCTCTCTCTCCCAATTATGGGATCGACGAAGCCAAAACCCTCATCTCCCCCTCAAAATAAGCTCGAAAAATGTTCGAGCAAATGCGTTCCAATAAACTTCTTCCGATTGCATGCCATAAAACCGCTTAAAAATAAAGGATTTTACAGGTCATTCCGGCACCTGCGTGCGAACCGAGGCCGAGTGGCTGTCTTCTTCGGGATCGGGAAGACGCGGACCGGCAGACATCAGACCAATATCTCGCATGCGGAAGTTGCCTTCGATGATGTTGCGAAACGCACCGCCAGTGATTTCCTGGTCGACCGCCAGCAGGGCCTTTTCAACACCGAAATAGCTGAGCATATCCGCATCCAGTCGCTCCCATGTGTCGGCCAGATAGGTTCCCAGAAAATCGCGCGCCTCAAGCAAAGCGATCCGGAAACCATCGGGGTTTTCGGCATAACGGGCATCGAAAACACCCTGCATAACCTCGCTGTAATCCGGAGAGTCTTCCAACTGATCGGACAGATGTTCTTCTTCGGGTGAGATCAGGCCATGCAGCAGCAGGCGTTCGTGATAAATGTCTACGAAAACGTCGAACATCGCTCCGGTCAACGGTTCGGAAAGATCGTGTTCGCTGGTCCATCCGGCCGCAAACTCTGACATGGACCGTGTGTTGGCGGCAATTCGGATTTGCGCGTTTTCCCCGAGTTCTGCAAACCGGTTCAGACGATTGAATGTGTAAAGGTTGCCCCGCGTGTTTTTTAACAGAGCGTCAACTACAGAACCAAAATGTAGCGACGCAAGAAGGGCGACCATATCGGCAGCTGACTCGTGAAACCCATAATATTCGCCCGACGCATCCCCATCTGACGGCATACCAATGACGCTATAAATAATGGCATGTCCAATTTCATGGGAGACAACGTCAAAGTTCAGGCTGTATGGCCGGTACTCATCTCCATGTTCGTGCGTGCCGCCTGTTTCCAGAAACCCCCAGCCAATATGTGCGTTATCCAGACTGGGTAGCAGGGACAACTCCAGCCGGTTGAAATCGCGCGCGAAATGCCATGGGATCGGCCGGTCGAAATACCCTTGCCAAACATCCATTGTAAAATGGGCCGACCCGAACAAATGCGCCGCCTCAAATGCGGGGTCGGATGGGGCAATATGAAAGAAATTCCCGAACTCATCGGGCATTGCGGGCGGCTGAATGTACCCGTCCCACGGCGGCAGATACATACCCGGTCCATTCGGACCTGGAACGATGGCACCGTAAGGTGTGGTTTTTCCAACAGGGTTGACGGTGTACATGCGCGGACCGGAAGGCCCTGGCCCAATGCTGCCTTGCGGAGCCGAAATTTCGACAAGCTCCGGTTGCGCGCCAGGTTCCAGAAAAGGCGATTGCGGATACAGCAGGAACCGTGTGCCGGGTTCTTCGACGCTTGCAGTCTCATGTGTGTTCATCAATCGACCCCTCGTGCCGGGTGGAAGTCACTTTGCTATTTGGAACCTCCGCACAGGAACTCCTGTGGCAAAACAAAAACTCTGCTTCGATCAATTCACCCAGTTCCGCGCGCCCGGATAGGCCAAGCGAGGTTGCGTAGCTGTCCAGGTTATCCGGCACGTCCTGGTCAAGGCGCGTTTCAAAATACCAAACGACCATACGCAGACGATCCGCGCCCGAGAGGTGCCCATTCACAATCGCAGCTTTTTCCTTGGCGGCCGCCCGTTCCCGTAGATCGGCATACTTTCCGGTTCGTTTCAGTTCAGCCAGCAATGGCCCATCCAACTGGGTCAAACGCGCGGCGACCGTCGCATCAATCCGAGCGGCATCCGTCAATATGTCCTCGTATTCCGCAAGGTTCAGATCATTGGCGGCCAGCCATTCCATCAAATGCGCTTTTTGAGACAATCCAGCTTTGGCCCTATGGTCCGTCATCTGCCGGATCAGGGCGTCACGATCAGGATGCCGATCCTGTTCGGCGGCTTCTTCCTGTGCCATCACGCTCAGCACTGCGCGGTTGCGCAATTCGGCGTAAAGTTCCGGGTCCAACCTCAACTCGTCGATCACCGCGTGGTTCTTTGCCTCGTTGGTGTCGATGCGGTTGCGCAACTGTTTCCACACCAATGTTGGTTCGGTCCGCGTTACGGGACTTGGGGGTAGGGTGCCCTGCGACAGGCAATCCGCCATAAGGGCCAGCATCGCGCGGGCGTCATCTGCTTTCGCATCAATTTGGCCGTCGGGTAGCCAATCCAAAAAGGCCGCTATTCCGGGTAGGTCGTTTAACTCTTTGCCGATGTTTTGCCAGATACGGTGCCGATAGTGTCTGGATTTCGCATGCTCTAGGATAGTGGCGACGCTTTCAGAAGGTAAAATCCCCTGAGCCTGCGCCTGTTTGACTGTGGCTCGGATAGATACCATCGGTGTACTAAGCGGTTGAAACCCCAGCTCTGCCGGACTGTGCAGAACCGCGACCTCATCGTCATCCTGCAAAACGCCGCTAAGGTAGTCCTCAAAGATCCCGCCAACACCGATCATTCCAAAATCGGCAAGTTCAGCGGCACGCAGGGCGCCCATGCTGGCGCTGCCAAAGACCGGTATCCCTTGTTCCATCGCCCACAAGATTTCCTTGTGCCAGACCGAGGGCACACCTTCGAAGAACCCATCTATGATCCCAATTGCGTGCGGGTGATCCTTGGCTGCGCGATAGACATCACCCTGCTGAACAGGGGGCAGGATCGCAGCATTCAACTGTGCGGCAACTTCGTGTGCTGGCAGGGTAGGGCCCACAAATACGACAACGTTCATGCGGTTTCCTGCCTGATCTGCAGCGCTCTTAGGCCCGGTACGTAATCCGCGTCGTCGTGCGGCGCTTCCAAGCCCGGTATGACCGCCCGAACAACCGATAGATCATATTCAGGCCGAGACAAGTCCACGATCACCACCTGAGAAACCCCGACGGCCTCTAACCTGATTAACAGCAAAGCCAGGTCATCCTCGAATTTCTTGGTTGAATGCGTCGGGCAGTCCTGAAAATTCCCTGTCGGAGGGGCGCGATCGATCAGATCCCGCACATATCTACACCGATCCGTTTGCGCCTGATCAGTGAATTCTGCCGGATCCAGATCATCGCGGGCGCCTGAGATATAGGTTAGCCGGGTCTGAGCAGCCTCTGTCACCGCGCGCAGCAACGCGATTGCTCGATCCAGATGGCACCCGTCGCCGATGCCGATGTGCCCAGTCTGCCCGCCGGCCTCGCAGATCACGCAGCGAAAACTGGCAATTCCGATATCCGACGTGGTGTTCCACAGCCCGATCTCCAGATTTGCGGCGGTGATTTTTTCAATGGCCGCCCGACATCGCTGATCATCGACAGTACCGGGATCAATACGCACGGTCTTGGATTGATGAGACCACAGCGTCGTTGCATCGCGCTCAATCAATTCGCAAATCGCATGACAACTCGCTTCGGCGACATTGTTGCCCGAAGCCAAACCATTCGTTGTTCTGGGAAAGGCGCGTTGTCCAGCGAGTGGAGGCGTGGTGTAGTCAGTGTCCACCATCTCAAGCGGAACCCAGCAGGTGTGTTGGCTTTTCAAATCCCAGCCTTCGACCCATAACATGTTGCCGTTGGGATCAAATTGCGCGCCAGTGACCTTAGGCAATCGCTCCACCTCCACAACGGTCGCGTCATCAGCCAAATCGGTAAATCTGGCAAGCCGTTGCGGAAGTCGCACACGTTCGGCATGCCAGGATTCGATCGCTTCCATAACGCCTGAAGCTTGCGCTGCCTGCAGCGACAGCCCCTTACCAAGTGACACCGCAACAGATCGGGAATTGGGACGAGCGACCATAACAGTCGGTAAACCAATCCTATCCAGGCCGGTCAGATTTGCGATCCGAGTTATGCCCATTTCCCGAAGAAATGGTTGCACAATTCTTAAGGTGTGCTCGGGGTCGCGCAAACGATGCGTGTCATGCACGTAGGTCTTTTGTGAATTATCGGTCATTTCATCGACCTTGCCAAAACAAACGTGCGGGTTCGCACAATATAACAAACTATACGCAAATAGGATGGTAGATGAATTCGCGTGGGTCAACCTTGCTGGTTTCTAGTAGTTATGTTCGAAACGTACAGGTGAATACTTACATCATTATATTTAACATAAGATCAATTATGCGATTTCATCGTCCGCGTTATTTTCATTGTTACCGACAATGGCGGCCATACGTTGAGCTTTCAGGCGTTACAGCGGGAATTAGCCGCGCATATCGAAACAGGAGGCTTGCTGGCAACACTGGCGGTTGAACATTCGTTCATCCTCGAAGCCAGGGACCGGATGAACATTGACCAATTTCTATCCAACGATGTGGTTGTGTTTGACAAGAGCCACCTGAACAAACTGTCACCAACAGAACTCTCTGACGTCTACGCACGATCTGCGAGGAGTTGGCGACTATGAAAAATCAAACATCCTGCCGTGTCAGAATGCTGCGTTCACTTTCGGTGGATCACACATCTCCATGTAACAATTGGGTGCACCACAAAATGACATCTAAATGTGACGCGATCCACCGTCCCATTAGGGTGGTCAATTCAACTATGTGACAGATTGAACATCCCCCCTACCCTAATGTGATAGATACCAAATGCCCCGCATCGGATATGCCAGAGTCAGCACCACGAGCCAAGATCTCGACATTCAAACGGCAGCATTGAAGAAAGCTGAGTGCGAGATCGTCCGGTCAGAAACAGGGTCAGGTGCATCGCGTGACGGGCGCACGGAATTAGGAACAATCTTCGAGTTATTACGCGTAGGTGATGAACTGGTTGTTCACCGACTTGATCGCCTTGGTCGGACTACGAAGGATGTTCTGAAACTGGTGCATGAACTGGATGCCAAAGGCGCTTCCCTGCGGGTTCTTGAACCGGAAGTGAGTACAGCCGGTGATCTTGGTTGAATGGTGGTAACAGTGCTCGGCATGGTCGCTGATATGGAACTGAAATTCATCCGCGACAGACAGAGAGCAGGTATTGATGCCGCCAAGGAAAGAGGTGTTTATCGTAGCAGACGAAAACAAGTAGATGACGCACAAATTCGATCTCTTGCGGCTAGCGGGTTATCAAAGGCCCAGATCGCACACGATTTGGGTGTGTCTCGGATGACTATATTTCGCGCGCTCGATGCACCGCTTGGGTCGCAGAATGCTTACGACCCAACAATTGTGAAAAACAAGATTGAAGGGCATTCACGCGAGGAAAAGTAGACGCTGTTTCCTGTCGGTTCGGCTTCATAGAATTGAAGATTCAAGCATTGTGGGGATCCCGTGAAGGCACTTGGCGATAGCTGGTCTATCGGAAGCATCTGCGGCGTTATCGGTCTTTTCACTAGGCACAGATGCCCCAGCAGGGTCGAGTTCACCCTTTGCAACTTCCAGTGCTTCTTTTGCACCTCTAGTGAGGCTATCGCCAATCTTAGCCATCGTTCTCTGCCAAAATTTTTGCTCATAACTGATAACATTTCTTATTGTGCACGTCTGCTAAGCGAAATGTTGTTTTCTCTTGGTTGCAAACTGTCGCAAGGGCGATTGAACAATTTTTCTGAACTCCTTCAGGTGACCAGGTTTTACAGCACCTCTGACCCCCCTGCCCTCACGCTTTTAACGTTCTATTCTTCATTGTCTTGAGATAGCGAAGCCTCAAGCGCTTCGAGCAACATTTGCTCATGGCGAATTGGCATATCATCCACGCTCCAAGCGCGCCGATGGTCAGGCCAAACTTGTTCGAAAAGCTCCTCTGTCAGAACAACAAAGGAAATTCTTCCTCAATGTCTAAGCCAAGTCGGCCCCTTGGAAGCATGCTCGGTCAAATTAAATGCCGTATCTTGGCGCATCTCGGCGTCAAAACGTCTGCCTTGGATTGGCGGTAACTTTGGTCGTTTCATTCGTTTTCCTTTCAATCCGCACAACAGCAGGCACGGAGAAATCCGTGTTGGGTGCGGTTAAGTGGAAAACAATCAGGGCTTGATCTCAGCTAGCATGACATAGCCCTGTCGGCAACGTCGTTTGGTGGCGCGAACCAGCCAGACGCCAGGCTTGATTGGAAACACCGTAACGCGGACAAAACGGACATTCCGGGCTACTGTAAGTGGTTGTAATTTTCCTGCATAAGATCACCTGAGCGGACAGTCAAATCGTTCGCCGTGTGGCAGAAAGCCGTCACATAACTCGCATTTATTTGACATGCGATCTGTCTGCAAATTGTCGAAACGGCTCCCAACATTTGTTGGAAGCCGCACTTATTGAAAGTGGATGGAGTTGGAAAGTCAGGCGTGACCACCACCGATCAAGCCGATACCCGATGTCAGACCGAACCAAGCTTTGACCCGTAGACCGACGGCTTTGATGATACCCATGGCCTGAATCCCGTGGGCGACAAGTGTTCCTTCCATTTCGCCTTCAAAATTGGTGGTGTAGGATTGTACAATGCAACCACTACCTGGAACCAAAAGTTCGCGGTGTTCTGGGTGTACCAGATCAAGATGCACAACGATCTGACCCCGTTTGGCCTTTTCGCTCGGCTCGATCAGGCGACCGCTAGGCGCTAGCTGACCGGAAGAAATCTGCTCCTGAATACGTACGATCCTTGCAGGAAGAACGGTATTGCGCATCGAGATGTTGAAGTTACTTTCGCACGCCACTTCCGCCGCCATACCTTCGTACAATTCAGTGCGAGAAACCTGCGAAAAGCCAGCGACGATACGTCCTCGCTCAGCATCCTTGCGGTCGGGTACGATCAGCATAGCCGGGCTCATCGCGGCTTGCGCTGCGCGTGATCCGACATTTAGGGTGACCTGTTCAACGACACCGTCGACAGAGCTGAGCGTCAATGTCTTTGACAGTTCCACCTGAGCCTGCTTCAACGACGCGCGCGCCGATGCAAGTTGGGCAGGCAGAACAGCACTAGCTCGGACTTGTGCCACGCCAAGTTGGGTTTCAGCAGCCTCTACCTCTGCTTCCCGAGTACTCAAGGTTGCCTGGGCGCGTTCCAACTGGCTCACTTGAAATGCTGCAGAGCCCTTTGCTTGAAGTGCCTCGTGATCCATCAGCACCAGCTCAGCCTGTTCTCTGGCGGTAACTGCGGCATCCACTACGGCCTGAGCAGTTTGGACCTGCAATTCAGCTGCCAGTTTCGCGCTTTCTATCTCCTCAACTTTACGGGTTGCAAAATCTACTGCAGCTTGTTCCGACGCATTCTCGACTGCAAACAGCGGATCGCCCGGTTCTACACGATCACCGCCCTTTACGTAGATATCTGTTACTGTTCCACCGTTCTCAGCAACGACCGGAACAGTTCTGAATGGCACAAGACCTGTGTAAGATTTTGGGTAGTAGTAGAACACGGCAAAGAAGACGATCAGTGCTAGTACGAACCACATGAAGAGCGCTCGGTGAACGTTGTATAGGGTGACTGGAATCCCGCGCCATTTTAGGTAGATTACCCGCAGGACAAACGGAAAAGATGTGACGAGCAGTTCAATCATTTTACCAGCTCCTCTGTCGAAGGCCGCCACCACAACATGAAGTCGCGGGCGATTGCAGTCAGGATCAGCGCGCCTGGCAGCAGAATGCTGAAGTGGCTGAGCGCGGGCATCAATTCGTACGCCAAGGCTATGGTAAGCATCACCGGAATAGTTGTGCGCAGCGGAGTGCCGATTGATTTGCGCTCGGTATAGCGTTCAAAGCGCGCATAGAGGTGCACGACGAGTAGGATCGCCAGAAAGAGAACAACCAGACCAACCCAAGCATAGGTGTCGGTCTGATTGGGCGCGACCCACCATCTCGGATCGCCGCCAGCAGCGAAGGCAGGAGTTGAGATGACGCCAAGTATAGGTGCCATCAGGAACGCGGGTGGTTTCATTTTTCAGGTCCTTTTGTTTCGCAGCCGTGCTGCGTGTGAAGATTTTAGGTGTCTGTGGAAATTCAGTTCTCGGTCTGATTTTGAGATGGTTCTGAGGGCTGTTCCTGCGGGACATAGGGGGGATCCCAGCGACGTCCGTCCGCTGTTTTTTCGCCAAGCGCCAATGAGCGCAGACCGTGGATGTTCCCCCCGGACCACTCTTGTTTGGCGGAGTTTTGGATTGCCTTCAGTACGCGGTAGTACCTTGCGAAGTAGATCATGGTCGTTTCCTTTCTGATGACCCGGACCTAACCGTCATCGCATCCGCGATCCTGAGGGTTCTGGACATTTGTTATTGGCTTCTGGACAATTGCAGTGACTGCAGGAGGTTGCGTGCAAGTCAGGGGAGGACGCAAAAGTGCCACGCATCAGCGCTTATAGACTGCAAAATGTAGGGCTGCGTTATTCGCAAGAGCCCGGCGCGCGGGTTCCGTTTCCTGAAGTCCTGGAAATGGCGGGAGCACCCTCTGATATCGTCGACAGCCCCGACGCCACTGTCGAGCTGCTACATGAAGCAGGCGCTGTGGAAACCGCGTGTCGTATTTTGGAAGACAAGACCTTCGCCGCTCGGGTCGGGCTTTCGGCACAAGGTCCCGGAACACTTCTGGCTTACATCGTGCGGGCTGCCGAAACGGTGGAAGACGCGCTGGTATTGACGCAGCGCTTTTATGCAATGCAAGACCCTGACTTGCGTCTTGACGTGGTCGGGGCGCCCAACGAGCCAAAGATAACTCTGGAGAGCAGTGTTATCCCGGCGCATCAATATCCTCGCCATCGCGAAATGCTGATTTTCGGCCTTTACAAGCGAGTGCAACAAATCACCTCTGGCGGCCTTGCCCCGATCTCGATTGAGTTGGAAACGGACGATGCCGAGCACTGCCGGCTACTGGCCGATTTGGCGAGATGTGAAGTCTTAGGCTTCAAGTCCGGATACGCCCTGGCTCTACCCTCAAACGGCATGAGTTTTCGGATACCAACGGCAGATCCCACCTTATTAGGGCATTTACGCAGGCACGGAGAAGAGCAATTGAAGGCTCAGCCTGATGCAGTCCGCAGTCTGTCCGACCGCATTGTGGACATGCTCGGGGAGCGTCTTCCCGGACCGATACCAAACGGCGACGATATAGCCGGAGAGCTTGGACTGACGCGGCGTACCATGACCCGGCATCTGTCGGCTGAAGGAACAAGTTTCAAGGCACTACTGGAAGGGGTGTTGTGCGACCTGTCCAAGCGGATGCTTCGTAGCGGCGAGGGCGTCGCCCGCGTGGCCTTTATGCTCGGTTTCGCCGATCAGGCTGCTTTCTCAGTGGCGTTCAAACGGTGGACAGGTGAAACGCCGGCAAGGTTCCGTAAAACGGGCCGGTAGCTTTTTCTGGTCCATGCAATCCAGAAAGCGCCCAGATGTCCAAGATCCACAAAACCTTGTCCCGTCTCCAAAAGAAAGCAGACCAACGGGTCACCTAGTTCAATGGCACACAGCAGCCGCGGTGGTTGCTAACCCAGAACAAGGATGAACCCTATGAAGACCTCGAAGAAATTCTTTATCGCCCCGATCTCAGGCGCACTTCTGATCACCATGGCTGCTACTGCTCATGCTGACTACGTCACCGACAAAGCGATCAAAGGCGCGGTTGTCGGTGCCACTGTCGCCGGTATCGCTGGCGAAAGCATCGTAGGTGGCGCGGCCGCTGGTGCTGCGGTCGGAGCCGTAGGAGGTGCGATCCAAAAGGACAATTTTGAAGACGCGCAAGACGAAGCCCAAGAACGTCGCGACGACTTTAAAGAAGAACACAAAGACTGGAACGACTAAGACACGACCGCCAGCGAAACAAAAAAAAGGAGAAATACCGCCGAACAAACCTGACCGGTCAGCATGCGCTGTTAGCATCCAGACGCTGTTTGACTGACCATCCCACACAGAACTCGCACAGTTTCTGAGAGGTTGCCATCCAGCTCGTAATCGAGCCGGGTGGCAACTTTGTTTTGGGCCTTCGAACGCCACACGTTCGCGGCGTTCTCGGTTTCAAATTTCAGTCGCCCATCTCGAACCGGGTTTTGTCCAAAACCCAAAAACAACCGTCCAGAACCCAAACGAACTGAAACAGCTACCAACCCAAATCCAACTCATCTGAATGACATCGACGAGTTGGCAACCGAAACACTTCTGTTCACTGCCGCTCTTTGGAACCCAATGCCTAAGGAAGCGGCAATGAACCTATTCGCAAACTTCGACGCAGAAACCCTGGCACGCATCCAGTTTGCCTTTACCGTGTCGTTTCACATCATCTTCCCGGCCTTTTCTATCGGCTTGGCAAGCTTCTTGGCTGTTCTCAATGGCCTCTGGCTATGGCGAAAAGACAAGGTCTACCTGAACCTCTTCAACTACTGGAAAAAGATATTCGCCGTTGGCTTCGCGATGGGTGTCGTGTCCGGCATCGTGATGTCTTACCAATTCGGCACGAACTGGAGCGCATTCTCGGACACCGCTGGTCCCGTAATCGGCCCCTTGATGGCCTATGAAGTCATGACGGCCTTTTTCCTTGAGGCAGGCTTCCTCGGCATAATGCTTTTCGGTCGCGAACGCGTCGGTCGCGGTTTACACATGACGGCCACGGCGATGGTCGCCGTTGGCACGCTGATTTCGGCAACGTGGATATTGTCAGTCAATTCCTGGATGCAAACCCCGGCTGGGTTTGACATCAACGAACTGGGGCAGTTCATTCCCGTCGACTGGTGGTCGATTGTCTTCAATCCGTCCTTCCCCTACCGCCTGACACACATGGTTCTTGCCGCTTACCTTACCACTGCTTTCGTGGTGGCCGGGGTTGCGGCCTGGCACTTGTTACGCCGCAATCGCACGGTCGAGGTCACTCGAATGTTCTCGATGGCAATGTGGATGGCCGTTTTGGTCACCCCTGTGCAGATCGTTGCCGGCGACCTTCATGGTTTGAACACGCTGGAGCATCAACCGCAGAAAGTGATGGCGATGGAAGGTCACTTCGACAGCCATCCCGAAGGTGCACCGCTTATCCTGTTCGGCATTCCGAACGAGGATAAAAAGCGCGTGGACTATGCCATCGAAATCCCGAAACTATCTTCGCTGATCCTGAAACATGATCCCAACGCGCCGCTTGAAGGGCTGGACACTATCCCCGACGACGAAGAACCCCCGGTCGCGATTGTGTTCTACAGCTTCCGCATTATGCTCGCTATCGGCTTTGCCATGCTGGGCATCGGCTTGTGGTCGCTTGTTCAGCGGGTTCGCGGCCGCCTCAACGACGATCGCTGGCTGCACCGGACATCCGTTCTGTTGGCGCCCAGCGGGTTCGTGGCGGTACTGGCCGGTTGGATCACCACCGAAGTCGGGCGCCAACCGTACACTGTGTATGGGCTGATGCGGACATCGGACTCACTCTCACAAGTGGATGCACCTACAGTTGCCGCGTCTCTGATTGCCTTCATCGTTGTGTATTTCGCGGTGTTCGGAGCGGGCACGTTCTACATGCTGCGCCTGATGGGGAAACCACCTGTCGAAGGTTTCCAGAAAAGTCACAAACCCATTGAAATCTCTATTTTGGCGGAGACAGCGTAATGCTTGAACTCTCGACAATCTGGGCCGGTATCATTGCCTTTTCCGTTCTGACTTATGTGATCCTGGACGGTTTCGATCTTGGAATTGGAATCCTCTTTCCATTCGCGAAATCCGACAAAGATCGCGATGTCATGATGAACTCTGTCACGCCTGTATGGGACGGTAACGAGACCTGGCTGGTCATGGGGGGCGGAGGTTTGTTCGCCGTTTTCCCGCTTGCTTATTCTGTGGTGATGCCCGCGATCTACATGCCCGTCATCATCATGCTTCTTGCGCTTGTTTTCCGCGGTGTCGCCTTCGAACACCGGTGGCGAACGGAGCGCGGGCGATGGCTATGGGATGTTGCGTTTCACAGTGGGTCAACCGTAGCCGCCCTCTGCCAAGGCATCGCGCTTGGCGCGCTGGTCCAGGGTATCCCGGTCGAGGATCGGCTGTACGCAGGCGGACAATGGGATTGGCTGACGCCGTTCTCTGTCACGACGGGTGTGGCCTTGGTGATCGGGTATGCCTTGCTAGGAGCAACCTGGCTCAACATGAAAACCAAGGGCGAGATACAGCGCCAGATGCGTTCTTTTACCCGCCCGCTGATGCTAATGACGCTCGCGTTGATTGGCCTCATCAGTCTTTTGACCCCGTTCCAAGATCCGGTCTATCTGATCAGATGGTTTTCGTGGCCCGGTATCGTTTTCTCTGTACTAGTGCCAGCTATCGTTGCTGTTATTGCATGGATGCTTGATCGCGGCCTGAGGGAACAGCGAGACTATCAACCCTTCTTCTGCGCCATTGCCTTATTCGTCGTCTGCTTCATCGGCATTGGGATCAGCTTCTATCCCTATATGCTACCCCCAAGCCTCACGATTGCCGAAGCCGCTGCGCCGGATAAGAGCTTGGCCTTCGCTCTGGTCGGGGCCGTCGTTCTGTTGCCCATAATCCTGGCCTATACCGCCTACACGTACTGGGTTTTCCGCGGAAAGGCCGATCCAGAGGAGAGCTACCATTGAAACTGCTAAAGCAAGTATTCTGGTTCAGCGCGATCTGGTTCGGCAGCGTCTTTTGCCTAGCGACTGTCGCTTACGTAATCAGGATGTTCATCACTTGAGATGGCAAGGACACCAATGTTCGCGCGTCGGCATGTCTAGATCACGCAAATATTAGTCCAAGCGCCGAAAGAAACTCCGTTCCGGCCTACCAAATTCCCAAGAACAAGCGGCTGGCTAGGTCGTCTCAAATTTAACAAACCAAGGGGGCTGTTATGCTTTCTCGTCCAAAACCAATATCCGTGCGGTGGGATCAGATTGATCCGGATCTGCCCAAACCACCTAAGCCAAAAAACCGGAGCGACAAACGCTCGTCTGGCAAGTTACCAAAATTGTTCGCCGGGCACCTTGCCGCAGGGCTTGCTACCTTTGTTCTATTGCCCTTCACCTCGGCCCTAGCAGGGACGGTCACGAAAGACCTCGCTCCAATTGTGGACATGTTGCTAGTCCTGCTCTCTGCATTTGTTGTTTTTGCTTTCACAGCCGCAATAGTTTTGAAAGGGTCAACACTGCGGGCTGTCTTCGGGCGAGGATTGGCCTCTCTCGGTACAGCGCTCATCATTTCACCCGTGGGGTTCTCGGTCCTGTTCGCATTATACCTGCAAGACTGGGTATCTATCGTAGCGGGCACATCTATCGAGCAGGCAGGAAGAACAGCGATATCCCTATTTGGTGGTGTTTTCATTGCAAATGCCCTCGCAGGGGGATTGGCGTTTGGTTGTTTATCTCTGTTACTTGGGATTAGGCTAATGCAAAATCGTCCAAAACCACTTGTTTCGCCTTAGACGAGTGAACTTCCGCTTTGGGCTGACCGCGGTCCTTTGGAGCAAAAATGCGGATGGCTGCAAATTCCCCTTTTCAGCTACCCGACACCGGACGTTGGAAACCAGACGGCTAATGGCGGTGAGCGGACAAAGCCTCCTTAGGCTCAACGGTTGATGATGACCGGTCTGTTCGCGAAGCGAACCTTCATTACGAGCTTTACATCCTCCGAGATGCGGACGAAGCGGGCATTGCATGAGGCGACTAGCGCACTTGTATCAGCCAACCGGCGCTTGCGACTACTATGCTGTCCTACCAGAAGACTAGTCGCAGTCGTCTGACCGCCCCGCGGCCCAGGCACAAGAAGCTAGACACCAGAGCTGAAGCATGGCTGGATTGCTTAGACATTACCTAATCCTGCGGAGATCCCCTAAAATGAAAAGAAATGCTAAAAAGCTGTTAGTGACATCCGCTATTGCTATAGCTCTTTTGGGCTCTGGTGCGGCACGTACTTCTCCTACCGAACCAGCAAGCGCAGAGGCTGGTTCATTCTGGGATGAAACCGTTGAATCTGTAGATAGAAGCCCATGGATATTTGAAGGGACAAATGTTTTTGGAGAATTAGCACGAGTTCCACCGTCAGATTGGGTACGTACTCTTGAAAAAGCCCCATACCCAACTGAGCTTGAGAACTTAGTTTTTTTTGGCTAGCAATAATGAAGAACAAAATATCAGAGATTGGTTGCATCAAACGCATACCGATAGTTTTTTGATTTATCACGATGGTAAACTCGTCGCTGAAAAGTATTTCAATGGCATGAGAGCGGATACGTCCTACCGCATTCACTCTATCACCAAGACAGTGTTGGGTATGGCAGCAGGGTTGGCGGTTGAGGCGGGGAAATTAGATCCAAAAAAATTGATCACTGAATACCTGCCTGAGTTGGATGGCCCAGCATTCAAAAATACAACGGTTAGACATCTACTTGATATGACCGCTGCTGTTGATTGGAAAGATGCTTCTAGTGGTTACTTAGACGATGCCGGTGATCTGTTCTGTGCCTTTGGTCAGGACCTCTCTGAAAAAGTTGAAATTTGTGACACTGAGTCAGGCGTTAAAGAGTATATGATTTCTCTGAGTGACCGCGAGAACTTAGTAGAAGACGGTGAAGTATATAGTTACCGTTCAGTGCTATCTGCACTACTTGGTATGGTTATCGAGTCGGCGACCGGTGAGAGCTATTTAGATGTACTGGCCGAATTGTGGCAGGACATCGGTGCTAAGGACCCTGCATATAGCGAACTGGGGCCCAAAAAGGATTGTTCAAACCAGTGGCGGGTTATTCACTAGCTCTCGTGACCTATTACGATTTGGCAAAATGATGCTGGACAACGGTAAGGTTAACGACACTCAAGTTATCCCTTCAGATTGGATAGCTGACACTATTCAAACAAATGACGATGTGATTGCAGCTTATGAGAAAAGTGCATATGCAGAGGTGTTTGAAGGCTTCCACTACCGTAACCAAGTCTGGGTCAAAGATAGGGAAAATGGTGCGTTTTACGGTATCGGTGTCTATGGGCAGCTATCGTACGTGAACCAGGAAGCCAATGTGGTTATGGTGAGGCTATCAAGCCAGCCAGAAGTTCAGAACACACCTATGTACCTGGACTCGATGGTTGCGATGAAATTAATTGCAGAGACTTTGAGCAAATGAATTTTAAAGCGCGTTAACCTATAACGCAGAGCCAAATAGCTCAGCTTTGCCAGCGTTTTGGCATAACCAAGCCTTCTCCTTGTCGCTCTTTAAAGACAAGCCAAATATTACGTTTAGCGTCGTCGGGTCAGTACCGGGTTAAGACGACAGCGACCGCAGCAAACACCACACCAATCAAAAGAGCCTTTGTATTCACTGCCGAAAGGCTGGGTAGTTTAACCCGAAGAGACAGGGCTATTATCACACCCCCTGTCAACCCATTCGCAATTGAATAGATCATGCTACTTTTGTCCGCGCTGAGACCGATCAATATGCCGACTGCAAGCGACGCGACAAAGTATGCGCGTAGCCATCCAGACATATGCCCGGGGTGGGTCTTATAGAGATAAATATTTACCCCAAACAAATGCAGTGAATAGGCCAACGTTCCAATCGCGTACAGCTCAGGCGATGTTCCTGTGGTTTGCATGACTGTAATGGCAAGCAAGCAGTTATAGGTTCCGAGTGCCACTGTGTCCAAGCCAAGCGACAACCTGTTATCGGCCCCCACGTCGCGGCTGGCTTCCAGCAAGTAGTAAAGGAGAAACCCCAGCAGAGAGTAACCGTACAGCGAGTGTTCCCATTTCCCGTTTGCAGCTAAACCGGCGGACAATTCACCGATTTTTGGCAGTAAGAAAAGGAAAGCATAGCATAGCCAAGTCCGATCC